>CAZNCE010000387.1:0-1001 GCA_964571285.1 uncultured Nocardioidaceae bacterium | reverse complement strand
CGAGGGCCACGCGAGCCAGGGGCCTCATCGGTCGGCTCGAGACAGCACGTCCACGACGCGCACGTCCGGCACCACGTCGTCCGGGCCGATGTGCCGGGCCGCCGTGTCGATGAATGACCAGTAGGCGAGTCGGCGCGGGAGACGGTGCGCGATGGCGCGGACGGCACACTCTGTGGTGCGGCTCAATCGTTCATGCAGGGTCATCGCGGGAATGGTCCAGATGGTCGAGAGTTTCATTTCTCCTCCTGGTGGTTACGAAGGTGGGCGAAGGCGGCTGGCAGGCGTAGCCCGAGTTGGCGGGCCATCTCTGGCGCCTCGTCAGCGAGATCGTCGCGGGAGCGGTCCTCGAACTGCCACGCGATGCCGACTAGCACGTCCTCGCGCATGATGGCGATCAGGAAGTCGTCGTGACCGAAGTGGCGAATCCCGGCGTAGATCGCCGCGAGTCGCTGGGGGTATCGGATGCCCGTTGGCTGGTAGTCGTAACTCCAATCGCGGGCGGTGCCGGTGATCTGCACCGCCACCGGCATGAACTCTCGGCGCGTCATGACTGGTCCTCCTTGGGGTGGTGGGTGGCGAGGTGTTCGAGGGCAGCCGCCAACGCCTCGGGCTGGGTGGGTGCGGCAGCGGCCACGATCTCGACCTCATGAGGCGAGCAGCGGTGGCAACGCCACAACCAGTGCCGCATCCGTTGGCAGGCTCTGCATCGAGTGATTCGGACCCTGGCGCGGGCGTTCACTGGTCGCTCCCGTCGAGAGCGCGGACCGTCGGGCAGGGCCACAGGACGCTGTCAGGGAAGCCGTCCTCGCCCAGATAGGGAGCCGCGACCAGCCCGATCTCGTCGAAGCAGTGGGCGCAGACAGCGAGGGGTCCTGTCGGGCATCCGTCGTCGTGGTCGCATTCCTCGGCCGCACAGTCGCCAGTGATGGCGTCGATGGTGACCTCGTGGTGCAGCGCCCGCACCCGGTCGAGCGCCTCGGTCAGCCGCGCGACCTCAGCCT
>CAZNCE010000386.1:0-1027 GCA_964571285.1 uncultured Nocardioidaceae bacterium | reverse complement strand
AGCCGGTCGTGTTCGGGCTCGCGCTGGCCTACGGGGGCCTCGCGCAGTTGTGCGCAGGCATGTGGGAGTTCGCCAAGGGCAACACCTTCGGCGCCACCGCGTTCAGTTCCTACGGCGCCTTCTGGATCTCGTTCTGGTGGCTGACCGGGCACACCGACCTGTCCGGCGCCGGTTCGGACGCCGCGCAGGGCGTCGGCGTGTACCTGATCTGCTGGGGCATCTTCACGCTCTACATGACGGTGGCCGCCACCCGGGTCAACAACGCGGTGCTGGCGGTGTTCGTGCTGCTGACCATCACGTACTTCCTGCTCGCGATCGGGGAGTTCGCGTCGTCGGAGGGCATCGCCAAGGCCGGCGGCTGGGTGGGCATCCTGACCGCGCTGGCCGCATGGTATGCCTCGTTCGCCGGGGTCACCGCGTTCACGTTCAAGCGGCCGGTGTTGCCGGTGGGCCCGCGCTGACCGACCCCTTGCCTAACCGCGCAAGGGCTGGTGGAGTGAGAATCGGGGTAGCGGGCCGATGTCCGCCGCTCCGCCCGCCCCGCGCCCCATTGGAGGAAGCATGAGCGAAGAGACACTGTCCAACCTGCTCCGCGAGGAACGCACGTTCGAGCCACCGGCCGACCTGGCCGCGGGGGCCAACGTCAAGGCCGACGCGTACGACGAGGCGGACCGGGACCCGGTCGCGTTCTGGGGCAAGCAGGCCGAGATGGTCAGTTGGGCGGAACCGTTCGACGAGGTGCTCGACTGGAGCAACAAACCGTTCGCCAAGTGGTACGTCGGCGGCAAGCTGAACGCCGCGTACAACTGCCTGGACCGCCACGTCGAAGCCGGTCGCGGCGACCGGGTGGCCTACTACTTCGAGGGCGAGCCCGGCGACACCCGTGAGATCACCTACGCCCAGTTGAAGGACGAGGTCTGTCGGGCCGCGAACGCGCTGGTCGAGCTGGGCGTCCACACCGGCGACCGGGTGGCGATCTACATGCCGATGATCCCCGAGACCGTGGTGGCGATGCTGGCCTGCGCCC
>CAZNCE010000385.1:0-1034 GCA_964571285.1 uncultured Nocardioidaceae bacterium | reverse complement strand
TGTGCCTCACCAGCCACGCCAGCACCACCAGCCACACCGCTCGGCCGGGCGGCTCAGCGTGGCGGGTTGGCGCGGTCAGGCGGCTCAGCGTGGCGCGTTGGCGAGCACCGCTGTCCGTTTTGTCCGGGCCGAACCCGCCACGCTGGCCGGGCTGCGACCGGGAACCAACAGGGCTTCGGTGTCGAACACCTCACCCGTCCGCGCCCGTCGCGGTGAGCGTCGAATCGGAATTCGGCGCTGGGTTTGGCACCATGGGAGGGGCGCTACCCCGGTCCGGGCCCTAGGGACGGGTCTGTCAGCGACCGTCGGACGCAACCACCCACACCAGCGTGAGAGGCAGACACCAGATGCCCGATGACAGCATGCGGCGCAGAATCGTCAAGGCGATTCTCAGCGTCGCGGCGATCGCCGTCGTGATCGGTGTCGTCATCGCCCTCGGGACCACGCTGGTGCTGCGGATGGCCGGCCTGGACGGGGGCGACGGCCAAGACACTGCTTCGCACGCCACCGAGGCGACCGAGCAGCCCAGTTCGCTGCCGCAGCCCAAACTGGTCCCGACGAAGACGCCGGCAACCGAATCGGCCGGAGACGCCAGCGGGGACCCCACCGCGGACTCGACCGACGCCGCCGACGACGGGCAGTCCGGGGAAGACGACGGGGACCAGGACAAGAAGAAGCAGGAAAAGAAGAAGGACAAGAAGGACGACAAAGCCGACGCCAAGGGCATCACGCTGTCCGCGGGCAGCAAGTCCACCGGGTCGATGCAACGGGTGACGCTGTCCGGCTCGTACCCCGGTGGCGATGGCACGGTGCTGCAGGTGCAGCGCAAGGAGGGTGGCCGCTGGGTCGACTTCCCCACGTCGGCGACCGTCGACGGCAAGCATTTCGACACCTATGTGGCATTGGGCCAGCCCGGACCCAACAAGCTGCGGGTGGTCGGCGGCGGCAAGACCTCCAACGTCGTCACGATCACCGTGTCCTGACCACGCGGCCTGCTGACCACGCGGCGGGCGCAGACCTGGCCCGGATGCCAT
>CAZNCE010000384.1:0-1042 GCA_964571285.1 uncultured Nocardioidaceae bacterium | reverse complement strand
CGGTGATCGACGACCTCGCGCGGGATTTCTCCCCCGTCACCTTCGACCTGCGCGGTCACGGTGAGTCCGGCAAGCCGGAATCCGGTTATCTCTATGGAGATTACATCGGCGATATCGAGCACCTTCTCGTCGATCTGGATATGACCAACCCGTTAATGATCGGGCATTCCCTTGGTGGCATCCTCACCCTGTGGTGGGCAGCGAAGCATCCGGCGCAGGCGAGAGCGCTCGTCATCGAGGACTCACCACTTCGCAGCGGAGAGGAGTTCCGTCCCGCTTTCGAAGGCTGGCTGCAATTGAATGCGATGCCCTACCACGAGCTGGTCGCATGGTACGCCCAGGAAAACCCGGAATGGCCCCGCGAGATCGTCGAATCCCGCGCATATGCGATGACGAACACCAAGCGTGCGGTATTCCAGGAACTCATGGATGATTCCCTCGCCCACGAGGGCGCCGATCGCATCAGTGAGATCGAAGGTGTCCAGTCGCCAACCCTCCTCATTCATGGCGACCTGGAAACCGGTGGCATGGTGCAGCCCGAGGACATCGTATCCCTACCCAGCCGTCTCCCGAACGCGCAAACCATCCGCATTCCCGGCGGCAGCCACACGTTGCACCGGTCCTCGAAGGACGCATTCCTCGCCGCCGCGATTCCCTTCCTGAAAGAACACGCGGGGTAACAAACTCTCCGCACACGAACGCCACCATCACCCTGGACGAACGCGAGGGATGAAGAGTTCACCACGAAAAAGCCGGCCACAAGGGCCGGCTGTACGGGCGATGCTCGCTATCGACTTTTATCTCGTCGCTTACGGCTGGATTAATTGCTCGATCGTCACGAAATCATACCCATCCGCACGATATGCATCGACCAGCATCTGCAACGCCTCGTAATCCTCTTCCTGCGTCACATGCATCAGGATGATTCCGCCCGGACCGCCAAGATCGGAATCCGGCCCGCATCGTTCCAGCACCTCTTCCGCCGTCGCCCCCTGCCAGCCCAGGCTGTCGCAGGTCCACCACACGGTGTACTCATATCCCT
>CAZNCE010000383.1:0-1042 GCA_964571285.1 uncultured Nocardioidaceae bacterium | reverse complement strand
CATGACGGGGCGTGGACGGTCACCTACCAGATCCGGGACTGGCCCCGCGCCCTGGTGCCGGCCACGATCCTGCAGCCGCTGGTCAAACCCACGGCCAACACCCGCCGCTCTTTCGCTCTGGTGGCCGAGCCGCTGGGGCCCAGGCGGGCGGAGCGGGAGCTGTCCCGGGACCGCACCAAACGCCAGACCCTGATCGCGCTGCGCCGCCGCACCGGCCGGGTCGACTCCGCCGACGAGCTCCGCGAGCTGGGGCGGGCCGACGCCCAAGACGACGCCCGCGCCGCCGGGCACGGCATCGTCCGGTTCACCGGCCTGGTCGCCGTCACCGTCACCAGCCTCGACCAGCTCGACGACGCGTGTGCGGAGCTGGAGGCCGACGCCGCCATGGCCCGGTTGGAAATCCGGCGGCTGTGGGGCGCCCAAGACGCCGGGTTCGCCGCCTGCTGCCTCCCCCTCGGCCAAGGCCTCCCCCACCGCCGCCACCCGCTGTGATGCCCCACCTGACTACGAGGGGATCGGAATGAGTCTGCTGGACCGCGCCCGACCGGCCACCAGTCGACGCCGGCAGGGCGTGGATGGGGAGCTGGTCGAGCTGCGGTGGGCCGACCTCCAACCCCCCGACACGCCGCCACCCAGCGGACGTGAGCCGGCGCCGGTCGAGGAGCGGTCGGGGTGGGGGCGGGTGGTGGTGCCGCCGCGGCTGGGCCGCCGCCAGCCCTATGCGGGGCGGGCGGCGAACGAAGCGGTGCCGGCGGTGTTCCGGGCGGACACGGGGCAGGCGGGTGGGTTGTATCCGTTCCTGCACGGCACCACCCTCCCGCCGCTGGGCGCGTATATGGGCTATCACACGTTGACGATGCAGGCGTTCACCGCGCACCCGGCGGCGTGGGTGCTGCACCAGATCGTGTCCAACCCGAACGTGCTGGTCACCGGCATCCCCGGCTCCGGCAAGTCCGCCAACGTCAAAGCCCTGGCACTCAGGTTGGTGCCGTTCGGGGTCCGCACCCTGGTGGCGGGGGATGTGAAGGGCGAGTACACCCGG
>CAZNCE010000382.1:0-1044 GCA_964571285.1 uncultured Nocardioidaceae bacterium | reverse complement strand
GTACCCGCACCAGCTCTCCGGTGGCCAGCGCCAGCGCGTGGTGCTGGCGATCGCCATGGCGAACAGCCCGGAACTGCTGATCTGTGACGAGCCCACCACCGCCCTGGACGTGAGCGTGCAGGCCCGAGTGCTGGCACTGATCGACGAGCGCGCCACGGCGCTGGGCTCCGCGCTGCTGTTCGTCTCGCACGATCTGGCGGTGGTCGCGTCGGTCTGCGACTACCTGCTGGTGATGTGGCAGGGCAGGGTGGTGGAACGCGGCCCGGTGGTGCGGGTGCTCACCGAACCGGAGCACGAGCACACCCGGCAGCTGCTCGCGGATGCCGATCTCACGCTGGACGTGCCCGACGAGCCTGCGGTGGGGGGTCAGCCATGACGGACGTTGCGACCCGGCAGTCCGAGGCCGGCAGCGCGCCGCCGGATCCCTCGGTCCCGGCCGTCGAACTGATCGGCGTGGGGCGGCACTTCCAGCGCGGTCGCACCTCACCGTTCCGATCCCCGGGCGGCGTGGACGCCCTGACCGACGTGTCGCTGGCCATCCCGCAGCGCTCCCGGTTCGGTGTGGTCGGCGAATCCGGGTCGGGCAAGACCACCCTGATGCGCCTGATCGCGGCACTGGACCACCCCACGTCGGGCCGAATCCTGGTGGAGGGCACCGACATCGCCGGCCGCCGGGAGAAGGATCTGCGGTTCCTGCGGCGCATCATGCAGATCGTCTTCCAGGATCCGATGGGATCGCTGGACCCGCGGATGCGCGTGGGCAGCATCGTGGCCGAGCCGCTGCGGGTGCTGCGGCGCCCGAACATTGCCGCCACGGTCCGCAAGGCGCTGCAGGACGTCGGGCTGGATGCCGATGCCGCGCGGCGATTCCCGCACCAGTTTTCCGGTGGGCAACGCCAGCGGATCTCCATCGCGCGGGCGATCGCCCCCGGTCCCCGGATCCTGATCGCCGACGAGGCCACCTCGGCGCTGGATGTGACGATCCGCGCCCAGATCCTCGGTCTGATCGAGGATCTCGCCGCCCGCGCGCAGCTGACCCTGATC
>CAZNCE010000381.1:0-1053 GCA_964571285.1 uncultured Nocardioidaceae bacterium | reverse complement strand
CTCCCTGTCTGACCTGCGGGAACGCTGTTGCGCATCGCTTACTCATCCTCTCCATGGCGACTCTCGCTAGACGACGGTCTAGCGAGCACCGGCTTTCCTTGGACGTGCAGGGGAATGAGGGCCGCCAGGCTGTCGGCCGCCTCTTGGGCGACCGCCGGGATCACGTGGGTATACAGATCGGAAGTGATCGCCGTCGAACTGTGACCTAGGCGGTCACTCACGACCTTCATGGGAACCCCAGCTGCCAGCGCGAGGCTCGCGTTCGTCTGACGTAGGTCGTGCAATCAAATGCGGGGGAGGCCGCTGCTCTGGACGAGCCTGTTGAACAGGTGCGTGAGGTACTCGGGCCTGAACGGGCTCCCATCCTCCCTGGTGAAGGCCAGGCCGGTCCCGTGCCACCCGCTGCCCCACTGCTCGTGCTCGACCCGCTGGTGATCGGCGTGCACCCGTAGCACCTCGACCGTGTAGTCGTCCAACGGAACATGACGCGTACCGCTGCGGGTCTTCGGCTCTCCGAGATACGCGCGCTGCCCGGCGTCGACCAACTGCCGGCGGACCCGGTTGGTGCGGCGGTCGAAATCGACGTCGTCCCACGCGAGCCCCAGCGCCTCCCCTCGACGCAGCCCGGCGAAGGAGATCAAGTGGAAGAAGGCGGAGAGCCGGTGATCGGCGATGGAGTTTAGGAACGCACCCAGCTGCTGCGGGGTCCAGACCTGCGTGGCCGGGCGAGCGTGCGCGGGCAACTCGACGTGCTGGGCCGGATTCCACGGCACGAGGCGCCGCTTTACAGCGGTGTTCAGGGCCGATCGGAGGGTCGCGTGCAGGTGCCGCACCGTGGCCGGCGAGGCATTGCCGCCGGGGCCGGCGAGCAGGTCGCTGTACATCCGATCGATATGGTGCGGCCGCAGCTCCGAGAGACGCAAAGACCCGATCGCGGGCTCAAAGATAGAGCCGGAGGTGAATCTCGTATCCGCGCCGCGTGCTGATGGCCGAGAAGATACGTGCACCGTGGTTGCGCACGACCCCTGGCACACCCAAGCCGCAGGCGCCCGT
>CAZNCE010000380.1:0-1056 GCA_964571285.1 uncultured Nocardioidaceae bacterium | reverse complement strand
CCATCGGCTGTTCTGCGTGTCGCCGAAGATGTCGGCCCGGGCGCGTGAGCGATACCGGCTGGCGCCGAGCAAGTCCGATGCCTTCGATGCGTTCGTGCTCGCCGACTCGCTGCGCCACGAGCACCGGCATTGGCGCTCACTTGCGGTGCCCTCGCCGCTGCTGGCCGAGCTCCGGGCGCTCACCCGGGACCGGGAGAGGCTGATCTGGAACCAGCGCGACGTGGAGAACCAGCTGCGGGCGATTGTGCTGGCCTACCACCCTGGCGTGCTGCACCTGTTCTCCAGCCTGGACCGTGACATCACCCTGGCGTTCCTGCGTGACTACCCGACACCGGTCCAGGCCGGCCGGGTCGGTGCTGCGCGAATGGCGGCGTTCTGCGCCCGGCATGGCTATTCCGGCCGGGCCCGACCCGAGCTGCTGGTCGAGCGGCTGCGGACCAACCTGCTGTCGGCCTCAGCCGGCACCACCGCTGGCAAGACGTTCACCGCAGCGTTGTTCGTCGACCAGCTCGAGCTGCTCAACACCCAAGTCCGCGCGATCACCAAGCGGATCCGCGAACGACTGACCGAGCACCCGGACGCGGCGATCTTCCTCAGCTTCCCTGGCATGGGTGAAGTCACCGCCGCCATCATGCTTGCCGAGATGGGTGAAGACCGCGGACGGTTCCCCACCGCCGACGTGCTCCTCGCCGAGACCGGCACAGCGCCGGTGACCCGCTCCAGCGGACGCTCCCGAACGGTCCGATTCCGCTACGCGGCGAACAAGCGGATGCGCCACGCCATCGACTGGTGGGCGTTCGTCGCGGTGCGCGAGAACGATTGGGCCCACGATGCCTACCAACAGGCCCGGGATCGCGGCCAGTTGCACAACCGCGCGCTGCGCGGCGTCGGCGCCCGCTGGACACGCATCCTGTGGCGCTGCTGGATCGACCACACCACCTACGACCCGGAACGGCACCTGAAGAACCAACCCGCCGGCACTGCGATCACCGCCTAACAGAACAGGATCAGCTCGTCTCGCCAGCCAGAGCAGCTCGCGAGCGAGCTAGTCATGCC
>CAZNCE010000379.1:0-1063 GCA_964571285.1 uncultured Nocardioidaceae bacterium | reverse complement strand
ATTGGCAACGTTTGGAAGTTTGCCCGGTCAGATTCACGTCGGAACGAACAATGTTGACTCGCCGGCCACTCGGCACCGTATTCATCCTGGCACGGACGTTGCTTACATGCTTTCCGATTCTCGCGGCCGCAAAGTCGACGTTTGATTGCGTGTTTGACACTGGGTGTGCGTGGAAGCTGACAATCAGTGGCGCGGACCCTTTGATGCCTTCGCAGCACGCCACCTATTACCCCGGCCGGTCGGTTCCCGGACCGGATCCTTGCTACTACAAGGCCTATCCGCAGCTCGACCCCGGGCCAGCCTGGAACGGCCACGATCCTCAACGCGGCCGGCTCTGGGACACCTGCTGCTCGGATGCGCTCACTATCGAGCTCAACGGTCCAGTCGTCCACGAACACGGTGGCTGAGTCGTGTACATACCGAACACGGTGCTCCGTTGTGGTGACCTCTCGCCGACACTCGTCGGTCAGAAGATCATGACTCACGCAACCTCCGACCAGCGATGACGGCATGCCCCACCGGACGCCATCTCAGGGACACCCGCAACCATCTGGCGGTTCCGGTGATGATCGCCATGATGGCCTTGGTCGCGTCGTGCTCCAGCGACGGGACGGCACCCAAAGTGCTGGGTTCTCCCTCGGTCACGGTCAACCCGACAGTCGCCGTCCGGGGCAGTGCCGACCCGTCGACGTCGGGTGCAACGGACACCGCCGGATCGTCCGTCTCGTCCGGCACCGCACAGGCGCCGGATCACACTGACTCCTCCAGCGCCTCGGTCAGCGATGCCTCCGGCCACGGTTCCCCCAGCACGTCCGATGGCGCGGCCGATGGCTCGAGCACCAGCGGGCCCGTCAACACGCGCTCGTCCGATGCGACGATTCGCAGCAGTGTCGCGACAGGAAGCGACTCGACAGCCAGTGCTACCAGCACGCCGCCGTCCACCAAGCAGGGAACGGCTCAGTCCACGCCGACGACTCCAACGACGCACCCCAGCGTCTCCCTGCCACCGCAGACCAGCATCAGCCTGGCCAGCTCCGCCTCCTTCACCGTCACCGTGCCGCCA
>CAZNCE010000378.1:0-1065 GCA_964571285.1 uncultured Nocardioidaceae bacterium | reverse complement strand
GCGCCACCCCGGCGTCCGGGTCGGCCCAGCAGAAGGTGCCGGACTGGCCGAAGTGCCCCACGGTGCGCGGCGAGTTGCGCCCGCCGGTCCAGTGCGGGCTCTTGGCGCCGCGGATCTCCGGTCCGAGTCCCCAGTCGTTGGGCCGCTGCACGCCGTAGCCGGGCAGCACGCCGGACAGGCCCGGAAACGCGACAGTGGTGGCGGCGGCATGGGTTTGCGGCGCCAGCAGCGTTGGGGCGAGCAGCTGCCGGGCGAAGGCGGCCAGGTCGGTGACGGTGGATCGCCCGCCGTGTCCGGCGGGACCGGCCAGCACCGTGTCGGCCATGCCCAGGGGCGCCGTCACCGCCTCGGCCAGGTAGTCGGGGAAGGCGAATCCGGAGCGCTGCGCGACCAGGTCGCCGAGCACCGCGTAGCCGGTGTTCGAGTAGATGCGCCGGCTCCCGGGTGTGGCCTGCACCTGCTCGTCGTTGAACGCCAGCCCGGAGGCGTGCGCCAGCAGGTGCCGCACCGTCGCGCCCGGCGGGCCGGCCGGATCGTCCAGTTCCAGCACGCCCTCCTCGACGGCCAGCAGCACCGCGTGGGCGGACAGCAGCTTGGTCACCGACGCGAGCGGGAACACCCGGTCGACCTCGCCGCGGGTGCCCGCCACGCCGCCGGCCGTCACCACTGCCGCAGCGGCGTGCGGCACCGGCCAGTCGTCGATCTGCTGCAGGCTGCGCACGCTCGTCACCGTATCGCCCGCCGCACGGCCGGAGTCGTGGGTGCCAGCACGCGCCAGGGCGCGTCGTCAGACCCACGACCCGGGGGCTGGAGAGGGTCCGGAACAATGCCCGCCATGGTCGAGAAGAGCCTGTGGACCCGCCGCGTCGAGCAGAACCCCGAGCACTCCACCTGGTACGTGCAGCGCTTCCGCGACATGGCCGCCGCCGGGCACGATCTGGCCGGCGAGGCGCGGCTGGTCGACGCCCTGGCGCCGCGCCGGGCGCGCATCCGGGACGCCGGCTGCGGTCCCGGGCGGGTCGGCGGAGAGCTGGCTCGCCGCGGGCACACCGTGGTCGGGGTGGA
>CAZNCE010000377.1:0-1086 GCA_964571285.1 uncultured Nocardioidaceae bacterium | reverse complement strand
CACCAGCACCCCGAGCCCCGCGCCGCGCGCCGCCGCCGCCAGGTCGGCCAGGCCGGCCCGGCCGCCGCGCGCCGCGTCGGTGCGGGAGTGGTCGACCACGTCGTAGCCGTGATCCGAGCCGGGCTCGGCCTGCAGCAGGGGAGAGCAGTACACCCAGTCGGCGCCGAGCCGGCTCAGGTAGCCCACCAGCCGGGCGGCGTCCTGCAGGGGCAACGCACCGTTCACCTGCAGCCGGTACGTGGACCGGGGCGCCGTCACCGGGTCAGCCGCCGGAGCCGTTGCCGCCGACCACCGGGATGCCGGCAGTGGTGGGGACCAGAGCCTCCGGCACCGCCGCGGCCGGAGCGACCTCCGGCTCGGCCGGCTCGACGCCGTCGGTGCCCATCAGCACCACCGTGCCGCGCGCCGTGACCGTCAGGGACCCGCCGGCCGCCAGCGGAGCCCCGTCACCGCTGATCCCGGAGGTGTCGATGACCATCTGCCAGGCCGGGCCGAACTCCTCCGGCGGCAGCGCGAACTGCAGGTCCTCGTGGTGCGCGTTGAACAGCAGCAGGAACGAGGCGTCCACCACCGGCTGGCCGCGCTCGTCGGTGCCGCGGATCCCGTTGCCGTTCAGGTAGACCGCCACCGACCGGCCGAAGGCGGCGCTCCAGTCCTGCTGCGTCATCACCTCGCCGGCGGGCGTCATCCACACGATGTCCGGCAGCGGCTCGCCCTCGCCGCGGGCCACCGGTCGGCCGTCGAAGAACCGCCGGCGCCGGAACGTCGGGTGCTGCCGGCGCAGCCTGGCCACCGCCGTGGTGAACTCCAGCAGCGCGGTATCGGCGTGCTCCCAGTCGATCCAGGTCAGCTCCGAATCCTGGCAGTAGGCGTTGTTGTTGCCCTGCTGGGTGCGCCCCAGCTCGTCGCCGTGGCTGATCATCGGCACGCCCTGGCTCAGCAGCAGGGTCGCCAGAAAGTTGCGCTGCTGTCGGGCCCGCAACGCCAGCACGCCCTCGTCGTCGGTGGGGCCCTCGGCACCGCAGTTCCAGGACCGGTTGTCGTCCGCGCCGTCGCGCCCGTCCTCCCCGTTGGCCTCGTTGTGCT
>CAZNCE010000376.1:0-1112 GCA_964571285.1 uncultured Nocardioidaceae bacterium | reverse complement strand
TGCCACCGTCCATGGATGCGTCAACCGCGGCGCCAGTAGCCGGGTCGGTGCAGTAAAGCTTGACCGCGCCAGCATCCAGCGGCGGGCCGCCAGCCAGCGTGTACTCGCCGGCGGGGAGCTTCGTGAACGTCGCGACGCCGGGGCCGGGATCGGCGGGGATGGTGGTAGTCGCTGTTACCTCACCATTCGGGCCGGTGAGCGTGTAATCCATATCCGCGACGCCGTTGTCATGGCAATCGTTGTAGATCTGGTCACCAGCGTATCCCTCGGGACAGGCCGAGAGGTGAACCGTGACGGTGGCGCCGGTCTCATCTCCGCGCTGGGATTCGGGAACGATGTACCAGGCGCAGTCGAGTTGCTCGGTTTCGACGTTCTGGAAGGTTGTCGCGCCCTGGTCGTTGATGTCCTTCTGGTATTCAACGCCGTCGCCGGCCATGCAGAAGAGGTATTCGGACGCGAATTCCTGCGGCACATTGGCGGCCAGTGTGTAGGTATCCGGGGCGAGTCCGGAGAAGACGGCCGTGCCGTCGCCGGCGGTCGATATCTCAACCGGCTGGCCTGACGTGCCGGTGAGTGTCATGGCGACATTCCCGGCCGGTTCGACGCAATTGGCGGCGAAGGCCGTGCCGGTCTCGCCGTTGGCCGCGACATCGTAATCCACCGGGCAGGTGAGGAGCTGGACCGCGATCCGGGCTTGCTCCTGGCTGGGTTCGGTTGGCTGGGCCGGTGTCGTCGGGGTCGGCTCAGCCTGGTCCCCGGCGTAGACGACAAACCAGCTGCATTCGATGGTCTCGCCGAGGAGGTTGGTGAACGTCGTCACGCCTTCGGTGTTGAAGTCCTTCTGGTACAGCGGCCGGTCATTGAATTCGCAGAAGAGATAGTCGGCCCCGGCATCGAGCGGGACATCGCTGAATACGGTGTAGTCGCCGTCGGGCAGGCCGGAGAAGATGACCTCGTTGCCTGTATCGCCGGCTTCCGTCGTCTCGGTTGCCGTGCTGCCGTCGGGCTTCCCGAGCGTGAATGTGATCGGCTCGGTGGGCGGGTTGGTGCAATTCGTCGAGAGGTCTTCGAAGTTGCGGAGATCGGAGGGCATGTCGGCACGGGTGCAGCTG
>CAZNCE010000375.1:0-1114 GCA_964571285.1 uncultured Nocardioidaceae bacterium | reverse complement strand
AGGAGCAGCACCCAGAGGTCGACTGGGTCGCCATCGGCCGGATGCGCAACCTCATTGCGCGGTCCCACGATCAAGAGCGAGCCCGGGTCGATGACCAGCTCGTGTTCACCGCCTTGCAGCGTCGGGTGCCCACGCTGCTCAGCAGCCTGAGACTCGGGTCGGGTGAAGAAGCGTCGCTCGCCGGCACGGATAATCCACCCGTGGGTTGATCGCCCGAGCGCCGACGGTGCTGCAGACGGAAAGCGAACCGCCGCCATCGTTCGCTGGTCCCGTCGAGATCGCGGGAACGATCTGATTCCCCACCGGGGCCCGACGACACTGGTACAGTATCTGGTACCAAAGAAGGAGGTCGCATGGCACTGACCGCAAGCGAGGCGCGCCGCTCGCTGTTCCCGCTGATCGAGCAGGTGAACGACGACCGGTCCGCCGTCGAGATCACCTCCAAACGCGGCAACGCCGTCCTGATGTCGGCCGACGACTATGCCGCCTGGCAGGAAACGGCTTACCTGTTCCGGTCGCCGGCGAATGCGCGGCGCCTGTTGGACGCCGCCGAAGCGGCCGAGCGTGGAGACACCGCTGAGCACGAGCTCGATCGCGAGTGAGGCTGGTCTTCACGCCGCAGGGCTGGCAAGACTACACGCACTGGCAGCGCACCGACCGGTCCATCCTCACGCGAGTCAATCGGCTGCTGGACGACGCCCTTCGGGACCCGGGCGGCGGCATCGGAAAGCCCGAACGACTCAAGTACGGAATCGAGGGGGCTTGGTCGCGTCGCATCACCGACGAGCACCGGCTGGTCTACCGGGTCATCGGGGACGAGGTGGTCGTGTTGCAGGCCCGCTATCGCTACGAGCGGTGACGGAGATCGCTGGGCCGCCAGCTTCAAACGGTGACGCAAGCTCGGAGTTCGTACATGGAGCAGATCACCTACCTGCTGTTCATCCTGCGGCTGGACGACCTGCAGACCCTGGACGAGAACAGGGCGAACCGCACCGGCAAGCCCATCGAGAACCCGATCTACCGGCCCGGCCAGGCGGACCTGCGCTGGTCGCACTTCAAGGACCTCAAGCCCGAGCTGATGTTCCACGTCGTCGGGCAGCGGGTGTTCCCGTTC
>CAZNCE010000374.1:0-1116 GCA_964571285.1 uncultured Nocardioidaceae bacterium | reverse complement strand
CGGTACACGTGGGCGTACCCCTGTTCGCGCCGACCCCGCGCTCCGGTACACGTGGTCTGAGTCGAGCCTGTGGATGACGGCGACGCGCATACCGGCATCTCGGCAACGCTGGCGGCATGGACCTCTTCACCCGCGCCCAGTGGTACTCCCGGGCCGGAAGTCGCGCCTCGCTGAACCGCGCCCTCCGTCGGGGCGAGATCTGGCCGGTCATCAGAGGCGTCTACGCGGATGCATCCGTGCCGGACTGCCTCGAGACTCGGTGCCGGGCGGTGAACCTGCTCCGGCCGGAGCAGGCAGTGATCGCGGACGAGACGGCCGCCTGGTTGGCCGGTATCGACATGTTGCCGCCCGGCCAAGACGTGCGCTGCCGACCGACCCGGCTGATCATCCCGGATGCGGTCACGCACCCACGACGCCCGGAATGGCGCGGTCGGCAAGCGTCTGTGCCCGACGACGACATCGTGGTCCAACACGGCGTGCCCCGAACCAGCGATCTTCGGACCGCGTGCGACTTGGTTCGGTATTCGCCCAGGGAGACCGCCGTGGCGGCCGGCGATGCGTTCTTGAATGCGCGGCGGTTCGAGCTGGGAGAGATCTGGGACCGTGCCCGCCTGCTGCGTGGAGTCCGCAACTGCCGCATCCTCCGCGCCAATCTGGCCGCTTGTGACCCCGGTGCGCAGTCGTACGCCGAGAGCGCAGAGCGGGTGTTGTTCATCGATGCCGGGTTGCCACGTCCCACCACCCAGATCCCCGTGTACGGACCAGATGGGCAGCTGCTCGGCTTCCTCGATATGGGGTGGCCCGAATGGCTGGTGGCCGCCGAGTTCGATGGCGAAGAATCTCACGACTCTGCCGAACAGCGTGAGCATGATCGGCGGCGTCGCGCGGCCATCACCCTGGCCGAGGGGTGGCGGATCGGGGTCGCGCGCAAGCAGCAGCTGTGGGGTCAGCCGGCCCAGCTTGTCCAAGCCACCGCTCAGATGCTGCTCGAGCGGGGTTGGCCGGGTCCACCTGCCGTGCTGGATCAGATCAGTCGCGCGGCCGAGTACGAAGCGACGACCGGACGTCGGTGGGTCTGGATGCCGCTGGAGCGGCTGTTGGCAACCTGAACCCGAA
>CAZNCE010000373.1:0-1184 GCA_964571285.1 uncultured Nocardioidaceae bacterium | reverse complement strand
TGCCGCACGGCCGCGATCGTGCGACGCTCGGCGCTGATGAGCCGGGTGGCCCTGGCCCGCGGCCCGGTCGCCGTCCGGCTGCGGACCCTGCTGATGCGGGCCACTCCGGCGGCGGTTGCTGCCCGCGCGGCCCGGGCCGTGCAGTCCTGGCAGCCGCCGGACTGACCGGCCGGAACGCCGCGCGGGGACTCCTCGGGCCAGACTGGGGGAGTGGACGGTGCGGCAGTGAACGGCGCGGCAGTGGACGGTGCGGTCGGGCGCAGGGTGCGGTGCGTGGGCGCGATCGTGTTCGACAGCGCCGGCCGGCTGCTGGTGGTGCAGCGCGGACACGCACCCGCGGTCGGGCGGTGGTCGATCCCCGGCGGCCGGGTCGAACCGGGTGAGAGCGACGCGCAGGCGGTGTCCCGGGAGGTCGCCGAGGAGACCGGCCTGACGGTGCGGGCGGGCGAGCTGGCCGGCATGGTCGAGCGGCCGGGGCTGGGCGGGTCGGTGTACGAGATCTACGACTACGACGCGGTGCTGATCGGCGGTGACGGGGATCGGGCCGCCGCGGATTCCGACGCTGCGGACCTGCGCTGGGTCGGGTCGGACGAGCTGGCGGGCCTGCCGGTGACGGACGGGCTGCTGGACGCGCTGCGCGACTGGGAGCGGCTGCCCCGATCCTGATGCTCCGCGCGGCGCCACGAAGGGCAGGGGGAAACAATCGCGGTTCGTCGCGATCATGAACGCCGTCACCTGCACAAATGCGTTCAAGATCGCCACGAGGTGCAGATATTTCCCCCGTTCGCAGGCGGCTGGCACGTTGATCAGCGCGCCAGGGGCGGCGGCGCTGGTCGAGCAGGTCGGGGCCGGCGCTTGCACTCTCACCCGGAGAGTGCCAGACTCGAGATTGGCACTCGGAGCCTCTGAGTGCTAGGTCGGTACGGCGAGGGTCGTCACCGTCCGGACCCATGTCCGGTGCGGCAGCGGCCCGTCCGTCGCGGGCGTCGATGTCGGCCAGAACACCTGCTGTCACTGTGCCCGGCGGCCCATCAGGCCGGCGGCGCAGGCGAAAACCTGGAGGATTGAACACCTCATGGCCAAGCTGATCGCTTTCGACGAGGAAGCGCGTCGCGGGCTCGAGCGCGGGATGAACACCCTCGCCGACGCCGTCCGGGTCACGCTGGGGCCCCGCGGCCGCAACG
>CAZNCE010000372.1:0-1185 GCA_964571285.1 uncultured Nocardioidaceae bacterium | reverse complement strand
GGTCGTCAGCACCTGGGACGCGGCGCACCCCTGACCGGCGTAGGCTCACCGGCGTGAAGCAGCCGCACTACCTCGTGGTGGCCGCCACGGCGGCGGAGACCAAGGGCATCCACGGGGAGCTGCCCGTCCTGGTGACCGGTCTGGGCAAGACCGCCGCAGCGGTCGCCACGGCCCGGATGCTGGCCGAGCTCCCGGCCCGCCAGCGGGGGCGCGCGGTGGTGCTCAACGTCGGCACCGCCGGGGCGCTGCACGACGGCATCGCCGGGGTTCGGCTGCCCAGCACCGTGTTCAACCACGACATCAACGCCGCGGCGGTGCGCGCCCTGGGCTACGACCCGCAGGAGACGCTGCGGCTGCGGGACGGCGACGGGACGGTGCTGGCCTCCGGGGACGTGTTCGTCGCCGACCCGGCTATCCGGGCCCGGCTCGCCGAGGACGCCGATCTGGTGGACATGGAGGGGTACGCGGTCACCCTGGCCTGTCAGCGGTTCGACGTACCCGTACGACTGATCAAGCACGTGTCGGACAACGCCGACGAGTCCGCGATGGAGTGGCCCGACGTCGTCGCGGAGAGCGCAGAGGCGCTCGGTACCTGGCTGGCCGACAACCTCGGCTGAGCCCGCCGCCGCGCTGCCCCGATGGGGTCCGTGCGATGTAATGGTGGCTACTAGCATGGCTGCGCGGACGACGGCGACGGCCGAGGACGGAGGCGCACAGTGCCGAAAGCGGGGCCGACGGCGCCGACCATGACCGAGCTCGTGGCGGAGCTGCGGGAGCGGCTCGCAGCCGTCCGCCTCGGCGGGTCCGAGTCCGCCCGGGCCAAGCACCTCGACCGCGGCAAGCTGCTGGTCCGCGACCGGATCGACCGCGTGCTTGACCCCGGGTCACCGTTCCTCGAGTTGTCCCCGCTGGCAGCGACCGGCATGTACGACGACGCGGTGCCCGCAGCCGGGCTGGTCGCCGGCATCGGCCGGGTCGGGGGCCGCGAGTGCGTGGTGGTCGCCAACGACGCCACCGTCAAGGGCGGCACCTACTACCCGATCACCGTCAAGAAGCACCTTCGGGCGCAGGAGGTGGCGCGGGCCAACCGGCTGCCCTGCATCTACCTGGTCGACTCCGGCGGCGCCTTCCTGCCGCTGCAGGACGAGGTGTTCCCGGACAAGGAGCACTTCGGCCGGATCTTCT
>CAZNCE010000371.1:0-1186 GCA_964571285.1 uncultured Nocardioidaceae bacterium | reverse complement strand
GCCACGGGTATGCTGTAGGAATAGTGTATCCGACAGACCAACCACCTCGACATGGTGGTTATCCCGAAATCTGGAGCAATGCCTGCCGTTATGAAGATCGCTCATTTCGACCCGTTTTCCGGCGCCTCCGGTGACATGATCCTCGGTGCCCTCGTCGACGCCGGTGCCCCGCTTGAAGCAATCACCACTGAACTCAGCAAGATCGAGATTGGGGGCTACCGGGTCCGCGCCGGAAAGGTGGGGCAGCACGGCATCCACGGTACGCGCGTCACCGTCGACGTCACCGATGATGTTCATTCCCGAACATGGGCCGATATCCGGTCGCTGATCGAGGATTCCGGACTCGACGCCACTGTCAAGACCGCCGCATCGCAGGTATTCGAGCGTCTGGCGATCGCCGAAGCGAAGATCCACAATTCCACGCCGGATCATGTCCATTTCCACGAAGTCGGTGGCGTCGACGCGATCGTCGACATCTGTGGAGCCTGCATCGGCTTCTCCGTGCTCGGCATCGACACCATCACCTGCGCCCCGTTCCAGCTCGGTCACGGGTTCGCCCAAAGCGCGCACGGCACGATCCCCGTACCGGCTCCTGCCACCCTTGAGCTCATTGCCGATGCCAGGGCCCCGGTTGCGAAACCGGCCACACGAATGGCGGACACACCGGCGGAACTGCTCACGCCAACCGGCGCGGCAATCCTGACCACACTTGCGACATTCGACCAGCCATCGTTCGCGCCGGAGTCGATCGGGTATGGCTTCGGCCAAAGGGAGCTCCCCTGGCCGAACGCCCTCCGCATCTGGGCTGGAACGATCCACGACGAACGGTCAGGCGCGGACGGCGAGATTCTCCTCGAGACCAACATCGACGACATGAATCCCCAATTCCTCGAGATCGCCATCGAACGGCTCTTCGAACGGGGCGCCCTGGACGTCTGGACCACGCCAATCACCATGAAGAAAGGGCGGCCAGCAACGCAGCTTGGCGTCCTCGCACCTGCCTCGCGTCGTCAGGAAATTGAATCCACCATCATTGAAAACACGTCCACGCTCGGCATCCGGGCGCTCCCGATCGACCGCACCAAGTCCGTTCGGATGATCGAGCACGTCACTACCAGATGGGGCGATGTCAGCATCAAGCACCGCATCTGGAATGGCCGCACCATCGACATCGTCCCGGAATACG
>CAZNCE010000370.1:0-1186 GCA_964571285.1 uncultured Nocardioidaceae bacterium | reverse complement strand
TACCAGTCGCTCCCGTTGTCCGCGGTCGGCGCCTGGATCCACCACTTCGCCCGGTTCGTGACCGGGTTGCGGCCGTCGGGCTGGATCCGAAGATGGTGGAAGTGACCTGAGAGAAGGATGTCGGCGTGCGCGATCGGCTGCCCGCCGTGCACCTGCTTGGCCCACCATCCCGGTAGCGCGTCGGGACGGTTGACCTGGTGCCCGTGCGTCAGGCCCACGATGAGGCCGGCCACGTCGAGCGCCAGCGTCTCCTCGTGCTTGTCCGGCCAGCGCACCGACATGTGCCCGAACTTCTCCGGGTTGTCGAGCATGCGCCGGTGGATCTGCTTGAGCATGAACAGGCCCCAGTCGTCACCGGGGAAGCCGAGCGCATCCTTGCCTCGACGCCACCTGCAGTGGTTCGACCCGACGCCCGCGAGCACTGCCGCGCCGTGGGTCTCGCCGAGCACCTTGAACAGCTCGAACTCGATCGTGGTGGCGATGTCCACCTGATCCATGATCGACAGGTCGTTGGTGCCCATCTGGCCGGCGGTGTTCTCGAAGCCCTCGACCGCGTCGCCCATGTCGAACAGGTAGCCGACGTCCGACTTCTGCCGCTTGCAGAACGCCCTGATACCAGCCTGGTATCGCTCGGCCCGCTCGATCAGTTCGGGGGTGCCGCCGCGTGAGGCGACCTTGCCGGTCTGCGGGTCGGCCCACAGGACGACCGTGGCCTTCTCGACGTCGGCAGGCAGCGCCTTGGCCTTCGTGCGGGCCTTCCGTGCTGCCGTCATGAGCTGCTGCAGGTCGGGCGCCTGCATGCTCGAGCGGCGCCGGACCGTGAGCCGGTAGTAGTGCTGGCGGACGACGCTGCTGATGGGTCGACCGTCGTCGTCGTACTCGCGCTTGAGGCCGTCCCAGCCGCGCACCTGCACGGGCTCGATGACGTCGACCTCTTCCGGGTCGAGTCCGGCGTCACGCAGGTAGTCGTCCCATGTCGTTGGCCGCTCGTCCAGCGGGCCCGTGGTGACCGTGCCCTGGCGTCCGTCCCACTCGTATCCGGGCTCGAAGCCCTTGGGGTGTTCAGTGGCGACGCGTCGGGCCGGCTTCTCGGGCGGCGGGAGTGCGAGCTTGTCGGCGAGGCTCATGAGAAGCAGTTGCACTCGCGGCGGCGGTGGCGCTGGATCGAGAAGTGCGACAGGTTCAC
>CAZNCE010000369.1:0-1206 GCA_964571285.1 uncultured Nocardioidaceae bacterium | reverse complement strand
TCCCGGGCACCAAGCACCTGTCACAGACACCTGTGGATAACAAAAACGGGCACGAGCTCAGATCGGCCACAGTGGATGCCATGACTTCACGGCGCCGCGCGGACACGCACGCGGTTCAGTTCTTCACCCGGAAAGGGGCGCAGCGGGCGGGGATCCCGCTGAGCCGGTTGCTCAGCAAGGAGTTCCACCGCCTGTTCTTCAACCTGTACACGCCGAACACGGTGCCGATCACCAACGAGCTGCGTGCCCGCGGCGCTCTGTTCGTCAGCCCCGCCGGCACGTACCTCAGCCGTGAGACGGCCGCCGAACTGTGGGGTGGTTGTGTACCCGACCAGCCGCTGACGCAGGTGACGCATCCCGTGGGAACGAGCCGCTGCCAACGTCGCGGCATCCGCAGTCTGGAAGCCGGCCCGGACGAGCAGACCACCACGCTGCGCGGCCTGGCGATCACCACGCCCGAGCAGACGTTCCTCGACTTGGCCGACTGGCTGAGTCTGGTGGACCTGGTCGTGCTGGGCGATTCCCTGGTGGCAGCGGGCCGGACGACGCCGGAAAGACTCGTCGAGGCGGCTGACACGTGGACCGGGAAGGGCCGTCGTCCGGCCCGCCGCGCCGCGCGTCTGGTCCGCGCCGGCGTGGACTCCCCGATGGAGACTCGCCTTCGGATGCTGATCGTCCTGGCCGGGCTGCCCGAACCCCAGGTGAACCTCATCCTCCGCGATGTGAACGGCGAGTGGGTGTTGCGCTTCGACCTGGCGTACCCGGAGTTGCGCCTCGTGATCGAGTACGACGGTCGTCAGCATGCGCATGACGACCGGCAGTGGGCTCGCGACATCGAGCGTCGTGAACTGCTGGACCGAGCGGGGTGGCGGATCGTGGTCGTCCGGTCTGCCGATGTCTTCCAGGACCCCGAGCGCACCCTGAATCGCATCCGCAGTGCGATGCGCGACTGCGGGGCACGGGCGCTGCCGCGCCGGCCCAACGCCGAGTGGCGGCGGCACTTCCCCGGCCGCACCGCCGCGGCCGGAACCACCGCGGCCTGAACCGCATGGCGAGCGGGAGCTGAACGGGCTCCTCCGGCTCGCCCTCCGGTCGGCGCAACAACACGGATCACTGAGCTCCCGCGACTCCCGACGACGCTGGATTCGCGTAACCGCAGGATCCACCGCGTCCCGTCAGCAGCCACCGTCAGGCCGCGATCTCCCG
>CAZNCE010000368.1:0-1215 GCA_964571285.1 uncultured Nocardioidaceae bacterium | reverse complement strand
GCCGCTGCCGGGTTGCCCGTCACCGGCTCCGTAACCCAGCCGCACGATGCGCGTCCCGGCGTCCACCAGCCGGCGCAGGATCGCCTTCTCCGCCACGATCTGCGCGTAATAGCCCGCGTTCGCCGCCGTGGGCACCATCGCCACCAGGGTGTGCAGATACACCGCGCCGCCCACCCGGGACAGCGTGCCGGCCCGGTCCAACTCGGCCGCGACGGTGATCGGGTCGGCCGGGTCGCCGCGGGCATACAGGTCCAGGATCGCGTCGTAGACCAGTGCGTGCGCGGGCTTGTAGAAGTCCTGCGAGCGCAGCGACTCGACCACGTCGGCGATGGCGTCCTTGCTCAGCAGCATGCCGCCCAGCACCGACTGTTCGGCCGCCACATCCTGCGGAGGCTGCCGGCCATAGGAACCACTGCCGGCGCTGCGCTCCGGCGCGGCCTCCTCCCACCGGTCGTCAACGACCGCCATCGTGCCCTCCGCCTCCTTGCCTGCCGCCGGCTCGCCGGGCCCGTCGGCGGCACCGTCCCTCGACGACCGCCTCCGGCCCGGACCGCCCGGCGGCCCCCCGGTCGCCGTCCGGCCCGTGTGCTGCCTGTCCTACTCCGGGGGTCGGACAGCCGTCCGGGTCGGTTGCGCACCGTGATGATCGGCGCGCGAGAACGCACGCCGAGCGGCCCGGTGTGGCGCCCGGATGGCAGTTCCGATCCCGGTTCGGGACAGGACACCGGGACGCTAAGTCCGAGCCCGGCCCGGCACCAAACGCGGCTGTGTACAACAACGGGGACAGGATGTGGACAGCGCTGAATCGTCGCAGGTCCGCGTCCCCACCGATTGTGGATAGTCTGGGGAAAACTCTCTGTAACTAGACCGTTTCCGCAGGTCAGGCAGGTTCTCGATCATGTCGGGCGTGTGCATAACTGCTGTTAGTAGATTCTCGGCGTGCCGCGCCCGGCGTGTCGCGAATTGGTAACGGAACGGCGGTGACGATGCTGCCGGGCGGGCGCTGCCGGACCGCCGCGGCGCTCGCCGAAGGGTGGGCGGTTGGTGTCCGGGTCGCCCGCTGCACCCGAAACGCCGCCATCACGTTGCGTTACCACCCGTCAGCGGTGACGGTGATCTCGACCACGTTGCCCAGGCCTAGGGCTGACCAGGTCACACGGCGCCCGCCGGCAGGCGTATCATTTCGCTTGGCTAACTACTTCGTCCGCGCAGTCC
>CAZNCE010000367.1:0-1217 GCA_964571285.1 uncultured Nocardioidaceae bacterium | reverse complement strand
CGGCGCACCTGCCGGGCATGCTGGCGGCCGTCACCCCACTGCCGGTGATCGGCGTACCCGTCCCGCTGAAGTATCTGGACGGGATGGACTCACTGCTGTCGATCGTGCAGATGCCAGCGGGCGTACCCGTGGCCACGGTGGCCGTCGGCAACGCGCGCAACGCCGGCCTGCTCGCCGTCCGGATCCTGGCGGCGACCGACGAGTCGCTGCGCCGCCGGATGGAGCGCTTCCAGGACGATCTGCGCCAGTCGGCCCACGACAAGGGTGTGCGGGTGCGCCGGCTCGCCGGTGGGCCGGCCCCGAGCACGACTGGCCCGGACGCGGCGCCCGATTCCACCGACTGACCAACGACGGAGGCCGGCGGCAGCACGCGCGCCCGGCGGCTGGGGGCCCTGTCGCCCGAGGAGACCCTTCACCTCAGAGTTGTCCCTTGCCACACCCGGTGTAACCGTGGTACCCATCCGGGACAGCGCTCTGCTGCTGATCTGATGGCGTGAGGGGGACTCGCCACGATGGACGCTACGACGTCACCACCGCGAACGGCCTTGGTCACCGGCGCCAGCGGCTACATCGGGCGGCGCCTGGTTCCCCGGTTGCTGCAGGCCGGATGGTCGGTCCGTGTCCTGACCCGAAGCCTGCCCCGACTGGCGACCGCCGAATGGGTTGGCGACGTGGATCTCGTGGTGGGGGACGCTCGCGACCCCGCGGTCATGCACGCGGCACTCGACGGTGTCGATGTGGCGTTCTTCCTCATGCACGCCATGGCCGACGGTCGCGGCTTCGAACGCCGCGAAGCCATCGCCGCACGGGTCTTCGCACGGGCTGCCGCCAATTGCTCGGTGGTGCGGACCGTCTACCTCGGTGCCCTGGGCCCGGACAGCGGCGGGTCACCGCACCTGAGGTCGCGACGCGCAGTCGAGCGCATCCTGCTCGCCGGACAGGTGCCGGTGACGGTGCTCCGGGCATCGGTCATCCTCGGCGAGGACTCCACTGCGGTGCAGCTGATGGATCACGCGCTTCGTCGGTTGCCGGTCATCGCGCGGACCTCGTGGTCGACACGCCAGGTGCAGCCACTGGCCCTCGAAGACGCGCTGCACTTCCTGCTCGTCGCGGCGGACGATCGGGCGGGAGTGTCCCGGGTCCTGGACCTCCCCCGACCGCTACACGGTCTGGTGCCCCTCGAACTGGCGATCCGGAAGAATGCCAGCCCGCTCCGC
>CAZNCE010000366.1:0-1218 GCA_964571285.1 uncultured Nocardioidaceae bacterium | reverse complement strand
TGGGTCCGCGCCCCCGGAAGGCGCCGGAACGCGCCACGGTGGACCCGGAAGGCGCCGGAACGCGCCACGGTGGATCGGCCGGCTCAGAGCACAACCACAGCGGCCCGGCGGCGCTGGCGCGTGTGAACGAGATCACCGTGCCTGCGCTTGCTTCCAGCTAGCGCCCGCTAGCACACTGGATGCATGGCCAAGCTGAAGGTCGCTGAGACCGTCGAGAACCTCGGGGACTACCTGCGCGAGCAGCGGAACCAGGCTCGGCTGTCCCTGCGGCAGTTGGCCGAGCTGACCGGGGTGTCCAACCCCTACCTCAGCCAGATCGAGCGAGGCCTGCGCAAGCCTTCGGCCGAGGTGCTGCAGCAGCTGGCCAAGGGGCTGCGGGTCTCCGCGGAGACCCTGTACGTCCGGGCCGGAATGCTCGAGCCCGACACCCGCGGAGACCGCCCGGTCCAGCTCGCCGTGCTGGCCGACACCGGGCTGACCGAGCGGCAGAAGCAGGTGCTGCTGGACATCTACGAGTCGTTCCGGCGCGAGAACGGTCGCACCAACGGCGGTGCGCCCGAGCCGGATGACGACACGGAGCAACCGCCCTTGGGCGACCCGAGCAGTATCCGCTAGCGCACCAACCACAGACCGCAACACACCCAGACCGGCGTGGGTCTAGCCACGCCAGTGAAGGAGAGCACCATGGCGCTTACCACCTACATCAAGAAGAACACCGCGATGATGGCCGCGATCGGCGCGGGCGACCTCGCCGTCGAGAAGCTGCGCGACATCAAGCTCCCGAAGGTGACCGTGGACCCGAAGGTCGCCCAGGAGGAGGTCCAGGACCAGATCGCGGACCTGGTGAACCGCGTCTCCGAGCTGCCGACCAAGGTGACCGGATTCGTCAACGACCAGGTTGCCCAGGGCAACGAGGTGTTCGACGACCTGGCCAACCGCGGCAAGGTGCTGGTCGACCGGATCGCGAACCAGCAGGCCACCAAGGACCTCCAGGCGCAGGCCCAGCGCACCACCTCGCAGGCCAAGGGTGCCGCGACCACCGCGAAGAAGTCCGCCGGCACCACCAAGAGCCGGGCGAAGGCCACCACCACCTCGGCGAAGAAGACCGCGTCGACCGCCAAGAAGGCCACGACGCAGGGTGCCAAGAAGGTCGGGGCCTGACCCTGCTGGTGACCGACTAGAGCAGGCCGCCCGCGCACCGGGCGTCCCAACCACCGG
>CAZNCE010000365.1:0-1221 GCA_964571285.1 uncultured Nocardioidaceae bacterium | reverse complement strand
GCAGTCACGACGGGGCGGTGGCCACGATCGGAAGGATGGAGCCGAACCCGGGCGGCACCAACGTGATCGCCTCCTCCGTGCGGCTATGGCTGGATGCCCGGTACGGGGCGAGCGGCGACACCGCCGCGGTGGTGGACTCCATCGTGGCGCGGGTCCGCCAGCTGGCGCGCAACGAGGGCTGTTCGGTGGCGGTGCAGCAGGAGTCGGCATCACCGGCGGTGACGTTCGATGCGGGGCTGCGCTCGGACCTGGCCGGCATGGTCGGCGCCCCGCAGGTGCCCACCGGCGCCGGGCACGACGCCGGGGTACTGGCCGCGCACGTGCCCAGCGGCATGCTGTTCGTGCGCAACCCCACCGGAATCTCGCACGCCCCGGACGAGCACGCCGAAACCGACGACTGCCTGGCCGGGGTTTCCGCGCTGGCCGACGTGCTGGCCGGACTGGGATCGGCACCGACGATGACTGTCCCAACGCCGTAGCGGGTATGCCACGGCGACTCGGGTGTCCGTGGTGGCACTCCAGCGCCAGCGGGGACACCCACGCCGACGATGACGACAAGGAGCAGCCGATGCCATCCGACCGGCCCAGCACGGTGATCACCGGCATCTCGCAGTTGGTCACCAACGACCCGGCGTCCGGCCCCGGCCTGCTGGGTACCGTCACCGATGCCGCGGTGGTGATCGATGACGGCGCGATCGGATGGATCGGCCCCGCCGCGCGGGCCCCCGCCGCCGACCAGGCCGTCGACGTTGCCGGTCGGGCGGCGCTGCCCGGCTGGGTCGACTCGCACACCCACCTGGTCTTCGCCGGCGACCGCTCGGCCGAGTTCAGCGCGCGGATGGCCGGACAGCCCTACCGTGCCGGGGGCATGGCGGCCACCGTCACCGCCACCCGGGAGGCCGACGATGCGACGCTGCTGACGCTGGTGCAGCACCGGCTGGCGGCGTTGCGTGCCGGCGGAACCACCTGCGTGGAGACCAAGACCGGCTACGGGCTCACGGTCGCCGACGAGCGGCGCTGCGCGGTCGCGGCCGGCCAGGCCGGCGTCGACGAGATCACCTTCCTGGGCGCGCATGTGGTGCCCGAGGAGTACGCCAAGGACCGGCAGGGTTACCTGGACCTGGTGTGCGGTCCGATGCTGGACGCGGTGCGCGACGTCGTCGGCTGGATCGACGTGTTCTGCGAGCAGGGGGCGTTCGACGACGCCGAGTCCCGCCGGGT
>CAZNCE010000364.1:0-1240 GCA_964571285.1 uncultured Nocardioidaceae bacterium | reverse complement strand
TGATGAACTTGACGCCCATCCCCTCGTACTCCTCCTGCAGCTCGTCCTGCAGCTCGAGCGCCTTCGGCGGCTGCTCGGCCCGGACCTTGTCGGCCGCCTCGGTGACCGCCTGCTGCTGCTCCTCGGACAAGGAGTCCCAGGTCTTCTCCGACACCCAGATCACCTGGCCGTTCATCTCATGCTCGGTGATCGACATGATCGGCGCGACCTCGTAGTGCTTGTTCAGGCCGTAGTAGGTGACCGCGTTCTCGGCAGCGTCCACGACACCGGTTTGCAGCGCCGAGTAGAGCTCGGGGAACGCCATGTGCACGGTCTGCGCCCCGTAGGCCTTGAAGATCTTGTCCTCGGTGGCGGTGGCCTGGACGCGGATCTTCTTGCCCTTGATGTCGTCGATCGAGTGCACCTCGAAGTCGGCGTACATATTGCGCAGCGGCAACATGAAGAGGGTCAGCGGCTTGGCGCCGTCGACCTTCTCCTCCGCCATCTCCTTGTACGCCTCGTTGACGGCCTCGTCCTGGAAGACCTTCATCGCCATGTCGCGGTCGGCGACCAGGTAGTGCAGCGAGAAGATGCCGGATTCCTTCATGATGTTCGCGGCGTTCGCGGTGGACGAGATGATGAAGTCCACGTCGCCGCCACGAATCTTCTCCAGCAGGTCCGGCTCGCCGCCGAGCTGCCCGCCGGGGTACTGCTTGATGGTCATGTCGCCGTCGCTGGCCTCTTCGAGGCCTTCGCCGAAGATGTTGGCGGCGATCTCCTGTGCTGTCCCGGTGGGGCCTTCGTAGGCGAACACGAACTCTTCGCCTCCTCCGCCGCCTCCGCCGTCGCCGCTGCCTCCGCAGCCAGCAACGGCGAGCGCGCCGGCCGCCAGAGCCACCGTGACTGCATGCCTGCGTGGGTTCCTCATTCTGCTGCTCCTGTGGGTGTTGGTGCTGGGTAGTCGGTTGTCTCGTCCGTGCTGTTGACGACCCCCGTCTTCGTCAGCTGTTCCACCTCCTCTTCGCTGAGCCCGGCCTCGGCCAGGACCTGCTGGGTGTCCTGGCCCAGGCGCGGCGGCGTCCGGCGCATGCCGGTCGGGGACTCGCTGAACCGGATGGGGTGCTTGAGCAGCCGCACCCGGCCCGCCTCCGGGTGGTCGACCACCTGGACGGGATCGAGGTAGCCGATCACCGGGTCCTCGACCAGTGCCTCGTAGTCGTTGACCGGGGCGCACCACACGCCGCGGGAGCGGAACAGCTCG
>CAZNCE010000363.1:1034-1244 GCA_964571285.1 uncultured Nocardioidaceae bacterium | reverse complement strand
ACGCGATCGCCACCTCGGTGTCGACCAGGGCGCTGACCCCGCGCGTGGCTCTGCTGATGGCCGCGGTGATGAACTTCGTGGGTGCGTTCCTCGGCACCAAGGTGGCGCAGACGGTCGGGCGCGGCATCATCGACACCCCGGAGGGCAGCCATGGGCTTGTCGTGGTGTTGTCCGCGCTGCTCGGCGCCATCACCTGGAACCTGATCACCT
>CAZNCE010000363.1:0-1024 GCA_964571285.1 uncultured Nocardioidaceae bacterium | reverse complement strand
GTATCTCGGCCTACCCTCGTCGTCCTCCCACGCGTTGATCGGCGGCCTGGTCGGGGCCGGTCTCGCCGGGTCGGTCGGCGTGCAGTGGATGGGCATCGTCGACAAGGTCGTCATCCCGATGATCGTCTCGCCGATCGTCGGGTTCGTGGTCGCGTTCGCGCTGATGACCGGGATCCTCTGGCTGTTCCGGCGCAAGCACCCCGGCCCGGTGAACCGTGGTTTCAAGCTGGCTCAGACGGTGTCTGCCGCCGGCATGGCCCTGGGCCACGGGCTGCAGGACGCCCAGAAGACCATGGGCGTGATCTTCCTGGCCCTGTTGACCGCCGGGCATGTGTCCCCCGATGACCGGATCCCGATCTGGGTGATCATCTGTGCTGCCGGGGCCATCTCACTGGGCACCTACTCCGGCGGCTGGCGCATCATGCGCACGCTCGGTCGGCGCATCATCCACCTGGATCCGCCGCGCGGCTTCGCCGCCGAGGCCACCGCGGCGAGCGTGCTGTACACGACGGCGTTCGCGTTCTCGGCGCCCATCTCCACCACGCACACGATCACCTCCGCGGTGATGGGTGCGGGTGCCACCAAGCGCTTCTCCGCCGTGCGCTGGGGGGTTGCTCGCGGCATCGTCACCGCGTGGATCGTGACGATCCCGGCAGCGGGGGCAGTGGCCGCGGGGTGCTACTTCGTCGCGCACTTCTTCCTCGAGGTGCTCTGACCCCCGGTCAGCCGAACCGCCCGCTGATGTAGGCCTCGGTGGCGCGCTCCGCGGGGTTGGAGAACATCTGGCCGGTCGAGCTCATCTCCACCAGCCGACCGGGCTTGCCTACGCCGGCCAGGTTGAAGAACGCCGTCTCGTCGGACACCCGGGCCGCCTGCTGCATGTTGTGCGTCACGATCACGATCGTGTAGCTGTCCTTCAACTGCTGGATCAGGTCCTCGATCGCGCTGGTCGAGATCGGGTCCAGCGCGGAGCACGGCTCGTCCATCAGCAGCACCTGCGGCTCCACCGCGATCGCCCGGGCGA
>CAZNCE010000362.1:0-1249 GCA_964571285.1 uncultured Nocardioidaceae bacterium | reverse complement strand
GTGGTCCAGCCGAACTTGTCGTACTGGTAGCGCCAGACGTGGCCGAGCACGAAGATCGCCAGGCACACGTACGGCAGGATCACGAACAGCACATCGTTCATCGGCGGGCTCCCATGTAGTCCGGCGGCGCGAACGGTTCCAGGCCGACCTCCTCGGCCGGCGGCCCTTGGGCGACCAGCCGCCGGACCGCGTCGGCCTCCCGGCCGTGCAGCTTCGGCAGCGTCGCGGAGACGGCGGCCACCGCCCCCGAGTACGGCGAGTCGGCGTCCCGGAGCGCGATGCCGAGCAGCTCCAGGCCGGCCCGGTGGTCGACCAGCAGTTGCCGCCCGACGGCCAGGTCGCCGGTGGCCGCGAACTCCAGCACCACGGCGAGGTGGTCCGGCAGCTCATCCGGCGACAGCTCCAGGCCCGCCTTGCGGTAGGCGGTCTTGAACGACAGCAGCGCCTGGCCCCGCTTCCGCGTGTCGCCGTAGGCGTAGTAGGTGAGGTACGGGCAGCAGCGCCGCTTCAGGTCGAACACCTCGACGTACTCCGCCTGCGCGGTGACCGCCGGTGTGGTCGCCAGATGGTCGACCAGCGGCTCCAGATGCCGCGCCCATGCGGCCGGCAGCTCGCCCAGCGCGCTCCGCAGTTGCGGCAGCAGGTCCAGCAGCGGCTGATCGGGATAGTCGATCAGCCGCGACACCACCTGGTAGAGCAGCCGCTGGTCGCGGTCCGGCCCGCGATCACCCATCGCCACCACTCCGCGGGCCGGTGTCGGGCTCTTCGTCGGTCGCCGGGCCGCCGTCGGCACCGTCCCCCTCGGCGCCGTCGGACTTCCGGCGCGGCGGGAACAGCCCCTTCGGGCTGCCCAGGCCGTCCCAGTTGAGCAGGTTGACCCGGGTCGCCTTGTCGCTCGGCGCCGCCATCGTGTCGGAGGTCTGCCTGCGGCGCAGCGCGTGGAAGTTCTCCACCGCGATCGGCTCCTGGCCCACCCCGGAGCCCTCCCCGAACGGGCCGGAGCCGCCCATGCCGGGGCCGCCCTCGTAGTCCAGCGCGCACTCGGTGACGAGCTCCTCCAGCTGGTGCGCCTGCTCGGCGTGCGCCCGCGGGATCACGTAGCGCTCGTCGTAGGGCGCCAGCGCCAGCAGCCGGTACATGTCGTACACATCCTCGCCGGTCATCCCGACCGCCTCGGCGATCTCCTCCCGCGGATCGCGGCCCAGGTTGATGTCGCGCATGTACGAGCGCATCGCGGCGAGCTTGTGCA
>CAZNCE010000361.1:0-1259 GCA_964571285.1 uncultured Nocardioidaceae bacterium | reverse complement strand
CGGGTGGCGGCGAGGAGGATGAGTACGCCGAGGATGGCGGCGAGGATGGAGGCGCCGATGATGCCGACTTTGGCGTCGTCGGTGAGGCTGGGTTGGCCGGGGAAGGCGAGGCCGGTGACGAACAGGGCGACGGTGAAGCCGATGCCGCCGACCATGCCGAGTCCGGCCAGCACGGGCCAGTCGGTGTGGGCGGGGAGGCGGCCGATGCCGGCGCGGACGGCGAGCCAGGAGGCGCCGGTGATGCCGCAGATCTTGCCGATCAGCAGCCCGGCGGCCACGCCGAGGGTGACCCGGGAGGTCAGCGCGTCGCCGAGGTGGCCGCCGCCGAGGGCGATGCCGGCGTTGGCCAGGGCGAAGATCGGCAGCACGATGAAGGAGGAGAACGGGTGGAGCCGGTCTTGCAGCCGGGCCACCACCGGCACCGACTCGCCGAGCAGGAACCGCAGCCGGCCCAACTCGTCCACGTCCAGGTGCCGGTCGGCGATCGCGCGGGCGGCGTAGTTGCGGGCCACGCCTTCTTGCAGCAGCGGCCGGGCCGGGGTCAACAGGCCCAAGATCACCCCGGCGATGGTGGCGTGCACCCCGGACTGGTACATGCACAGCCAGGCGACCACCCCGACCAGCGCATACACCGGCAGCGACCACACCCGCAGCCGCCGCAGCCCGATGATCACCACGAAACACCCAGCCGCCCCGGCCAGCCACGCCCCGGACAAGTCGGTGGTGTAGAAGAACGCGATCACCAAGATCGCGCCGATATCGTCCGCGATCGCCAACGTCAACAAAAACACCCGGGCCGCCGACGACACCCGCGACCCCAACAACGCCAACACCCCCACCGCGAACGCGATATCGGTGGCCATCGGGATCCCCCACCCGTGCGACCCCTCACCCCCGGCCACGATCACCGTGTAGATCCCGGCCGGCACCACCATCCCACCCAACGCCGCGATCACCGGCAACGCCGCCGCCTTCGGATCCCGCAGATGCCCCGCCACCAACTCGTACTTGACCTCCAGGCCAACCACGAAGAAGAAGAACACCATCAACCCGTCATTGACCCAATGCTGCAGACTCTCCGCCAACCGCCACGGCCCCAGCTGCACCGCCACCTCGGTATGCCACAACGACGCATACGAATCCGCCCACGGCGAATTCGCCCACACCATCGCCACCACCGCAGCCACCAGCAACACCACACCACTGGCCGACTCCACCCGCAGAAAATCCGCAATCGGCCGCCCCACCGACCGCGCCAG
>CAZNCE010000360.1:0-1267 GCA_964571285.1 uncultured Nocardioidaceae bacterium | reverse complement strand
GCAAATCATCACCGCGGCGCGTTGGGGACCGCCCGAACTCCAGCGTGGCGCGTTGGGGACCGCCAGAACTCCAGCGTGGCGCGTTGAGGCTGGACAAAACGGACAGCGACCAGCCGGAGTGCGCCACGCTGCGCACGGCGCCCCGTGCCCGCCGGTTTTGGCTAAGAGTTATCCACAGGTTGTAGTCGGAGGCTTACGCATCGCGGCCCGAAATGAGTACCGTAGTCCGACTTTCCACACGGATCGAGGAGTACGGATGCGCCCACCGCGCACCCTCGCTGTCTGGGCGGCCACGGGGGTCGGCACCATGCTGATCGCGATCGCCGGCTGCACCGGTGATGGCAGCAACGCCGCGCCACCCGAACCCACCGCCACGACGACGCCCACCCCCAGCGCAAGCCAATCACCCAGTCCGACCGTGGCGCCGCCCGAGATGCCGGCCAAGGCGAAGGCGAACACGGATGCCGGAGCCGAGGCCTTCGTCCGGTACTACGTCAAGCTGGTCAATCACGCCGCCGCCACTGGAGATGTGACCGAGATGCGTCGCGTCGCACCCCACTGCGACGACTGCAATAGGGTGGCAGACCTCATCGCGACCGCCTGGCAAAACGGCACGATTGACCCCGCCCGCATTTGGCGTCCAGTGGAGATCTTCGCGATCCCTGGCGAAAAAGTAGTCGTGGCTTCAATCAAAGAGCCAGCGATAACGTTCAATCCCTCCCCCGGAGCATCACCATCCACGACCGAGGGCGCGGAGGCCCTCATCGAGTTTCATCTCAAGCACGCGCCAACTGGCTGGCATATCACTAAGGCAATCCGAACATGATGGTGATCCTGGCAGGACTGCTGCTTCTGGCCGCTCCGCAAGTACCGCTTCACACTGCCACAGAAGGTGGATCCTGCGCTGGAGAGGGAGGCTTTGCGGTTGTGGTCATTGAGTGCCCAAAGGAGACCGGCGGGGCAGACCAAACATCGACAGCGGCCAATTCATCAAATCCAGCTCGCTTCACGTTCCTCGAGCATAAGGCTATTCCCGCTTGCCCCACGAATACGCCGACACAGGAACCCTGGGACACTGAGTGCGGCGCATTCCATCAATGCAGTAACGACCGCGAAAAGCGCTTCAGTGTTTGGACGCGGGAAGTCACAATGAATTCTGGGAAACGCGAACACGTAAGCGATTGGGATTTTCAGAACACGGCGTGTTTGCCGATTGGTGCTGACGACGCGCCGCGGGTCCGGCAGGTGACGTGGCAAATGGTGCTGG
>CAZNCE010000359.1:0-1320 GCA_964571285.1 uncultured Nocardioidaceae bacterium | reverse complement strand
GTGTGCTGGTTCAGGACATCCCGGACAGGTGTCTCAAGACATGCCGGACTGATGTCTCCGGAGATCCCGGACTGAGCCGCTCGGCGCGATCAGCGTTCGGGCATGTCACTTACCCGATTGCTGATCACCGCTGTGGTGGTCGAGAAACGTGCTGTTGCTGAAGTCGCCGCCACCTACGGCGTCTCCCGTTCCTGGCTCTATGAGCTGCTGGCTCGCTACCGCCGCGAGGGCGAGGCGGTCTTCGAGCCCGGCTCTCGCCGCCCGTCGTCGTCTCCGACCGCGATCCCGGCCGAGGTGGTCGAGCTGATCGTCGAGCTACGCCAGAAGCTGACCGCAACCGGTCTGGACGCCGGCCCGGACACCATCGGCTGGCACCTGGCCCACCACCACGGCATCACCGTGTCCCGGGCCACCATCTCCCGCTACCTGGCCAAGCACGGCCTGGTGGTCCCGGAGCCGAAGAAGCGACCCAAGTCCTCCTACATCCGATTCCAGGCCGAGATGCCCAACCAGTGCTGGCAGGCCGACTTCACCCACTACCGGCTCACCCGACCCGACGGGCGTCCGGGCCCGGACAGCGAGATCTTGTCCTGGCTGGACGACTGCTCCCGGCTCGCTCTCCGGGTGACCGCGCACGTGAGGGTCACCGGCCCGATCGTGCTCACCGAGTTCCGCAGAACCGTTGCCCAGCACGGGATTCCCGCCTCCACGCTGACCGACAACGGAATGGTGTTCACCACCCGCCACTCCGGAGGTAAACGCGGCACCGGCACCCGCAACGGCTTCGAGCACGAGCTCCGCAAGCTCGGCGTGACCCAGAAGAACTCCCGGCCCAACCACCCCACCACCTGCGGCAAGGTCGAACGGTTCCAGCAGACCATGAAGAAGTGGCTACGCGGCCAGGCCGCCCAGCCGACCACTATTGCTGAGCTCCAGTCGCTGCTGGACGCCTTCGTCGGCGAGTACAACCACCGGAGGCCGCACCGGTCTCTGGAGCACCGGGCCACCCCAGCGGCGATCTACACCAGCCGCCCCAAGGCCACCGCCGCCGACCGGAGCACCGACACCCACGACCGGGTCCGCCGCGACCGGGTCGACAAGACCGGCAAGATCACCCTGCGCTACCAGGGCCGGCTCTACTCCATCGGCATCGGCCGAACCCACACCCGAACCCACGTCATCGTGCTCGTCCAGGACCTGCACATCAGAGTCATCCACGCCGCCACCGGAGAGCTCCTCCGCGAGCTCACCCTCGACCCATCCAAGCGCTACCAGCCGATCCCACGCACCGACACATCCGCCTGAAAACGAGGGACGGCC
>CAZNCE010000358.1:0-1329 GCA_964571285.1 uncultured Nocardioidaceae bacterium | reverse complement strand
GACTGGGTTCGGGTGCTGGAGCGGCTGGACGACGCGCGGGCGGCGGCGTTCGCGTCGGGTCGGCCGCAGGCGCTGCGCCGGGTCTATGCGGCCGGCGCTCCCGTGCTGCGCCAGGACCAGCGGCTGCTGGCGGCCTATGCCGACCGCGGGCTGGTGGTGACCGCACTCCAGACCAGCATCAGCGACCTGCGGGTGCTGGACTACGACGACACCCGGGCCGTGCTGCTGGTGGTCGACCGGGTGAGCGGCACCGTGCAGGACCTCGACGGCGACACGCGCCCGCTGCCCGAGGACCGGCGCAGCAGCCACCGGATCGAGCTGGTTCGCAGTGCCGCCCCGCCGGCCGACGCGGCGGGTGGCGGATGGCGGATCGCGGCGATCAGGGACCTTCGTTGAGCGCCGCGGCGACCACCTGGTCGACGGTCCGGTCACGGAACTCAAAACCCAGCTCGGGCAGCCGCTCCGGAACCACGCGCAGGCTGCCCAGTGCCTCGCCGGCCAGATCGCGCAGCACCGGAGTCAACAGCGCGGACGGCACCACCAACTTGGCGGGCCGATTCAGCGTCCGTGCCAGCGCGGCGGTGAACTCAGCGTTGGTCGGCGGCTCCGGCGCTGCGACGTTGAACGTGCCCGACGCGCTGTCGTGCCCGGCGAGGAACGTCGCCGCAGCCACCCAGTCATGCAGCGACACCATCGAGAAGTACTGCCGACCCGACCCCAGCCGCGCGCCCAGCCCGAGCCGGAACGCGGGGAGCATCACCGCCAGCACGCCGCCGCGCCGATGCAGCACCGGTGTGCTACGCATCCGGCACACCCGGGCGCCGGCCTCCTCCGCCGGGCGGGTGGCCGCCTCCCAGTCGTGCACCACTTGCTGCATGAACCGGTCCGGCGCCTGGTCGCGCGTCGACTCGGTCAGGATCTCGTCGCCCCGGTCGTACCCGTAGCCGCCGGAGGCGCTTTGCGCGAGCAGCGCGGGCGGCTGCGGTGAGCGCGCGACGGCCTCCGCGAGGGTCCGCGTGGTGTCGATCCGCGAGTTGCGGAAGGACCGGCGCTGTCCGGCGGTGAACACCGCGTAGAGCGCGGTTCCCGCGAGGTTCACGACCAGGTCGGAACCGTCTACCGCCGCCTGGTCCACCTCGCCCCGCTGCGGGTCCCACGGTGACTCGTCGTCGGCCGTCGTCGGCCTCCGCACCAGGCGACGTACCTGATGACCCTCGCGTTCCAGCGCGGCGTGCAGCGCCGTCCCGAGGAAACCCGAACTCCCGGCCAGCAGCACTCTCATGCGGCCATAGTGCCCGGCGCAGGCCGAGGCAATCCCGCGGGGCTCCG
>CAZNCE010000357.1:0-1338 GCA_964571285.1 uncultured Nocardioidaceae bacterium | reverse complement strand
GCGGCGGGGGAGCGGGGTCGGCCAGCGGCGCGGCGGGGTCCGCCGGCGGTCGGTCCAGGGTCGCCGTGCCGGAGCTGCCGGAGTCCGACCCGGCGCTGAACGAGATCGAGCCGCCCGCCTTGTATCCGCCGCCCTTCTCGGGTGCCGGCTTCGTGCCCGGCACCTGCTCGGTGGGCGGCGCGGCGAGCGAGACCTTCCGGCGCCGCCCCAGCACCAGCCCGACGGCCAGCGCGATCAGCGCGACAGCAACGACAACAATGACGATCCAGATCCAAGTGGGCACCCGGACATCATCCCAGAGCCGCGCGGTCATCCCGACGTTCCCGCGGTGCCGGGCCCCGTCACGTCGGCTCGGTGTGGCGCCACGCCGACCGGCAGCCGGGCGGTCAGTCCCGGTCGAACAGCCGGTCCACCGCCCGGCGCGCCCGGCGGGTGGCGCGGCGGTAATCGTCCACGAACTGGCCGGGGTCGGTGTGTGCCGGGTATCCGCAGGCCCGAGCGATGCCGGCCAGCACCAGGCCGTGCCCGGGAATCTCGTCACCGGGCCGGCCGGTCACCAGCATGATCGCGTTGCGCGCCCGGGTCGCGGCGCGCCATCCGTTGATCAGCGCGTTCGCGTCCTTCTTGCCGATCAGCCCAGCGTCCACGGCGGCCCGGACCGCCGGAATGGTGCCGGGGCAGCGCAGTTCCGGCACCGCTCCGGCGTGCCGCAGTTGCAGCAGCTGCACGGTCCACTCGACATCAGCTAGCCCGCCGCGCCCCAGCTTGGTGTGCAGGGTGGGGTCGGCGCCACGGGGCAGCCGTTCGGCATCCACCCGCGCCTTGATCCGGCGGATCTCCCGCACGTCGGAGGGGGCCAGGCCGTCCGGTGGATACCGGATGTCCTGCACCGCCTCCAGGAACTCGCCGGTCAGCGCCTGGTCACCGGCCACCGGGCGGGCGCGCAGCAGGGCCTGACGCTCCCACGGCGCGGCCCGACGCTGCCAGTACTGCCGGTACGACGGCACGGTGCGCACCAACGGGCCGGTGCGGCCCTCCGGCCGCAGGTCGGCGTCGATGCGCAGCGCCGGGTCCGGACTGGGCCGACCCAGCAGCCGGGTGGTGAGCTCCGCCACCGCCGTGGCATCGGCCACCACCTGCTGGGCGTCGGCATCCGGCCGCGTCGGTCCGGCCACGAACAGCACATCGGCGTCGGAGGAGTAGCCCATCTCGCCGCCGCCGAACCGCCCCATGCCGATCACCGCGACGGTTCCGGCCAGGCCGGGCTCGCCCCGCTCGGAGGTGAGCTGGCGCTGCGCCGCCTGCAGCGCCGCCTGCACCACGGCGTCGGCGACGCTG
>CAZNCE010000356.1:0-1373 GCA_964571285.1 uncultured Nocardioidaceae bacterium | reverse complement strand
GCGCCGCCCTGTCACGGCGGAGGTCGCGGGTTCGAGTCCCGTCGGGGTCGCCAACCGATGCCCCGGTCCACCATCGGCGGACCGGGGCATCGCTGTTCGATCAGACTGCTGCCGGCGCCTGGGCGGGCACTCGTCTGGACGTCGGAAAGCCGGCTCCCGAGTTGCGCGATCGCTACGGTAGGGTTGGCGACTGCACCACGGTCAGGTAGCTCAGTTGGTACGAGCGTCCGCCTGAAAAGCGGAAGGTCGGCGGTTCGACCCCGCCCCTGACCACCCAGCAAAACCCAGGTCACAGGCACTCTGATCTGCGGTTTTGCCAATTTCACCGCCACGAGGTCGTGGACCGTGGCTGTCCGCCATGTCCCCCGAATGGCCGCGGTTTTCCGTTGCTTATCGCACGTGGATCGCACGACGCGCCAAGGGTCCGCGCGGTTCGCGCGGGCCGTCCAGGCCGGCACACCGGGGCCACTCTCGGCTGTCCGCCCCCTGACAGTGGTAAGCCAGCGGCGACTGTCCCGGCGTGGGGTGGGTCGCGGTGAGCGCGGCCGGCGTGGATGTGCAGAGCGCGTGGCGGGATGTGTACGGCCACGGTTCGGAGGTGGACTCCGATCGTCTGGTCGCCGCGAACGAGGAGGCCGCGGGGTTCTTCGGTGAGCGGCTTGCTGCGCCGGAGGGGGCGGGTCCACGCGGCTACCTGTCGGAGCGTCGACTGGACGATGTAGTGGAGGGGTCGGCCTGGCTGGTGGGATATGCCCCGCCGGGGTGGACCGGGTTGGTCGGGCATCTGCGGGACCGGGGGTTCGGCGACGGGGAGCTGTTGGCCGCCGGGTTGGCGACCCGGTCCCGGCTCGGCTCGCTGGTGGATGGGTTCCGGGACCGGGTGATGCTCGGCATCCGCGACCCCGACGGCCGCCTGGTGGGGTTCATCGGACGGGCCGCACCGAACACCGGTGAGGGCGTCCCGAAGTATCTGAACACCCCCGGCACGGCGGTGTTCGACAAGTCCCGGCTGTTGTTCGGCCTGGCCGAGCAGGCCGACCAGCTGCGGTCGGGCGCGGTGCCGGTGCTGGTGGAGGGGCCGCTGGACGTGCTCGCGGTCGCCGCCGCGAACCGGTCGGGGTGGAGCCGGCTGGCCGCGGTGGCGCCATGCGGCACCACTATTACGGACCGGCAGGCGGCAGCGCTGGGCCGGGTGCGGGGCGGGGATGCGGGGCCGGTGCTGGTGGCGTTCGACGCCGACCCGGCCGGCCGGGCCGCCGCCGCCCGCGCCTACGGCCCGCTGGCCACACAGGGGCATCCGCTGCTGGCCGCCGACCTCCCGCCCGGCCACGACCCCGCATCACTGTTCGCCCGGCAGGGCGGGGAGGGGCTGC
>CAZNCE010000355.1:0-1389 GCA_964571285.1 uncultured Nocardioidaceae bacterium | reverse complement strand
CCCTGGTGGCGGGGGATGTGAAGGGCGAGTACACCCGGTTGTGCCGGTTCCTCGGTGTGGAGCCGGTGCGGCTGGGTCCGGGGCTGCCGGGCCGGCTGAACCCGCTGGACGCCGGACCGCTCGGGCGGAACCTTCCTGCGGATCCGGGCCGGCTGCGGGCGCGGCTGGTGGAGATCCACCGCCGCCGCCTCACCCTGCTCGCCGCGCTGCTCGGGCTGCAGCTGCACCGCCCCGTCACCCAACGCGAGCTCGCCGCCCTCGGGTTGGCGTTGCACGAGTGCACCGGCCAGCTCGACGGCAACACCGTGTTGCGGAACCCGTCGATCGGCGACGTGCACGCCAGGCTGCTGGACCCCACCGCCCGGATGGCGGCCGAGCTGCGGATCCGGAAGAACAGTGTGCAGCGGCTGCGGGAGCAGACCGGCGAGGTCCGCGACGCGCTGGGCGCGATGGTCAACGGGCATCTGGGTGGCCTGTTCACCACCACCACCGAACCGCGGTCGGGTGATGCGGTGTCGGTGGCGGGGTTGGATTTCGCCGCGCCGATCCAGTCCGTGGACATCTCCGGGCTCACCGCCTACGGCGAGGACACCGTCGCGATGGCCCTCACGTGTGTGTCGTCGTGGGCGCAGGCCGCGGTCGACCTGCCCGGACCGCCCCGGATGGTGATCCGGGACGAGATCTGGCGCCAGATGCGGTCCGGCGGCGCGGCGATGGTCGCCAAGATCGACGCCGACCTGCGGCTGTCCCGCGCCGAGGGCACCATCCAGGTGCTGGCCACCCACCGACTCTCCGATTTCGAGGCGGTCGGGGCCACCGGGTCCGAGGCCGCGAACATCGCCCGCGAGCTGATCTCGTCCTGCGACACCCGCATCACGCTGGCCCAAGACACCGGGCCGCTGCGGATGACCCGGGAGGCGATCGGGCTCACCGACGCCGAAGCCGCCCTGATCGCCTCCTGGGGCCGCGGCCACGTCGGCCGCGCCCTCTGGTCGGTGGGCCGGGCCGGTGGCTCCTACCCCGTCCAACTGAGGCTGACCCCCACCGAGCGGGACCTGTTCTACACCGACGAACGCATGCTCCCCACCACCCCAACCACCACCGGCGCAACCACCACGACCACCACCGCCGACGCAGCCGCCACCGCCCCCGCAGACACTGCCGCGAACACAGCCGCCGCTGCCGGGGGTGCGGGATGAGCCACCCGCACCCCGCCCCCCGCACCGGCGGCGCCGGGGACGACATCGCGAGCCTGGTCCTCACCTGGGTCCTGCTGCCGCTCGCCGGCCTGGTCGCGGTGGCCGCCGGGCTGGTGTGGGTCGCCGGGCAGCTCGCCGCGCTGCTGGCGGGGCACGGCTGGCCGCACACACCGATCAGCGGCGCGTTCGA
>CAZNCE010000354.1:0-1398 GCA_964571285.1 uncultured Nocardioidaceae bacterium | reverse complement strand
GGTGACGTCCTAGCCTTCCTGTAATTGGAGGTGGCCTGCTCGATCATGTCGGGTGAGAAGACTCGACGAGAGGAGCAGGCCGATGAGAAGGGTAGCGCCGTCGGTGATCGCTCGCGAGCAGCTGGGAGAGCTGCTGGCTGGCGGCACGGACCGGGAGGACAACATCGTCTCGGCGCTGGTGTCCACGGTGACCAGGATCGTGGTCCAAGAGTTGTTGGAGGGCGAGCAGGCCGACTTCTTGGGTGGCCGGGGCCGCTACGCCCGCCGGCAAGACGGCCAGATCGGGTCGCGCAACGGCTACGAGCCCGGCCGGCTGCGCACCGCGGAGGGCGCCATCGACGTCGCGGTGCCGCAGGTCCGTGGTGCCGGTGCTCCGTTCCGCTCCACGCTGATGGGCTTCCTCGAGGGCAACAGCGAGGTGTTGGAGTCGCTGGTCAACGAGATGTATGCCCGCGGGCTGTCCACCCGGGATGTCGAGGACGCGTTCACCGACGCCACCGGGGAGTTGTTGATCTCCAAGTCCGCGGTCTCGGGGATCACCGACCGGCTGTGGGCCGACTATCAGGACTTCATCGTCCGCGACCTGTCCGAGGTCGAGGTGGAGTACCTGTTCTGCGACGCGGTGTTTGAGTCGCTGCGTCGCTACGGCGCCAAGGAGGGCCTGCTGGTCGCCTGGGGGATCGCCTCGGATGGCCGCAAACACCTGCTGCACATGGCGGTGGGCAACAAGGAGTCCGAAGCCTGCTGGAGCGAGTTCCTCCGCAGCATGCTCGGCCGCGGGCTGCGCCTGCCCACCACCGTCACCTCCGACGGAGCACCAGGGCTGATCAAGGCGATCCAGGTGTGCTTCCCGGCATCGATCAGGATCCGGTGTTGGTTCCATCGACTGGCCAACATTCGGGCCAAGCTGCCCGACGAGGCCGCCGGGCAGGTCCTCGCCCACGTCTACGCCGTGCGAGATGCCCCCACCCTCGATGCCGCCCGGGCGGCCGCGGATCGGCTGGTCAACACCTACCAGCGCGAGTACCCCTCCGCGGTGGCTTGCTTCACCGACGACCTGGACGCACTGTTGGCGATCCACCGGGTCCCGGTGCGACACCGGATCCGGGTCCGGACCACCAACCTCGCCGAACGCTCCTTCGTCGAGGAACGCCGTCGTACCAAGGTGATCCCGCGGTTCACCGACGAGAAGTCCGCGATGAAGCTGGTCTACGCGACCATGATCCGCGCCGCCGACCGCTGGTGCCGCGTCTCGATCAGCGACATCGAACGCCACCAGCTGGTACTGCTACGAAGCGAGCTCGGCCTCGACCCGCCCCCAGCCGGGGACAAACCCAAGAGCACCCGACGCAAACGCGTCGCAGCATGACCAGGCAGGCCACCTGTTTACAGGAAGCT
>CAZNCE010000353.1:0-1399 GCA_964571285.1 uncultured Nocardioidaceae bacterium | reverse complement strand
TCGTCCGGTCGGTGCGGGCGACCTCCAGCTGTTCCACGCTCACCAGGTAGTCCGTGGTCTCGTCGGCGACCACCTCCACCGGCACGCCGCCGCCCAACCGGATCGACTCCGGGTACGTGGTCCAGTACGGGGTCGGCACCAGCACCTCGTCACCGGGGTCGAGCAGCGCGGCGAAGGCCTCGTAGACCGCCTGCTTGCCGCCGTTGGTGACCAGCACCTGCGCCGGTTCCACCGCGTACCCGGAGTCACGCGCGGTCTTGGCCGCGATCGCCTGCTTGAGCTCGGGCAGCCCGCCGGCCGGGGTGTAGCGGTGGTTGCGGGGGTCGCGGGCCGCCTCGACGGCGGCCTCGACGATGTAGTCGGGGGTGGGGAAGTCGGGTTCCCCGGCGCCGAAGCCGATCACCGGGCGGCCGGCGGCCTTGAGCGCCTTGGCCTTGGCGTCGACGGCCAGCGTCGCCGACTCGGTGATGCCGCTGATCCGGGCTGAGATGCGCGGGCGTGACGTCATGGCCCTATCGTTTCACCAGAGCCGGGGTCGCGGCCAAAGGGTGACGCCGGCGCTCGGTTCGACTGGGACCGCGCCACCCCGTACACTCATCCTCTTGGTGGCGTGTGCGCTGTCGGGTCGGCATGCCCGGATCCAGCTCCGGGACGGTGTCGCCGGTGCGGGCACGCGGCACCGCGAAGGGCAGTAGCTCAACTGGCAGAGCATCGGTCTCCAAAACCGAAGGCTGGGGGTTCGAGTCCCTCCTGCCCTGCGGGTCAGCCGACCACCCGGCCGGCTGCCGGTGCGTACGATCGAATCGTACGGACGCGCAACACGAGCACGAACGAAGGTGAGCCAGTGACGGAGACGCGGTCCGCAACCTCTCGCGACCGCAGGGGCAGCGGCTGGACCAGCCCGGTCACCTTCTACCGGCAGGTGGTCGCCGAGCTGCGCAAGGTCGTGTGGCCTACGCAGAACCAGCTGGTGACCTACTTCGTCGTGGTGCTGGCGTTCGTGCTGGTGATGATCGGCATCGTGTCCCTGCTGGACTACGTGTTCGGCAAGCTGATGTTCGCGGTGTTCGCCTGACCCGACCGGATCCGCCGTCCGCCGGCGGTCGAGCGGGGTACGACACCGGGCACGACACCGGAACGCAGCCGCGGCCGGACCGGTCGAGCACCAGCGGCCCGGTCGGCGCACCAACAGCAACATGCACACCAGAAGCAACACCCCAGACGAGTGAAGGTGGATCAAACCGTGTCGCAGCCGTTCGAGGAGGCAACGCCTGCCGACGAGGCGACCCAGCCGACGGCGGATGTCGCCGAGGCCGCGGGTGCCGCGCCGGAGGAGCCTGCGTCGCCCGCCGGCCCGACGGCAGACCAGGAGGCCCCGGACGAGCCGGACACCGAGCCG
>CAZNCE010000352.1:0-1417 GCA_964571285.1 uncultured Nocardioidaceae bacterium | reverse complement strand
GCGGCCGCCTTGGCCGCCCGCGGGTTCGTCGGCATCGGCCCCTTCGGCATCGGCACCTGCGGTCGCATCGCGTCCAGCGCGCGCAGCCGCTGCAGCACATCGGTGACGTCGGCCGGCTTCAGGTTGCGCGGCAGCTTCATCACGGCCTTGGAGATCTTGCGGACCGAGATCTCGCCCTCGCCCTCACCGCAGATCAGGTCGTAGATCGGCACCTCGTCGGCGATCCGGGCGTGCTTTTTCTTCTCGGAGGCGAGCAGGCTGCGGATCCGGTTCGGGTTCCCCTCGCCGACCAGCACGATCCCGGGCCGGCCGACCACACGGTGCACCATGTCCTGCTGCTTGGTGAACGCGATGCCCGGCTTCACGTTCCAGCCTCGCTTCAGCACGCTCAGGCCGGCCGCGGCCGCGCCGGGCTGGCCCTCGAACTGCGCGTACGCAGCGCGCTCGGCCCGCCGCCCGAAGTAGATCATCGTGACCAGCAGGCCCGAGGGCACGCCGATCACGATGCCGTAGAGCCAATGCAGCAGCAGCGCCAGCACCACGAACACGACGCCGGCGACCAGCACGAAGATGCCCAGCAGCTTCAGCCCGATCAGCTTGTCGCGCTGACGCACCAGCCGGAACGCCTGCAACAGTTGCTTGAATCGCCCGGGCTGGTCCGGGTCCTTGCTGTCCTTCTTCGCCATCGTGCGGTGCCTCAACGTGCTCGGGTGTGGATGCGGTCGGGGGTCGTCCCGCCCCCATTGTCGCAGGTTCTCAGGGGTGCCCGCCCTCGGCGATCGCCACCGTCGACCCGCCCTGTGCCGATGCGGCGGTCGCTCCGGCCGATTCGCGTGAGGCGATCGCCTGCTGGTAGAGGCGCCCGGCCCGGTACGACGACCGGACCAGCGGCCCGGACATGACGCCGACCATGCCCAGCTCCAGCGCCTCCTCGCGCAGCTCGACGAACTCCTCCGGCCGTACCCACCGCTCCACCGGGTGATGCCTGGGGCTCGGCCGCAGGTACTGCGTGATGGTCACGAGCTCGCAGCCGGCGTCCACCAGGTCGGCCAGCGCCTGGCTGACCTCCTCGCGGGTCTCGCCCATGCCGAGGATCAGGTTGGACTTGGTGACCAGGCCGAACTCGCGGGCGGCGGTGAGCACCTCCAGCGACCGGTCGTAGCGGAACGCCGGCCGGATCCGCTTGAAGATCCGCGGCACCGTCTCGACGTTGTGCGCGAACACCTCGGGCCGGGTGTCGATGACCTCGTCGATCTGCTCCGGGATCCCGTTGAAGTCGGGGATGAGGATCTCGACGCCGGTGCCCGGGTTGAGCTCGTGCACCTGACGGACGGTCTCCGCATACAGCCAGGCGCCGCCGTCGGGCAGGTCGTCGCGGGCGACACCGGTGATGGTCGCGTAGCGCAGCCCCATCTGC
>CAZNCE010000351.1:0-1425 GCA_964571285.1 uncultured Nocardioidaceae bacterium | reverse complement strand
CTTCCTCACCTACGAGCTCTATCCCTCGGTTGCCCGGCTCTTCGCCGGATGACCCCGTCCTTTGGGAGAACCACATGGAGGAAATCAGGATCCTGGCGATCTGGCTCAAGGCCCGTCTGGCCGAACGGGAGCGCGACGAGCGCGGCTTTACGGCCGTCGAGTGGCTGCTGATCGCGCTCGGCGTGATCACGATCGCGGGCATCGCCGTGGCCGCGATCAAGGCCTACGTCACAGGACAAACCAACAAGCTCGGGCAGCCCTGAGCCAGGGCGATGTCGCGGGTACGGAGGATCCGAGACGAACGAGGAGCACTCTCGATCGAGTTCCTCCTCGTGATGAGCGCGCTCACGCTCGTCTTCCTGCTGATGCTCCAGTACGCCATGCAGGCCCACGCCCACAGGGTCGCCCAAGCCGCAGCCGAGGAGGCGCTCGCCGCCGCATCGGCGTACGACGGCTCTGCGGCCTCCGGCGAGGACGCCGGGAATCACTACCTCGGCGACCTCGGGAGTCTGTCCGGCACCCACGTGACCGTCACCCGGACCGGAGATACGGCTGCCGTCACGGTCACCGGCGACGGCCAGCAGGTCTTGCCCTTCGTGCCCGTCCACGTCTCGGTCCACCTGGAAGGTCCGATCGAACATTTCGTGGAGTCACCGTGAGGCGCGACGAACGAGGCGCGATGGCGATCGAGGTCGTGATCCTCACCCCGCTACTGGTCGCCGCGATCATGGTGATCGCGGCCGGAGGCCGCTACGTGGATGCCCGCGGGCAGGTCAACAGCTCGGCGTACGCCGCCGCCCGTGCCGCGTCCTTGACCCCCAACCAGGAGGCGGCGGTCCAGGCGGGGACGCAGGCCGCGAAGCAGTCGATGAGCGAAAGGGGACTCGCCTGCGCGAGCCTCACCGTGTCTGTCGATGCGGCCGACTTCAACCCGGGCGGCGCCGTCCGCGCGACCGTTAAATGCGTGGCGGACCTCTCGGACGTCGTCGGCGTGGGCGGGATCCCAGGTGCGAAGACGTTCACCTTCACGGCCGTCGTGCCGCTCGAGGAACACCGGGAGTTCCCGTGAGTCGCGACGAGCGCGGCAGCGCCTCGATCTGGGCGATCCTCGTAATCGCCGGCGCCTTCACCGTGCTCCTCGGTCTCGTTGTCGACGGCGGCCGAGTCATCGATGAGCGTGTCGCTGCCTCTCGGGCCGCTGCCCAAGCAGCGCGCGCAGGGGCCGACGCGCTCTCGGCCGCCAGCGTGCGCAACGGAAGCGATGCGGTCGACGCCGAAACTGCGCGGGCGCGCGCCCAGAGCTACCTCCGCGACGCGGGGATGGACGGCACCGTCAGCGTCGCTGGGGACACCGTCACCGTGAGGATCACCGCCGAATCAGAGAACCAGATCCTCGGCGTCATCGGGGTCACCTCGTTTCCGATC
>CAZNCE010000350.1:0-1439 GCA_964571285.1 uncultured Nocardioidaceae bacterium | reverse complement strand
GGGACTCCTCAGGTTTCCGTGGGTCTTGGGGCCTTGATCGGAAGGGGAATCCCTGTTGACCGTGGGCTCCCGGGGTCGCGGCTGGTTGGTGGGGTGACGCGCACACGTCGCGTGCCTAGGTTCGGAGCTGCCAAGCAAACCGGACCTACGACAGGAGCGGCCGCGTGCGCGCCACCACTGCATTCAACAAGATGCTCAAGATTCCCGGTGCCTGGGTCACCGGAGTCGCGTTCACCCCTGCCGGGATCGTGGTCGACCTCGCCCGTCGCGCGCGCCGGCTGCGGTGCCCGTGTGGCTGGTCCACCCGCGCGGTTCTACGACCGATCGGTGCGCCGCGGGCGTGGCCTGGATCTGGCGGCGGCCAGGCTGTTCCTGCAAGCCGAGATCCGCCGCTTGCACTGCCTGGCCTGCGGCCGTGTCCGGACCGAAGAGGTGCCCTGGGCGCGTCCGGGGGCACGGTTCACCCGCGACTTCGAGGACGTGCTCGCCTGGCTCGCGCAGCGGATGGACAAGACCGCGATCACCCGGCTGCTGCGCTGTTCCTGGGAGGCCGTGGCCGGCGTCGTCGCCCGGGTGGTCGCCGACCACCTCGACGACGCCCGGCTCGATGAGGTGTACCGGGTCGGGATCGACGAGGTCTCCTACCGCCAGGGACACCGCTACCTGACCGTGGTCGCCGACCACGATCGCGACGGCGCGGTGATCTGGGCTGGCGAGGGCAAGTCCGGCGCCACCCTCGGGCAGTTCTTCAACGAGCTCGGACCCCAGCGCAGCAAGCAGATCCAAGCCGCGTCGGTCGACCTGCACGGCGGCTACGCCAAGGTGGTCAAGAACCGCACCAGCGCCCAGGTCTGTGCCGATCCGTTCCACGTGATCAAGCTGGCCAACCTCGCTATCGACGAGATCCGTCGGGCCGAGTGGAACACCGCCCGCAAGGCCGCCAAGGTCGCCAGGCCGAGCCCCTACGGACGCATGGCCCAAGACCCCGCCGCGCAGCTGGTCAAGCACACCCGGTGGGCACTGCTGAAGGATCCCGCGACCTGGAACGACGTCCAGCGCGACCAGATCGAACAGCTCCGCCGAGCACGCCACGTGCTCTTCCGCGCCTGGCTGCTCAAAGAAGAACTCCGCGACCTCTACCGGCTCCCGTTAGGCCGACGCCCGGACGCGCACCTCGACGCCTGGCTCGCCCGCGCCAGCCGCTCCCGGATCCCCGCGATGCTCGCCCTGTCCCGCACCGTCCGCAAACACCGCGAGTCGATCCTCGCCGCGGTCGACCTAGGCCTGTCCAACAGCAAGCTCGAAGGTCTCAACTCCAAGATCCGGCTCATCAACCACCGCGGCTACGGACACCACAGCGACGCCGCCGTGATCGCCATGATCTATCTCTGCTGCTCCGGCCCCACCATCGAACTACCCACAGGAAGGTGAGGAGAACC
>CAZNCE010000349.1:0-1459 GCA_964571285.1 uncultured Nocardioidaceae bacterium | reverse complement strand
CAACCGCGACAGCCGGGACAACGGCCGGGACAACAACCGGGATGACCGCGGCGGCGGCCGCAGCCGTCGGCGCCGTGGTCGCGACCGCAACCGCGACCGGGACCGCCGTGGGGGCGGCGAGGCGGAGCCGCAGATTCGCGAGGACGACGTCCTGGTGCCGGCCGCCGGGATCATCGACCTGATGGACAATTACGCGTTCGTGCGGACCACCGGGTACCTCCCCGGCGCCGACGACGTGTACGTGTCGATGTCCATGGTTCGCAAGTACGGCCTGCGCAAGGGTGACGCGGTCACCGGCATGGTCCGGCAGAACCGGGAGAACGAGCGGCGCGAGAAGTTCAACCCGCTGGTCCGGATCGACACCATCAACGGGGCCGACCCCGAGACCTCCCGGCAGCGGGTCGAGTTCTCCAAGCTCACGCCGCTGTACCCGTCGGAGCGGCTGCGGCTCGAGACCGAGCCGACCAACATGATCGGCCGGGTGATCGACATCGCCGCGCCGATCGGCAAGGGCCAGCGAGGCCTGATCGTCTCCCCGTCCAAGGCCGGCAAGACGATGATCATGCAGTCGGTCGCGAACTCGATCACCACCAACAACCCCGAGTGCCACCTGATGGTGGTGCTGGTCGACGAGCGCCCCGAGGAGGTCACCGACTTCGAGCGCTCGGTCAAGGGCGAGGTCATCTCGTCGACGTTCGACCGGCCGCCGAGCGACCACACCGCGGTCGCCGAGCTGGCCATCGAACGCGCCAAGCGGCTGGTCGAGCTGGGGCACGACGTGGTGGTGCTGCTCGACGGCATCACCCGGCTGGGCCGGGCCTACAACCTGGCCGCGCCGGCCAGCGGCCGGATCCTGTCCGGCGGCGTGGACTCGTCGGCGCTGTATCCGCCGAAGCGGTTCTTCGGCGCCGCCCGGAACATCGAGAACGGCGGATCGCTCACCATCCTCGCCACCGCCCTGATCGAGAGCGGCTCGAAGATGGACGAGGTGATCTTCGAGGAGTTCAAGGGCACCGGCAACATGGAGATCCGGCTGCGGCGCGACTTCGCCGACAAGCGGATCTTCCCGGCGATCGACGTGGACGCCTCCGGCACCCGCCGCGAGGATCTGCTGATGGGCAAGGACGAGCTGGCCGTGGTGTGGAAGCTGCGGCGGGTGCTGTCCGGGCTCGACGGCCAGCAGGCGCTGGAACTGCTGCTGGAGCGGCTGCGCAAGACCCAGAGCAATGGCGAGTTCCTGATGCAGGTGACCAAGACCATGCCGCTGGCCGCGGACTGAGTGCGGAACACCACAAGCGCGTCTCCGCCGACGGCAGGATCCGACCGGCGTACCCGGTGAGCAGCAAGATCCGACGGCAGGATCCGACCGGCGTACCGGGCGAGCACCAAGATCCGACGGCAGGATCCGACCGGCGTACCGGGCGAGCAGCAAGATCCGACGGCAGGATCCGACTCGCTC
>CAZNCE010000348.1:0-1496 GCA_964571285.1 uncultured Nocardioidaceae bacterium | reverse complement strand
ACCCCTTGTACCTAAGCGCGGGGTCGGGGGGAAGGGAGGCGGGTCAGTCGAGTACGCCGGCGAAGTCCGCGGGCCCGTCGAACGGGCCGACCACGGCCAGCGTCGGCTCCGCGGTCAGCAGGTCGCGAGCCAGCGCGGCCACGTCATCCCGCGTCACCGTGTCGACGCGCCGGATGAAGTCCGACACTGCGATCACCTCACCGCGCAGCAGCTCGGACTGCCCGAGCCGAAGCATCCGCGAGCCACTGTCCTCCAGCCCGAGGACATAGCCGCCCTTCAACTGGCCCTGGGCGCGGCGCAGCTCGGCGGCGTCCAGGCCGTGCTCCGCCACGTCCCGCAGCACGGCCCGGCACACCTCGATCACCTGGCGAGCCCGGCTGGGCAGGCAGCCAGCGCCGACCGCGAAGGTGCCGGCCGCGGCGTGGCTGGAGTACGTCGAGTAGACGCCGTACGCCAGCCCGCGGCGCTCGCGGACCTCCTGGAACAGCCGGCTGGAGGTGCCCCCGCCGACGGCGGTGTTGAGTACGGCCAGGGCGTAGCGGCGTTCGTCGCCGCGCGCCAGCCCGGGGACGCCGAAGGTGAGGTTGGCCTGCTCCTGTTCGCGCCGGCGCACCACCACTCCGGTGCCGCGTCGTTGGCGTACCCGGCTGTGCGGGCGCGGGGGGCGGGGCAGGCGACCGGTGTCCTCGAGCATGCCGGTGTCGCGCAGCGACCGCTGCACCAGCCGGACCACCCGCTGGTGCTCGACCGCGCCGGCCACCGCGAACACCAGGTTCTCCGGACGGTAGCGACGCCGGTAGTAGCCGTTGATCTGGTCCCGGGTCAGCCGCTTGATGGACTCCGGGAGACCGGCGACCGGCCGACCCAGCGGGTGCCCGCCGTAGTAGTGCCGGCTGAACAGCTCGTGCAGCGCGTCCTCGGGATCGTCGTCGTGCATGGCGATCTCGTCCAGGATCACCGCGCGCTCGTTCTCGACGTCCTCCGGTGCCAGCCGGGCGCGGGACACCAGGTCGGCCAGCACGTCGACCGCCAGCGGCAGGTTCTCCTCCAGCACGGAGGCGTGGTAGCAGGTCAGCTCCCGCGCGGTGAACGCGTTCAGCTCACCGCCGACCGACTCCATCTCTACCGAGATGTCGAGCGCGGTACGCCGACTGGTGCCCTTGAACAGCAGGTGCTCGAGGAAGTGGGACGTCCCGGACAGCCGGGGCACCTCGTCCACCGAGCCGGCGCCGACCCAGACCCCGGCGGCGGCCGAGCGGGCACCGGGCACCGTCTCGGTGACCACGCGCAAGCCACCGGGAAGGACCGAGCGGCGGACCCGCGAGATCACCTCGCGCCCCCGCCGCTCGGTCACCAGCGTGCGGGTCGTCCCCGGCGGCTGGTCGGACGTACGCAGCGGACGGGTCACTCCGGCGCGTCGGTCCCGTCGGCCGAGTCGTCCTCGTCCACCACCGGGACCAGCGACAGCTTGCCCCGGTCGTCGATCTCGGCGATCT
>CAZNCE010000347.1:0-1542 GCA_964571285.1 uncultured Nocardioidaceae bacterium | reverse complement strand
ATGGTCCGGCAGTGGCAGACACTGTTCTACGAGGGCCGCTACTCCAACACCGACCTGCACAGCACCCGCGACCCGCACCTGGTGCCCGACTTTCCCAAGCTGGCCGAGGCGATGGGGTGCGTGGGCCTGCAGTGCGCCAGGAGCGAGGACGTGGACGCGGTGATCGAGAAGGCGATGTCGATCAACGACCGGCCGGTGGTGGTCGACTTCCTGGTCAACCGGGATGCGATGGTGTGGCCCATGGTGGCCGCCGGCACCAGCAACGACGACATCAAGGTGGCGCGCGACCTGGCGCCGGAGTTCGACGAGGACGAGCTGTGAGCGAGATCCGACCCAACGACGAGAAGCACACCCTGTCCGTGCTGGTGGAGAACAAGCCGGGCGTGCTGTCGCGCGTCGCGGGGCTGTTCTCCCGGCGCGGGTTCAACATCGACTCCCTCGCGGTGGGTCCCACCGAGCATCCGGAGATCTCCCGGATCACGATCGTGGTCAACGCCGCCACCTCCCCGCTGGAGCAGGTCACCAAGCAGCTCAACAAACTGGTCAACGTGATCAAGATCGTGGACCTGGAGCCGCACAACACGGTCCAGCGCGAGCTGCTGCTGGTGAAGGTTCGCGCCGATGCGGCCACCCGGGGCCAGGTGCTCGAGGTGGTGCAGCTGTTCGGTGCGAAGGTGGTCGATGTCGCGCCGGATGCCGTCACGATCGAGGTGACCGGCCCGGCGGACAAGGTGGACGCGTTCTTGCGGGTGGCGGAACCGTTCGGCGTCCGGGAGCTGGTGCAGTCCGGCCTGGTCGCCATCGGTCGCGGCGGCCGATCGATCACCGACCGGGCGCTGCGGCCGGTGAGCGCCCACCCGGTGCCGCCGCCCGGGCCGCCGGTCCCGCCCAGGAAGGCCGGCAGCGCCTGACCGCGTACCGGCCGGCGCCGGCACGACAACCGACAACGACAAGCAGACGAAGGAGCCCACCGTGGCAGAGATGTTCTATGACGACAACGCGGACCTGAGCGTGATGCAGGGCCGCAACGTGGCCGTGCTCGGGTACGGCAGCCAGGGACACGCGCATGCGCTGTCGCTGCGCGACTCCGGCGTCGACGTACGGGTCGGGCTGTTGGAGGGATCCACGAGCCGGCCGAAGGCCGAGGCCGAGGGCCTGCGGGTCGTCACGCCGTATGAGGCCTGCGAGGAAGCCGACGTGATCGTGATCCTCGCGCCGGACCACGTGCAGCGCGGCCTCTACCGGGACGCGGTCGAGCCGAACCTGGTGGACGGCGACGCGTTGGTGTTCGGCCACGGCTTCAACATCCGGTTCGGCTACATCAAGCCGCCGGCCGGGGTCGACGTGTTCATGGTCGCGCCGAAGGGTCCCGGCCACCTGGTGCGCCGGGAGTTCGTCGAGGGCCGTGGCGTGCCCGTGCTGCTCGCCGTGGAGCAGGACGCGACCGGAAAGGCCTGGGACATGGCGCTGTCGTACGCCAAGGCCATCGGCGGGCTACGGGCCGGCGGCATCAAGACCACGTTCACCGAGGAGACCGAGACC
>CAZNCE010000346.1:0-1554 GCA_964571285.1 uncultured Nocardioidaceae bacterium | reverse complement strand
CTAGACGGTATGAGTGACCGGTTCGTCCTGAACCGGTTGCGGGCCGGGGCCTCACTCACGACATTCGTGGGTTACCGAGCAGGGGCCGCCTGCTCGGCCTATCCGACATTCGTGGGAGGCCCCGGTGTTTATCGAGCGTACGAGCGTGGGGCTCGACGTGCACGCACGATCGGTCGTCGCAGCGGCGATCGACGGCGTCACGGGTGAGCTCATCCAGTCCCGACTGACCCCATCACACGAGCACATCCGGTCCTGGCTGAGTGGCCTGCCGGGCCCGGTGGCGGTGGCCTATGAGGCCGGGCCGACCGGGTTCGGGTTGGCGCGGGCGCTGACCGCGGCGGGGATCAGGTGCGAAGTCGTCGCCCCGTCGAAGCTGCAGCGACCCAGCGGTGACCGGGTCAAGACCGACGCGAAGGACGCGGTGCACCTGGCGCGGTTGCTGCGGCTCGACGAGTACACCGCGGTGTCGATGCCGGGCGTCGACCAGGAGCACGCCCGTGATCTGGTCCGCGCCCGCGAGGACGCCCGCGGTGACCTGATGCGAGCACGCCACCGGTTGTCCAAGCTCCTGCTGCGCCAAGGCATCGTCTACTCCGGCGGACAGGCCTGGACCGACGCCCACGACGCCTGGCTGCGCCGGCAGCGGTTCGACTCCCCGGCACTGCAGATGACCTTCGAGTCCGACTATGACGCCGTGCTGAGTGTGAAGGCCCGCCGCGACCGGCTCGACGAGGCGATCGCCCAGATGGCGGCCAACAGCGAGTTCACTCCCATCGTGCGCCGGCTGGGCTGCCTGCGCGGTGTTGGCAACCTGACCGCCCTCGCTCTCGCGGTCGAGATCGGCGACTGGCACCGGTTCACCGGCAACACCATCGGCTCCTTCGTCGGGCTCGTCCCATCCGAGTACTCCTCCGGCCAGTCACGAGTCCAGGGGTCGATCACCAAAACCGGCAACACGCACGTCCGTCGGCTGCTGGTCGAGGCGGCCTGGCACCACCGCGCCCGCTACGTCGTCGGCAAGACCATGCGTGATCGATGGGACCTGGCCTCACCAGCTGCTCGCGCCCGCGGCGACGCCGGCAACCGTCGGCTGCACGCACGGTGGAATGCCTTCCGCGAACGCCGAAAGCGGCACGTGATAGCCAACGTCGCGATCGCCCGTGAGCTGGCCGGCTGGTGCTGGTCCCTGGCCGTCCTCGAGGAGTAGGCCCCGTGATCCGGCTTCGTCGATCACGTGGTGGAAGCAGCGCGTGGAGCGACCCGCGGAACAGCTATGAGCAGCCGGCCGACCAACATCAGCCGAGCGACGCTCGACCCTAGACACGCGGTCCGCTCCTGCCGAACACCCCGTCCTGCGGTAACCAACCCGCGCATATCAGTCTGACCGCGCGTCGCCAACGACACGCTCACACCGACGACTCGACGAAGCACGAGGCGCCCGCCCCGGACAACCGGGACGGGCGCCTCACCCTGCTCTTGACAGCAGATCCCTCCATATCAGTTGTCAGCCAACCGTCGCACTGTTCTGCCGTGCGGCGATCTGACACCGTGAGA
>CAZNCE010000345.1:0-1555 GCA_964571285.1 uncultured Nocardioidaceae bacterium | reverse complement strand
AACCGTAGACCTTCTCCTTACCATGGAGACGCTCTGCCGACTGAGCTAAAGGGGCAAGCCGACGGTAGAGAATACATGGCCGGGCGGCAGTTCCCGAAATCGGTCCGTCACCGCGTCAACGCGCTCGCCACCAGGCGCCAGCCGAGCAGGAACACGGCCAATGTGAGCGTCGCCACAAGCACGAACGGCAAGGCGGTTCCGGCACCGATCAGCCGGCGCAGCATCATGCCGCCGGCGACCGTGCACACCCAGACCGGCACCCCCTGAAGCACCGTGTGCGGGTAGGTCCGCCGGGTCGCCAGCACCACCAGCCAGCCCACCAGCAACCCGGCCAGGAACGGCCAGGCCGTGGCCAGGATGCCGAGCAGCGCCTCGTCGTGGGTACGGCGGCCGACAGCCACGAAGGTGAGCACGAGTACTGCGTCGACCAGCGCGGCCACGATCGGGCCACCGGCTTGCGGGGCGGCCGGCTTCCGCGCGGGCCGGTTCGGCGCGGCCTCGCCGCTGTCCGGTCCCCGCCTGCGGGCACCTCCCCGTGCCGTCCGCCGGTCGGCGCCCCTCGACCCCCGTATCGGCTGCATCGCGTCGAAGGTACTACGGCACGATGGGCCCCATGACGTACCCACTGATCGATGCGGCGCAGTTGCGCGACCGGCTCCGCGACGGCAGGCTCGCCGTGCTGGATGTGCGTTGGTCGCTGACCGGGCCGTCCGGCGTCGAGGAGTTCCACCGGGGACACATCCCGGGTGCGGCCTTCGTCGATCTGGAGACGGCGCTCGCGGCGCCGCCCGGCAAGGGCGGACGGCATCCCCTCCCCGACCCTCGGGTGTTCGAGACCGCGATGCGGGCGGCCGGCGTGCGGGGGGACCGGCCGGTCGTGGTGTACGACGACTCGTCCGGGACGTCGGCGGCGCGCGCCTGGTGGCTGCTGCGGTTCCACGGCCACCCGGACGTGCAGGTCCTCGACGGTGGCTGGGCGGCCTGGCAGGCCGCGGGCGGCGCAACCGAGACAGGGGCGGTCACCCCTGATCCTGGTGACTTCCGCTGTCGGTCGGGTGGTGGCATGCCGGTGGTGAGTGCCGACGAGGTGCTCGACCAGGACGCGCTGGTGGACGCCCGGGCCCCGGAGCGGTTCCGCGGCGAGGTGGAGCCGGTGGACCCGGTGGCCGGGCACATCCCCGGCGCGGTGAACGTGCCCGCGGCGCAGAACCTGGCAGAGGACGGGCGGCTGCTGCACGCGGAGCAGTTGCGCAAGGTCTACGAGGCCGCGGGGGTGCGGCCCGGGTTGCGGGTGGCCGCCTACTGCGGGTCGGGGGTCACCGCCGCGCACGGCGTGCTGGCGATGGAGGTCGCCGGGCTGCCGGCCGCACTGTATCCGGGTAGCTGGAGCGAGTGGGTGGCCGATCCGTCCCGTCCGGTGGCGACCGGATCATCCGATGCCGAGGTCGTGTCCGAGCGGTAGCCGGGGGTTCGCGCAGCGACTCGTCGGGTTCGAGGAGATCTCGGCGGCGCACACCCGGGGCAGGTCTGCGGGCCACCGTGGCGCGTTCCGGCG
>CAZNCE010000344.1:0-1568 GCA_964571285.1 uncultured Nocardioidaceae bacterium | reverse complement strand
CGGTGGCTGCGTGTTTCACGGTCTGGTGAAAGACGGTGCGTCCGGCGGGCCACGGTGGCTGCGTGTTTCACGGTCTGGTGAAAGACGGCATCCCGAAGCAGCCGGCCACCCACCGGCCGGCCCAACCGCGCCCCATGCGCAGTAGCCGACCTCTTCCGGCGTGTGACGCCTGTGGCTGGAGTGGTGATCACGTAGATTCGCAAGCATGGCGACCCGCACGTCTTCCCCACCGCGGTCGCGCAGCCGAAGCACGTCCGGCGGCTCGCGATCACGGTCGTCCGGTAGCCAGGCCCGCCGGTCCACCTCCGGGGGCTCCTCGAGGGGTACGCAGCGGCGTACGTCCTCGGGGCGCCGCCCCGCCAAGCGTGGACGCCGCGGCCCTGGCCCCCTCACCGCGCTCGCACGCGGTCTGTGGCGGGCGTTCGCGGCCGTCTGGCTCGGCATCGCGCACCTGCTCGGCGGGATCGTGCGGCGGATCGGCTCGACCGCCCGCGACCTCGACCCGGAGCTGCGCCGGGACGGCGTCGGCCTCGCGCTGATCGGGCTCGCGGTGATCACCGCGGCGGCCACCTGGTGGCAGATGCCGACCGCCGTGGGGGAGGGGGTCCGCACCCTCAGCACCGGCTCGGTCGGTTCGCTCGGCTGGGCGCTCCCGCTGTTCCTGCTCGGCATCGCCTGGCGCACGCTGCGCCATCCCGACCGCAACGGCCCGGCCGGCCGGCAGGTGATCGGCTGGGCATCGATCCTGTTCGGCGTGCTCGGCCTGGTGCACATCGCGCACGGGCTGCCCCGCCCCTCCGACCCGGAGGGCATGCGCGAGGCCGGCGGCGCGATCGGGTACGTCGTGTCGTCGCTGCTGGCCGACCTGTTCCGCACCACCTGGGTAGCGATCCCGTTGCTGGTGTTGCTGGCGCTGTTCGGGGTGCTGGTGGTCACCGGCACCCCGGTGCACACGATCCCGGAGCGTCTGGCCGCGCTGCGTGATCGACTGCTGCGCCGCTCGAAGGACACCGAAGGCGACCCGGCCGTCGACCGGACCACGGCGCTGGGCCGGCGCGGCGAACGGCACCCGTCGGCCGAGGTGGAAGACACCTACGCCGCCGACAGCCTCGCTGACAACCTGGCGATCGAGCCGGAGGCCGGCCGCAAGCGGAAGTCCAAGAACAAGACCAAGCAGGGCAGCGAGGACCGGCCCGACGACGCGGTCGAGGACACCCTCGCGGGCGCGCCGGGGTTCGATGCCACCGCGCAGGCCAAGGACGGTCCCGAGCCCAAGCCGGAGCCCCCGCCCCACACCCCGCTGCCGCAGCGGGTGGAGCAGCTCAGCCTGTCCGGCGACATCACCTACACGCTGCCCGGCAACCAGCTGCTGAAGCCCGGCACCGCGCACAAGCCCAGGTCCCGCGCCTCGGACACCGTGGTGGAACGGCTGTCGGAGGTGCTGGAGCAGTTCGGCATCGACGCCCAGGTCAGTGGCTACAGCCGCGGCCCTACGGTGACCCGGTACGAGGTCGAGCTCGGGCCCGCGGTGAAGGTGGAGAAGGTCACCGCGCTGAGCAAGAACATCG
>CAZNCE010000343.1:0-1581 GCA_964571285.1 uncultured Nocardioidaceae bacterium | reverse complement strand
CCGGCTCGATGACCGGCCTGCCGATCATCGAGACCAAGGCCAACGACGTGTCGGCGTTCATCCCGACCAACGTCATCTCGATCACCGACGGCCAGATCTTCTTGCAGTCCGACCTGTTCAACGCCAACCAGCGTCCCGCGATCGACGTCGGCATCTCGGTGTCCCGGGTCGGCGGTGCCGCCCAGGTCAAGGGCATGCGCAAGGTGTCCGGCTCGCTGAAGCTCGACCTCGCGCAGTACCGCGCGATGGAGGCGTTCGCGATGTTCGCCTCGGACCTGGACGCGACCTCCCGGCGCCAGCTGGACCGTGGCCAGCGGCTGGTGGAGCTGCTCAAGCAGCCGCAGTACTCGCCGTACCCGGTGGAGGAGCAGACGGTCTCGATCTGGGCGGGGACCAACGGCCGGCTCGACGAGGTACCCGTCGACGACGTGCTGCGGTTCGAGCAGGAGTTCCTCGAGTTCCTGCGGCGGGAGCACCCCGGCGTGCTGGACGGCATCCGTGAGTCCGGCCAGTTCACCGACGACTCCGCGCAGGCGGTCGACGACGCGCTGGACCAGTTCAAGCAGTCCTTCCAGACCTCGGAGGGGAAGCTGCTCGCCGGCCGCGAGGAGGTCGAGTCCCTGCCCGCGGAGGACGTCGAGCAGGAGCAGATCGTCCGGCAGAAGCGGGGCTGAGCGCCGATGCCAGCAAGCCTGCGCGAGCTGCGTCAGCGGCGGGCCTCGGTCACCACGATCAAGCAGGTCACCCGCGCGATGGAGCTGATCGCGGCGTCGCGGATCATCAAGGCCCAGCAGCGGGCCGCTGCCGCGACGCCGTACGCCCGGGAGCTGACCCGCGCGGTGTCCGCGCTGGTGACCTTCTCCCACGTCGAGCACCCGCTCACCACGGAGCAGGAGAACCCCAAGCGCGCAGCGGTGCTGCTGATCACCTCCGACCGCGGCCTGGCGGGGGCCTACTCCTCGTCGGTGATCCGCGAGGGGGAGCGCCTGACCCAGCTGCTGCGGGACGGCGGGCGCGAGGTGGTGCCCTACATCTGCGGCCGCAAGGGCGTCGGGTTCTACGCCTTCCGTCGGCGCCAGGTGGCCCAGTCGTGGACGGGGTTCTCCGACAGCCCGGCCTACGACCACGCCCGGACCGCGGCGCAGGCGCTGATCGAGGCGTTCCAGAAGCCCACCGAGGAGGGCGGGGTGGACGAGATCCACATCGTCTTCACCCGGTTCCGCTCGATGCTCGTGCAGCAGCCTGAGGTCATCCGGCTGCTGCCGCTGGAGATCGTCGAGGGGGTGGAGCCGCCCGAGAGGGACGAGGTGCTGCCGCTCTACGAGTTCGAGCCGAACACCACCGAGGTGCTCGACGTGCTGCTGCCGCGCTACATCGCCAGCCGCATCTACTTCTGCATGCTGCAGTCGGCCGCCTCCGAGCTGGCCAGCCGGCAGCGTGCGATGAAGTCCGCGACCGACAACGCGGACGACCTGATCAACCGCCTGACCCGCGAGGCCAACCAGGCTCGCCAGGCCGAGATCACCCAGGAGATCAGCGAGATCGTCGGTGGCGCGAGCGCGCTCGCCGCTGCCAGTGCCG
>CAZNCE010000342.1:0-1589 GCA_964571285.1 uncultured Nocardioidaceae bacterium | reverse complement strand
CGGGTCCGACGCCACGGTCCAGGACTTCCGCGTCGAGCAGGTGATCTGGGGCTGCTGCGCGTTCACGGTGGCGGCGCTGCTGTCCACCCTGCTGGCCCTGCGCGGCGTAGCGAGCCCGGTGGCGCTGTTGCTGATCTGCGTCGCGGCCGGGATGGGCGGCATCGTGATGAGGGACCAGGCGCTGACCGCGTCCGTGCGGCGGCGTGAGCGCGCGATGATGGCGGAGTTCCCCACCGTGGCGGAGTTGCTGGCCCTCGCGGTCGCCGCCGGTGAAGGGCCGGCCGGCGCCCTGGCCCGGGTGTCCCGGGTCTGCCACGGCGAACTGTCCGCCGAGCTGCGCCGGGTGCTGGCGGAGAGCCGGACCGGCGTCCCGCTGTCGGCCGCCCTGGACGGGCTGTCACGACGGGCCGGGCTGACCGTCGTGTCCCGGTTCGCCGAGGGCTTCGCGGTGGCGATCGAGCGCGGCACCCCGCTGGCCGACGTGCTGCGCGCCCAGGCGGCGGACGTTCGCGAGGCGTCCCGACGGGAGCTGATCGAGACCGGGGCCCGCCGCGAGGTCTTGATGATGGTGCCGGTCGTGTTCCTGATCCTGCCGGTGACCGTGCTGTTCGCGTTCTGGCCCGGGCTGGTCGGCCTGCGGCTGATGGTGCCCTGACCATGCGTGCGAACAGGACCGCCCAGCGCGTACACCCGCCACCCACCTCCGTGAGAGCCACCAATCCCATGCCGACAGGAGAGGACAGACAGCCGTGGATGCGATGACAAGGCGACCCGGTGCGACCAGCCACCGGACCGGAACCGAACACCGCCGAGACGAACGGGGCGACGTGCCCGGGTGGGTGCTGATCACCGTGATGACCGCGGCACTGGTCGCCGGGCTGCTGGCGATCGCCGGCCCGGAGCTCAACCGGTTGCTCACCGAGGCGCTGAACAGCGTCGGGTGACTGCCCGTCGTCGGCGGGATGCGGCCGGCGCGGCGGTGGTCGACTTCGTGCTCGTGCTGCTGGTGCTGATCCCGCTCTTCCTCGGCATCGTCCAGCTCGGCCTGGTCCTGCACGTGCGCAACACGCTCACCTCGGCCGCGTCGGAGGGTGCCCGGTACGGCGCGGCCTACGACCGGACCGCCGCGGATGGCGCGGCCCGGACCGCGGCGGTGATCGAGGGGGTGCTCGCGCACCGGTTCGCCGAGCAGGTGTCGGCGGGCCGAACCACGGTGGACGGCTACCCCGGTGTGGTCGTCACGGTGCGCGCCGAGGTGCCGCCGCTGGGGCTGTGGGGTCCGGGCATCGAGCTCAGCGTGCAGGGCCACGCGGTCCAGGAGGCGCCGCCGTGACCGGCCGGTTGCCGGGCGGCGGCGTCGGCTCGCACCGCAGGAACGGTGGGGGCCGCGTGGGTCGTGGTGCTCGGGGTCAGGCCGGCACCGCGATCATCGAGGTCACCTGGCTGACCCTGTTGCTGTTGGTGCCGTTGGTGTACCTGCTACTCAGCGTGTTCCAGTTGCAGAGCGCGGCGTTTGGGGTGGACGCGGCGACCAGGGCGGCGGCCCGTGCGTACTCCCTGGCGCCGGACGAGGCCACGGGTCAGGCGCG
>CAZNCE010000341.1:0-1589 GCA_964571285.1 uncultured Nocardioidaceae bacterium | reverse complement strand
CCTCAACATCCGACGGCAAGATCCGACCGGCGTACCTGGCCCGCCTCAACATCCGGCGGCAAGATCCGACGGGCTCACGCGGGCGAAGGTCCAATAACGTCGGAGCTTGCCGTCGGATCCTGGGGCGACGGCGCGGACCTTATCGTCGGATCTTGCCGCCGTGGCGCGGATCCTGCCGTCGGATCTTCGGGCGCGCTGAGACTCACGCAGCCAGCGGACCGCGGAGCGAGCGACCAGTGAGCGAGCCGGTCGCGGGTAGCTCAGCGACCGCCCTTGCGGCGCTCGATGGCCCGGCGCACCCGAGCCTCGGGTTGGCCGAGCACCTTGGCGGCGATCTTGACCCGGTTCATCCAGGCCACGACGCCGACGACGACTATGGCCAACAGGATCAGCAGTTCCATGTACGGCCCCCTCCACAGACAAAGCAGGTGCCACCAGCCTAACCGGTCCCCGTAGGGTGTCCGTTGTGACGGATTTCGACCCTGGCACCGCGCCCGACACCGCAGCGACCGACGACCACCAACTTGCCGCCTGGACCGCCGAGACGGCCGGCCGCCTGCTTCTGCGGGTGCGCCAGGAAGGCTTGGTCGGCAAGGCGCTCAAGGACGCCGGAGACCTCGCCTCGCACGACCTGCTGATGCAACTGCTGGCCGAGTACCGCCCCGGCGATGCGGTGCTGTCCGAGGAGGGCAAGGACGACAAGGCGCGGCTGGCCGCCGACCGGGTGTGGATCGTCGACCCGCTGGACGGCACCCGCGAGTTCTCCGAGCCGCCCCGCGACGACTGGGCGGTACACGTGGCCCTGTGGCAGGGCGGAGACTTGGTCGCCGGGGCAGTCGCCCAGCCTGCCCTCGGGCAGACGTTCCACACCGGCGCACCCCCGGCCGTACCCCCTCGGTCGTCGGACCGGCCGCGGATCGCGGTCTCACGAACCCGGCCCCCCGCGTTCGTTGAAGCCCTGGCGAAGCAGATCGACGCCGAGCTGGTCCCGATGGGCTCGGCCGGCGCCAAGGTGATCTCGGTCGTGCGCGACGTGTCCGACGCCTACGTTCACGCCGGCGGGCAGTACGAGTGGGACTCCGCAGCACCGGTGTCCGTGGCCCGGGCAGCGGGTCTGTTCACCAGCCGCGTGGACGGTTCTGCCCTTGTGTACAACCAAGACGACGTGCTGCTTCCGGACCTGGTCGTGTGCCGCCCGGAGCTGAGCGAGCCGATCCTGGACTTCATCCGCGAGCACGGCACCGACTGAGCGACGCCGATGGCCTCCCCCGCGGTCGAGATCGAGATCGACGACAAGGTCGTCAAGGTCACCAACCCCGACCGCGTCTACTTCCCCGAACGCGGCGAGACCAAGCTCGACCTGGTCGAGTACTACCTCGCCGTCGCGGACGGGATCGTCAACGCGTTGTTTGAGCGGCCCTGCATGCTGCACCGCTTCCCCACCGGCGTCACCGGCGAGAAGGTGCACCAAAAGCGCGTGCCCAAGGGGGCCCCGCCGTGGATCGAAACGGTGCGGCTGCACTTCCCGCGCTGGAACCGGACCGCTGACGAGCTGTGCGTCACCGAGCTGGCCCAGGTGATCTGGGCGG
>CAZNCE010000340.1:0-1594 GCA_964571285.1 uncultured Nocardioidaceae bacterium | reverse complement strand
TGGTCCGCGAGGTGGCCGAGGCCGGGAAGCTGCCGGTGGTGCTGTTCACCGCCGGTGGGATCGCGACGCCCGCGGACGCGGCGATGATGATGCAGCTGGGCGCCGAGGGCGTGTTCGTGGGCTCGGGCATCTTCAAGTCCGGCAACCCGGCGCAGCGGGCCGCGGCGATCGTGAAGGCGACCACGTTCTACGACGACCCGGACGTGGTGGCCAAGGTTTCGCGCGGCCTGGGCGAGGCCATGGTGGGCATCAACGTCGACGACATCCCACAGCCGCACCGCTTGGCCGAGCGCGGCTGGTAGCCGAGGCCTGTCGGTCATTCCTGTTGAGTGACCTGCCACCTGGCGCGTCACGGCGTCCACGTCTCGACCGACGTCCAGGCCGACCGCCAGCACGTATCCCGGCACCGCCGCGGTGAGGTAGCGGTCGCCGGTGCTCGAGGGCCTAGCGGAGTCGAGCTTCGTGTGCACCAACCCGAGGCTGGACTTGCCTGCTGGCCGCTGATGTTGACGGCGACGCGCGTACCGTCGGCCCTCGGGACCCGCCAGTACCGCCACTTCTCGGTGCTCGGCGTGGTCGGCGCTGGCTCGGTCGGAACGCCGCCGAACTCCTCTCGGCCGTCGACGGTACCCAGCCAGGCCGGCAACGCCGCGTCCTGGTCGCCGGGGAACGTGCGGCGATGGCAGAGGTCTTCGTCGGCTGGACCACGTCCCCACGGGTGCCGTGGCGTCTCGCAGAGCATGGGGCACTGTCGGCGTCGGCGGCCCAGACGCGCGTGACTACCCTTGCCCGCATGCACGTACGTCCCGGTCTGCCCGCGGCTCAGGCTCGAGGTTGCTGGGACCGCACCGTCGACGCGACCGAGACCTCGCGCCGCCCCGTCGGACGCGGCTGGTGAGCGCATGCGGTTCCGCGGCGGGTCCAGGACCGAGGCAGAGGAACGGCTCCGTGACTACGCGCGGGTGCTGGTCCGGTCCGGGCTGCAGACCCGAGAAGAGTTGGTCGCGGACCTGGAGACCGCGGTCGCTGAGGAGCTCGGGGAACCGGGCGATCCGGGCCGGCCGGGGGAGGGGACCGGGTTGGCGACTCGGCTGGCCGAGGAGGCGGCCGCGGATCTGCAGGTAGAGCAGGCGGGCTGGCCGGAGCCGACCGACTACGAGCGGATCCAGCTGGTGTTCGCCGAGCTCGAGCAGGTGGGCGTCGTGGTGCTGCAGGGGGTGGACGACCACTGGGCCGCCACCGAGCTGCTGGAACAGCTGGACGACGAGGGGCTGACCGTCCGCGGCGTCGCCTGGTTCACCGCGCCCGACGTCTGGCACGCGATCGACCACGGCATGCTCGAGGTGAACCTGTGGCACGGCGACACCGCCAACGTGGCCCCCGGGGACGTACTCCTCGACCAGGCGGTGGCGCTGTTCGAGGCGCAGGGCCTGCCCGCCCACTTCGACGAGGGCCGGATCGAGGTGTCCGCCCACTGGCAACGCCGTCGCTGAGCGGGTCGTGGGTGCGATGGCTGCTCTCGACCTCCGGCTGCCCGCCGCTGCCGTGCGGCACGTCTTTCACCAGATCGTGAAAGAAGGGGGCCCTGGCGGCC
>CAZNCE010000339.1:0-1616 GCA_964571285.1 uncultured Nocardioidaceae bacterium | reverse complement strand
AGGGATCCGTCAAGGTTCCTTCGAGGATCTGGCGTTGAACGCGCCGGTTCCTCCTGGCAAGCCCTCCGGAGGTGGGTTGTGTCTATCCATGATTGCTCATCGTCGATGGTCGTGGTGGCCGTCGATGTCGGGAAGAACACGGTGGCCTGCTCGGTCACCGACGAGAAGCGACACCGGCTGCTCGGTCCGATCGACTTCGCAATGACCCGCAGCGGCCTGGACTCGACGGTCGCATGGATCCAGGAAGTGGTCCCAGCCGATGTCGGCGTCAGGGTCGGGGTCGAGGCCGCTGGCCACTACCACCAGCCGTTGATGAAGCCGTCGTCTTGGCCAGCGGGCTGGGAACTGGTGGAGTTGAACCCGGCTCATGTCACCGAACAGCGAAGAGTCCTGGGACGGCGTCGAGTGAAGACCGATGCGATCGACCTGGAGGCCATCACCGAGCTCGTCCTGGTCGGCCGGGGTAGCCCGGTCACCGAACGAGCAGCGGTGCTCGGTGAGTTGACCGCGTGGGTCGGTCACCGATCCCGGCGGGTCGGGGCCAGGACCGCGCTGAAGAACCAGTTGCTCGGACAGCTCGATCGCGCGTTCCCGGGTCTGACGCTGGCGCTGCCCAACGTGCTGGGCACCAAGGTGGGCCGACTGGTGGCCGAACACTTCACCGACCCGGCCCGTCTGGCGGCGCTGGGCGAGGCCCGGTTCATCCGGTTCGCTGCCACCCGGGGGCTGCAGGTCAGGCGCCCGGTCGCCCAACGGCTGCTCCTCGCCGCCCGCGAAGCGCTACCCAGCCCGGATGCCGTCGTGGCCCGAGAGATCCTCGCCAACGACCTGCGCATGCTCACGATGCTCGGCCAACAGGCCATCCAGGCCGAGGACCACTTGGGCATGCTGCTGCCCCGCACCCCCTTCGCGGTCCTGACCAGCGTGCCCGGCTGGGCGACGGTCCGTGCCAGCGCCTACGGCGCCGCCATCGGCGAGCCCGGCCGGTGGCCCGGGCCGTCGCAGATCTACCGCGCATCTGGCCTGTCACCGATGCAGTACGAGTCCGCCGGCAAGCGCCGCGATGGAAGCGTCAGCCGGGAAGGCAGCGTGGAGCTGCGCCGGGCGTTGATCGACCTAGGCGTCGGGCTGTGGCTCAACGACCCAGCCGCCAAGACCTACGCCGCCGGGCTCCGGGCCCGCGGCAAGAAGGGTGGCGTGATCGCCTGCGCCCTGGCCAACCGTGCCAACCGAATCGCCTACGCGCTGGTCCGCGACCAACGTCCCTACGACGCGGCCCGCTGGCTGGCTCAGGAGGCCTAATCGAGCAGCCCTCTTCCACCGCCCAGTGATCGGGTGCAGGCTGGATGGTGACGAAGGGCCGGAACAGACGCCGCTCCGGCTATGGCGGACCCGCAGGGGTTACGCCGCATCTAGCTTGGCGCCCGGCCCTTCGCCCTCTCAGCAGCTCGAACGACGCCAGATGACCCATGCGAGGTCGCATACGTCAGCGTGAGCGCGCCGGCGACCGTCACCACCGAGCCGCCACCTCATCGCGAAGTGAACTCCGACAACACCACCGCCGGAGCACCCACACGTGCGCCCAACCCAGGTTGACAGCCCCTACCGCCAGCTAG
>CAZNCE010000338.1:0-1618 GCA_964571285.1 uncultured Nocardioidaceae bacterium | reverse complement strand
GCTAGCACACCTCTCGCCGGCGACACCCACCGGCAGCAGGCACCCACGACCACCATTGGCAGGCCATCATGACCACGCAACCCGAGTCCACCGACGCCGACGTCAAGCTGAAGCAGGCGCTGAAGCGCGGCGTGCGCGACCTGATCCGATCCTTTGAGGCGGGCAAGGTGCCTGCCCAAAACGCCGGGACCTCCGGCCCGACCCAGGAGCCGAATCCCACGGTCAGCAAGGCCGTACTAGACCTGGCGATCGTCAAGGCCGTGCCACAGGCAGTGCATGAGGCCACGGGCGCGCTCGCCAGGAAGCCGACGGTGGCCCCGACGAAGGAGCCCCCGAAGCAACCCGCGACGGAGCCGCCGAAGGAGAACTACGCGGCCAGGCGACGGCGGGAACTGGAGGCCGAAAAGCAGCGCAAGCTGGCTGAGGAGCAGGCGCGCCAGCAGAAGGAGGCCGCCGAGAAGGCCCGCCCCAAGGAGAACTGGCGGGAGACCCAGGCCCGCATGGAACGGGAGACTCAGGAGCTCGCCGAGCTTGCAGCACAGCGGGAGGAGGAGATGGCCGCCCTGCTGGACAAACTCGTTCCGGTCGTCGAGCCCCCGGATGGCGAGAACGTGTTCTTCCGCGGATCGGGCAAGGGTCAGGAGCCGTGGGACCTGTTGGCTACGGGCGGCTTCATACACCGCTCCGGTGAGCCGAGCCCCCAGACGATCATCAGCACGATCAGGGCCCTGTTCGACCCGAACGGCACCGGCCCGAACGACATCATGGCCGTCTACCGAGGAAGCAACTCCAACACCATCGGCGCTCCCTTCATCTCGGCCGGAAGGCTGAAGGAAGACAACCAAGGGGGAACCGGTCCGATCTGGCAGTTCGCGATCGAGCTGCCCGCCGTCCGCAAGGTGACCGTGACCGCGGCCGCACTCGGCCTGCCCGCGTTGCACCCCGATGTCGGCGACGTGCGGATCATGACCGACACCGGACAACTCGCCGGCGCGTCGACGGTCCTCATCCTGCACGGTCCGCTGCCGGAGGCGACGTGGCTGACCAAGATCCCGGCCAGTTCCCTCAAGGCGTTCTACGGCCTCGCCGGAAAACCGTGGAAGCGCAAGTGGCGCGCGTTCGAGGCCGGCCAGATCAAGACGTTCAAGGAGATTCTGGAGAAGTACGGCGTCCAGATGTGACCCGGCGCCGACCGGCGAGGGCCTGCGAGCCCACGCCCGAGGCGCCACCGGGCGCCGTTGGTACGAACGGGGTTCGGGCGCGGACGCCCTCCAGCGTGGCGGACGCCGCCATACTGGGGTGATGACGGCAGCATCGCCGGAACCACGCTTCATCGACGAGGGCACGGGTGCGCCCATCCTGATCCTGCCCGGAGGGATGAACGACCCCTCACAGTGGAAGCGCGTAGCCGACCGGCTGGTCCCGCGGTTCCGGGTCATCCGACTGCACCGCCGCCAGTACCGCATGGACCTGAACTTCGGCCGGCCGGTGACGATCCCGGACGAAGTGGAGGACGTGGTGGCCGTCGCCGAGCAGCTCGACCGGCCGGTGCTGCTGGTTGGGCACTCCTCCGGTGCCGTGGTCGCGCTCGAGGCGATGGTCGCCGCACCACAGCGGT
>CAZNCE010000337.1:0-1628 GCA_964571285.1 uncultured Nocardioidaceae bacterium | reverse complement strand
ACACCGTCCAGCCCTCCGGCCGACAGCAGCGACGACGCGGACGCTGCCGTGCCGGCGCCGCCGGTCGACTCACCGGCCTCCGCCCCAGTGGCGCCCGCGGACCAGTCGAGCCCGGTGACGCAGCCGCCTGCGCCGCAGCCGACGGCCCCGCAGCCCAGCAACCCGCCGGAGGCGGCCGACGACCCGGTGCAGCCCTCCCCGGCGCCCGACGAGCCGGCCGAGCCTGCGGACCCGACCGAACCTGCCGAGCCGACCGAACCTGCGGAACCTGCGGAGCCGGTCGAGCCGGTCGCGAGCGTGCCGGACCCACCGCAGCCGGGCAGCAGCGTGCCCACCGGAGGGTCCGTCTACTCGGCGACGCTCGTGCTGCGCGGCAGCGATGCCGTGCCCGGGGCCACGATCACCGCCAGTGACGAGGACGGCGTGGCGGTCGCCACGGGCCAGGTCGCCGGGGACGGTTCCTGGTCGGTGCAGATCGCGAACCCGGCCGATGCGGGCGGGTCGGCGGCCGGTGGCACCGTGGGTCCGGCCGGTGCCGGTTCGGCGTCGAGAGGTATCGCGGCCCGGGGGCTGGCGGAAGCGCTCGCCGCTCGGGACGCTGGTGGCGCTGGTGGTTCTGATGGTGCCGGTGGCTCGGATGCTGCTGGGAGCGATGGTCCGGGGGACGCGGACGGCTCGGCGGCGGGCTACTACTTCACCCTCACCCAGACCGTGCCGGACGGTGCGTCGCCGGACTATGCGGGGGAGTCCGACCCGACCCGGGTCGGCCCGTACACCTGGGTGGATCCGATCGTCATCGCCTATCCCGCCGAGGGGGCGACGGTCGACCAGCAGCGGTGCGGTCTCTTCGACCCGCACTGCGTGACCGTCGGCTACAGCGCGGACGAGTCCCAGAACCTGGAGTTCCTGATCGATGGCCGGCGGGCCGACACCGCAGCCGAACCGCTGCCGTGCCTGGTGGGTCTGTGGTGCGACGACGACGAGGCCGAGCACACGGTCACCTTCGAGCGGGTCGCGCACGGCTGGCGGGACCTGACCCTGCAGTACGTGAACGACGCCGGTGAGGTGGTCGGGACGCCGGCCACGGTGCGGTTCTGTGCCCGGCACACCGGCTTCGACGGCGGTGTCTGCGACCCCGAGACCGACGAGCCGGGGGACGGTGAGGAGACTGACCCGCCGGGGGAGGGTGAGGAGACTGACCCGCCAGGGGAGGGTGAGGAGACTGACTCGCCGGGGGACGGTGACGAGGCCGACCCGCCAGGGGACGGTGACGAGGCCGACCCGCCCGTCGAGGAGTGCGAGCACCCGAGCGACGGCCCGCACTGCAACGCCAACAGCTCAGGCCACGGGGCCACGACCACCGACGAAGCGCCCGCCGATCCCTCAGCGACCGAGCCCGGGGCGGACGCGCACCCCTGAGCGGGCCGAGCCCGGGGCCGACGCGCGGCCGAACCCAGGGCCGACGCGCACCGCTGGGCGGCCGACCTCGTCGCCGCCGACGAGTGAGCGCTCCACCGCGCTCCACCCCCGGTGGGCACCCCGCTGCGCATCTGTGATGCAGATCACATCCAAAGTCGCGTGACGTTCGGTGGCGCCACCTGTCGTACCTCATATCAAGCCATCCCGTG
>CAZNCE010000336.1:0-1638 GCA_964571285.1 uncultured Nocardioidaceae bacterium | reverse complement strand
CGACATGCACCCGTTCGTGCACTCGTTCAACCCGGCCATCGCGCCGCCGTGGGAGACCCGCACCGACTTCGAGACGTTCCACACCATCGCCCGCGACTTCTCCCGGCTGGCCGCCAGCCACCTGGGCACCCGCACCGACATCATCGCGGCACCGATCATGCACGACTCCCCCGGCGAGCTCGCCCAGCCGGGCGGGACGGTGCGCGACTGGACCAGGGGCGAGTGCGAGCCGATCCCGGGGGTGACGATGCCGTCGCTGATCGCGATCGAACGGGACTACTCGCAGGTCGCGGACAAGATGGCCGCGCTAGGCCCGCTGGTGGAGACCGTGGGCACGGCGCAGAAGGGCGTGAGCTGGAAACCGACCGGGGCCGTGGAGCTGCTCGGCCGGGTCAACGGTCGCGTCCGTGGCGGAGTCGGCGACGGCCGGCCCTCCCTGGCCCGCGACGTGCACATGTGCGAGGCCATCCTGGCGCTGTCCGGCACCACCAACGCGCAGGTCGCCATCCAGGGGTGGAAGGAGTACGAGAAACGCACCGGGCAGAGGCTGGCCGACCTCGCCGAGGAACGCGCCGCCGACCGGATCTCCTTCGAGGACACGCAGATCCAGCCGCGCGCCGTCATCACCTCCCCGGAGTGGTCCGGCAGCGAGGCCGGCGGTCGGCGATATTCGCCGTTCGTGGTCAACGTCGAGCGGCTCAAGCCCTGGCACACGCTCACCGGCCGGATGCACTTCTTCCTCGATCATGACTGGATGACCGAATACGGCGAGCAGCTGCCCACGTTCCGGCCGCCGCTGAACTACCTGCGTCATTTCGGTGACCAGCAGATCGGCGACCATGGTCGGCCCGAGATCACGGTGAGATACCTGACGCCGCACTCGAAGTGGTCCATCCACTCGGAGTACCAGGACAACCTGCACATGCTGCGGCTGTTCCGCGGCGGCCCGACGATCTGGATGAGCCCGGTGGACGCCAAGACCATCGGCGTGAGCGACAACGACTGGGTGGAGGCCTACAACCGCAACGGCGTGGTCGTCTGCCGCGCCTCGGTCAGCCACCGCATGCCCAAGGGAACGGTGTACTACTACCACGCCAAGGACCGGCACCTGATGACGCCGAAGTCGGAGCTGTCCGGCTGGCACGGCGGCGGCGACAACTCGCTGACCCGGGTCGTCATCAAGCCCACCCACATGATCGGCGGATACGCCCAATTCACCTACGGATTCAACTATTACGGCCCGACCGGCAACCAGCGTGACGAGATCACGGTGATTCGCCGCCGGTCGCAGGAGGTGCAATACCGATGACGTCGTTGTTGGCAACACAGCCGGTCGGAGGTGGGCTCACATGCGCGTGATGGCCAACGTCGCCATGGTGATGAACCTGGACAAGTGCATCGGCTGCCACACCTGCACGGTCACCTGCAAGCAGGTGTGGACCAACCGGCCGGGCACCGAGTACGTGTACTTCAACAACGTCGAGACCAAGCCCGGCATCGGCTATCCCAAGCGGTACGAGGACCAGGAGCAGTGGCACGGCGGTTGGACGCTGGACAAGAAGGGCCGGCTGGAGCTCAAGGCCGGCGGGCGGCTGCGCAAGCTGCTGTCCATCTTCTACAACCCGGATCTGCCCACCA
>CAZNCE010000335.1:0-1665 GCA_964571285.1 uncultured Nocardioidaceae bacterium | reverse complement strand
CAGCTGTGGGACCCGATCGCCGGGTTCGGCGTCACGTTCCGCACCATGTTCCGCAAGGTCGTCACCGAGCAGTACCCGTTCGAGAAGAAGCCGACCGCGCCTCGCTTCCACGGACGTCACCAGCTGAACCGCTGGCCGGACGGCCTGGAGAAGTGCATCGGCTGCGAGTTGTGCGCCTGGGCCTGCCCAGCCGACGCGATCTACGTGGAGGGCGCGGACAACACCGAGGAGGAGCGCTACTCGCCGGGGGAGCGCTACGGCCGCGTCTACCAGATCAACTACCTGCGCTGCATCCTGTGCGGGCTGTGCGTCGAGGCGTGCCCCACCCGGGCGCTCACCATGACCAACGAGTACGAGCTGGCCGACCGGACCAGGGCCGAGCTGATCTACGAGAAGAGCGACCTGCTCGCCCCGCTGCTGCCCGGCATGGAGGAGCCGCCGCACGCGATGCGGCTCGGTGAGACCGACGACGACTACTACCTGGGGGCCTCGCCGCAAGTCGACGTGGCCGGCCCGGAGGCCACCACTCCCGAACGTGAGGGGGACTCCTGATGGCAGTGGCCTTCTGGATCCTGGCGCCGATCATGGTGATCTTCGCGCTGGGCATGGTGCTGTCCCGCAAGGCGGTGCACTCGGCGCTGTGCCTGGCCGTGGTGATGATCTCGCTGGCGGTGCTGTACGCCGTGCAGGACGCCCCGTTCCTGTTCGCCGTGCAGATCATCGTCTACACCGGCGCGATCCTGATGCTGTTCTTGTTCGTGCTGATGCTGATCGGCGTCGACTCCGGCGACTCGCTGGTGGAGACGCTGCGCGGCCAGCGTTGGTTCGCGGTGGTGATCGGCGTCATCGTCGGCCTGGTGCTGTCGATCGGCGTGGGACAGGCCGTGGTCGGCCCGCCGGAGGGCCTGACCGCGGCGAACCTCGAGGGCAACATCCCCGGGCTCGCCGAACTGCTGTTCTCCACCTACGTGCTGGCCTTCGAGGTCGCCAGCGCGCTGCTGATCACCGCCGCGCTGGGCGCGATGGTGCTGACGCACCGCGAGCGGCTGGACCCGAAGCCGACGCAGGCCGACGTCGCGCGCCAGCGGATGCGCGAGTACGCGCAGACCGGCCGGCACCCCGGCCCGCTGCCCACGCCCGGTGTCTACGCCCGGCACAACGCCGTCGACACCCCGGCGCTGCTGCCGGACGGGTCCGTGGCGGAGGCCTCGGTGTCCCGGGTGCTGCGGGCTCGCGGTACGGTCCGCCGGGCCGGTGGCCCCGACCAGCTCACCGGGATCGGGCCCGGTCCCGACTCCGACGAGCCGACGCCCTACGAACCGACGCGGGGAGGCGAGTGATGTCCACCGAACCCTTCCTGGTGCTGTCCGCGCTGCTGTTCACGATCGGCGGCATCGGCGTGCTGGTACGCCGCAACGCGATCGTGGTCTTCATGTGCATCGAGCTGATGCTCAACGCCTGCAACCTCGCGTTCATCACCTTCGCGCGCCAGCACGGCAACCTGGACGGCCAGGTGATGGCGTTCTTCGTGATGGTGGTCGCCGCCGCGGAGGTCGTCATCGGGCTGGCGATCATCATGACCATCTTCCGCACCCGCCGGTCGGCCTCGGACCGGCGCGTTGGCGGGTCCGGCCTTCACCCAGTCCCACACCGTGGCGTCCTGCT
>CAZNCE010000334.1:0-1681 GCA_964571285.1 uncultured Nocardioidaceae bacterium | reverse complement strand
TGGTCATCAGGCCCTTGACGATGCCGAACTCGTCGTGCAGCACCTTGGCCAGCGGCGCCAGGCAGTTGGTGGTGCACGAGGCGTTGGAGATGATCGTGTGCGCCTGCGGGTCGTAGTCGGTGTGGTTGACCCCCATCACCACGGTGAAGTCCTCGTTCTTGCCGGGCGCGGAGATGATCACCTTCTTGGCGCCGCCGTCGACGTGCGCGCGGGCCTTGTTGGCGTCGGTGAACAGCCCGGTCGACTCGAGGACCACGTCGGCGCCGAGGTCGCCCCACGGCAGCTTCGACGGGTCGGTCTCGGCGAACGACTTGATCACCTGGTCGCCGACGGTGATCGCACCGTCGCCGAGCTTCACCTCGCGGTCCAGTCGGCCGAGGATCGAGTCATACTTCAGCAGGTGCGCCTGCGTGTCGTCCGGGGCCATGTCGTTGAAAGCCACGACCTCGATGTCGGCGCCGGACGCGAGCACGGCGCGGTAGAAGTTTCGGCCGATGCGGCCGAAGCCGTTGATGCCTACGCGAACGGTCACGGGATCTCCTCGAAACTTCGGTCCGGAATGCTGCGGGTCTGGGGCGATGCTCCGCCCCCGACCTTAGCCAAGCAAACCCCCCGGCTCTAGCGCGGGTTCGTCACGACGGGTCGGCGAACATCTCGGGACTCAGACCGGCTTCCGTGCCGGGTACGCCGAGCTCGGCGGCCCGCTTGTCGGCCATCGCCAGCAACCGACGGATCCGGCCGGCGATCGCGTCCTTGGTGAGCGGCGGCTCGTGCAGCGCGCCGAGCTCCTCCAGGCTGGCCTGCTTGTGCTCGAGCCGGAGCCGGCCGGCCACCCGCAGGTGGTCGGGGATCTCCTGCCCGAGCAGCTCCAGCGCGCGCTCCACCCTGGCGCCCGCGGCGACCGCGGCGCGGGCCGAGCGACGCAGGTTGGCGTCGTCGAAGTTCGCCAACCGGTTCGCGGTGGCCCGGACCTCGCGGCGCATCCGCCGCTCCTCCCAGGCCAGCAGCGACTCGTGTGCCCCCAGCCGGGTCAGCATCGCCCCGATCGCGTCGCCGTCGCGGATCACCACCCGGTCCACCCGGCGCACCTCCCGGGCCTTCGCCTGGACACCGAGCCGACGGGCCGCGCCCACCAGCGCCAGCGCGGCCTCGGGACCGGGACAGGTGATCTCCAGCGCGGACGACCGGCCGGGCTCGGTGAGCGAGCCGTGGGCCAGGAATGCGCCACGCCAGGCGGCCACGGCGTCGCAGCCGGCGCCGGACACCACCTGGGGCGGGAGGCCCCGCACCGGGCGGCCGCTGCCGTCCAGCAGCCCGGTCTGGCGGGCCAGCGCGGCGCCGTCCTGCACCACGCGCACCACATAGCGAGGACCCTTCTGCAGGCCGCCGGCGTGCACCATCACCATCTCGCTGGCGTGACCGTAGATCTCGCCGATGTCGCGCCGCAGCCGCCGCACGGCGGCTCCGGTGTCCAGCTCGGCCTCGACCACCACCCGGCCGCTGACCAGGTGCAGTCCGCCCGCGAACCGCAGCATGGTGCTGACCTCCGCCTTCCGGCAGCAGGCCTTGGTGACCGTTGTGCTGGCAAGCTCCGACTTCACCTGAGCCGTCATCGACATGGGATCGATCCTGTCACTGTCGCCCTCGCTGTCCGTTGCCGCGGGACCGACCCCGGCGACCA
>CAZNCE010000333.1:0-1683 GCA_964571285.1 uncultured Nocardioidaceae bacterium | reverse complement strand
GCCGATGTGGGCCAAGCTGCTGCGCATCCCACGGCCGCAGTTGTACGCCGGCATCCTGTTCTTCGCCTCGCTGGGCGCCTACACCACCAACCAGCAGCCGTTCGACGTGTTCCTGCTCCTGGTGTTCGGGCTGCTGGGGCTGATGATGCGGCGGTTCGCGCTGCCGGTGCTGCCGCTGATCCTGGGCGTCATCCTCGGCCCGATGATGGAGACCGAGTTCCGGGAGGCGCTGGCATTGTCCGGCGGCAGCGTGACCGGCCTGGTGAACGAGCCACTGGCGGTCGTGGTGTACGTGGTCGTGGCGCTGGCGCTGATCATCCCGAGGATCGTCGCCCGGACCCGTGGAACCAAGCCAGAAGACCAGGAACGCCCGGAGGAGCTGGTGCGGCGATGACCTACACGATCGTGGTCGGTTGGACCCCGAACATCTTCGGCAGAGCCGCGCTGACGGCGGCGGCCGAGCAGGCCCGGCTACGCAGCGGCGGGCGGCTGCTGGTGGTGAACGCCACCCGCGGCGACTCCTACGTCGACGAGCGGTACGCGACCGGGAGCGAGCTGGAGGGGCTGCATCAAGAGCTGCGCGAGCTGGACGTACCCGCCGACGTGCACCAGGCGATGGGCAGCGACGTGGGCGACCTGCTGATTGAGGCCGCCGAGCAGGCGGATGCGGCGATGATCGTGCTGGGCATCCGGCACCGGACACCGGTCGGCAAGCTGCTGATGGGCTCGGTCGCGCAGCGGGTACTGCTCGGTGCCCGGTGCCCGGTGCTGGCGGTGAAACCCCCCGAGGACGGCTGACCGGTTGACCCGGTCGCCGGCCTCGTGGGTGGGCTTTGCTCAACCCACCTTGTGGAACGTCGCGCAGCCGCTCAGTTCGAGGGCACGATCCGTGGGCCGCACGGTCAGGGCGACCGGCCCTGCGACGTTGTTGTTGTCGATGATGCTGTCGACGCCGCCCCCGTTGAGACTGCTCAGCCGGGCGTAGTAGCAGGATCCGGACGGGCTGGCGGGCGCCTTGTACGTGCCCGGCTTGACGTCCTGGCCGACGATGAAGACGCCATCGCCGGGGATGGTGTTCTTCCGCCAGGAGTGCTCCATCCCGGAGACCTTCTTCTCCCGCCTATCGAGGCCCGCCTTGCGCTGGTCCAGGCCCTTGGCCCGCTTGTCCAATGCCGCAGCACGGTCGGCCAGCTCCTGCTTCACCTGCTTCCTGGCCTTCGCAACGGCGGTGTCGGCACGCTGTTCCGCCTCGTCCAGCCGGTCGGCGAGCTGGGCCTTGTCGGCAGCCGCCTGTTGCACGTCGGTCTGCAGGTCGTCATTCGTCGCGGTGGCGTCCTGCAGCTGAGCCTCGAGGTCAGCGTTCGCCGAGCGGAGATCGGCCGCCTGCCGCGTGAGGGCGGAGACCGCGTCGCTGTCGTCTGCGCCCGCCACGCCGACGCCGAGGCCGACGAGGAGCCCGACGACCAGCGCGACCGCCACTAGGAGGATCGGCGGACGGCGCCGGCGGGCCTTCGGTCTCGGTGCGCTGTCCTCGTCCGGAGGTGGTGGTGATTGCGTGCCGACGGAGTGATCGGAGATAGCGTCGTGCTGCGTGGTCATGGTGGCCCCCCACAGGTTGTGCAGCCCCTCTTGTCCCCCGGGCTGCGGTTCTCGACATCAAGGTAGGGAAGCCCACCGACACTT
>CAZNCE010000332.1:0-1686 GCA_964571285.1 uncultured Nocardioidaceae bacterium | reverse complement strand
GCATCTGACTACGGATCAGAAGGTTGGGGGTTCGAATCCCTCCGAGCGCGCCACACCCCAAACCCAGGAAAACAGCCGCTGACCTGGGCCTTCCCAAACCCACCACCTGAGCCGGCCCCACGCACCACGCCTGCAGAGCCGGGCTGACAGCAGTCTTTGACAGCAATCTCATCCCGCAGCCCCCTCGTCGACCAGCTCTCCGAGCCGGTCCATCGCCGTCCGCATGTCGTCCAGCGACACGTGTCCGTAGACGGTCATGGTCATCTCCAACGTGGAGTGGCCGACGATCTCCATCGCGGTCCGCGGCGGCACACCAAGGCTCAGCAGCACCGACACGCAGCCGTGCCGGAAGTCATGCAGCCGGACCCTGCGTACGCCGGCCCGCTCACACTCTTCCAACACGATGCGGGTGCAGTTGCGCGGGTCGATCGCCGAGCCGATCGGGGTGGTGAACACGAACCCGGTGGCCGGCCACGACGGACCAAGCTCCTGTCGCTCGTGTTCCTGCCGCTCCTTGTGCTCGGTCAGCGCCTGCACCACCACCGCCGGCAACGGCACCGTCCGTCTCGACCGCTTGGTCTTGGGTGGCAGCAGCTTCAACCCGTCGTCCAGCCGGTGCAGGCCGCGTTCGACCCGCACCACCCGCGCGTCCAGGTCCACATCCCGCCACTGCAGCCCGAGGACCTCGCTGCGCCGCATCCCCAGCAGCGCGAACACCACGAACATTGCGTGCAGCCGGTGCTCCCGCGTGGCCTTCAACAGCTGCCGCACCTCGTCCACGTCCAACGGTCGCCGCTCCTCTGGGGCGGGCCGCGGAACCCGGACCAGCTTCGCCACATTCCGCGCCAGCACTTCCTCTCGGACGGCGTCCTCCAGCGCGGCACGCAGTGTGGCGTGCACGTACTGGATCGTCCGCACCCCCACGCCCTGCGACCGCAACCGGTCGACGAACCGCCGCACATCCCGGGCCGTCAGCTTGCCCAGCGGCCGAGAACCCAGCCCCGGCACGAGATACCGCTCAACCTGCAAGCGATACGCCTTCAGCGTGTTCGGCCGCACCCGCGGAGCGGCGATCTGGGTCAGCCACTCCCGCAGATACGTCCCAACGCTCAACCCCGCCGGGGTCACGGGCAGCGCCTGGTCGGCGCGCTCGCGCAGCTTCACCAACTTCGCCTCGACCTCGCCGGCGGACTTCCCATACACGGTGCGTCGCACCCGTCGCCCGGTCAGTGCCTCGTCGACGAACAGCTCCGCCGACCAACGCCCATCCGCACGTTGGAACACCGAACCGTCGCCATAGCGCCGGGGCCGCTGCCGATCGGTCATGCCGCATCGCCCGGGTCCAGACCGTCGACGTAGCGGCGCAACGCGACCGCCGTCACCCGGCGACACTTACCAACCTTCACCGACGGCAGCTCCCGCAACCGCATCAACGTGTAGACCATCCCGCGGCTGATACTCAGCAGCCGAGCCACGTCCTCGGGCCGCAACAGGAGCGGGGGCACCTCGGCCAGGTCGACCTCCCACAACTCCGCCACCGCCACCGCAACCGGGGCACTGCCCGTCTGCACCTCGACGGGCTTGAACAGTTCCGACATGACAACCTCCCGAGAAACCCTTCCCGGCAGGGGGGTCCGTCCTCCCCGCCGCCTGATTGTTCGGCCGCCTCCGCGCCCGTCAAGGGCA
>CAZNCE010000331.1:0-1701 GCA_964571285.1 uncultured Nocardioidaceae bacterium | reverse complement strand
CAGCAAGGCGTTGCCGCCGTACCCGGAGCCGTAGCTCCAGATCATCCGCTCCTCGGGGAAGTGCACGATGTACTTGGTCTCGTTGCACGGCCAGGGCACGTCGGCCTGTCCCTCCGCCAGCGGAGCGCCGACCGAGTGCAGCGCAGGCACCCACTTCACGTCCTGGCCGGCGGCGTCCAGCTCCTCCATCCGGCGCAGCACGTTGCTGCCCATCCGGGCCATGATCCGCATGGACACGACGACGTACTCGGAGTCGGTGATCTCCACACCGAACATCGGCTGTTCGGCGTCCAGGTGGCCCATCACGAACGGGATGACGTACATGGTGCGGCCGCGCATGGAGCCGCAGTAGAGGTCGGTCAGCACCGCCTTCATCTCGTTCGGGTCCATCCAGTTGTTGGTGGGGCCCGCGTCCTTCTCCTCCACCGAGCAGATGAACGTGCGCTCCTCGACCCGCGCCACGTCCGTGGGGTCGGAGGCGCACCAGAACGAGTTCGGCTTCTTGGCGTCGTCCAGCCGGACGAACGTGCCCGCCTCGACCAGCTTGCCGGTGAGTCGGTCCCACTCCTGCTCGGAGCCGTCGCACCAGTGCACCGCGTCCGGCCGGGTCAGCTCGGCGATCTCCTCGACCCAGGCCCGGATCCCCGCGTGCGTGGTCGGCGCGGTGGGCTCGGTGGGCTCGGTCTGGGCGGTGGAGGTGGCTCGGTCGGCGGGTTGTGCGGGCTCCACGTCGGGCTGGGCGCCGATGCTGGTCTCGGTGGCCATATGTGCGGTCCTTCCCACGGACGCCGGTGGGCGCCGTGTTCGTCAGATCGGTGTGCACCGCCCCAGGGGGCGCCGGCCGGTCCGGCGGGGCGGTGGACCCAGGTTACGGGCCAACAGGGCCAAAGATCGAATCGACAGTGGCAAACCTCACGTTGTGCGAAAGTGGTCCCTGACCTGCGCGTTTGACCGGCGATCGGGCAGCCTTCAGACACCGAAGCGGCATAAGTTCGTGGTTGTTGATGCAAAAGTCCAGCGAGGTGTGAGGGTGGGCGCGGGAGTGACTGGTGTCGGTCTCGCCGGTGACCGGTGCTGGTGCTGCCGGACTGATGGCAGGTGCCGGTCAGCCGGCGGCGATGGGCACGAACAGGAGCCCGATGACGACGGCCAGGATCACCAGGGTGAGCAGCACCCCGCCCACGACCAGGGCCACCGCGATGCCCGCGTTGTGCCGCCCCGGCTCCGTCATGGCCGGGATCGTACAACCCCCCGGGGCGCTCGGCCTTTTCGTCGCGTGCGTCATCGTGACGATCGGTTCGGCACGAGCCGTCCAGCGCCGAGAGGAAACGGTTCCGCGGAACCGCAGCGCTCTGGGGTCGCCCGTCCGCAGTCGGCGCTTGTGACATCACCTGCCTGCATGCACGACCGACGGGTGCACCTGGCCCACTTACCGGTCGGGTGAGCCGTCGGTCGATTGGCCCCCACCGGGCGTCGCCACTGCGCAAGACGTTCGGCGCGGTGCGTCCCCGTGACGGTGGGTTCGGCGCGCTGCGTCATCGTGATGAACCCGATTCGCAGTGAACCCGCTCGGTGGCCGTCGATTTCGCTGCCGAACACCAGCACGCTAAACTCGCTGCGCCCGCGCTCGTAGCTCAACGGATAGAGCATCTGACTACGGATCAGAAGGTTGGGGGTTCGAATCCCTCCGAGCGCGCCACA
>CAZNCE010000330.1:0-1717 GCA_964571285.1 uncultured Nocardioidaceae bacterium | reverse complement strand
CGCCTGCTGCTGCTCGACGGCCACTCGTTGGCCTATCGCGCGTTCTTCGCGTTGCCGGTGGAGAACTTCTCCACGACCACCGGTCAGCCGACCAACGCGGTATACGGCTTCACCTCGATGCTGATCAATGTGCTCCGCGACGAGCAGCCGACCCACATCGCGGTGGCGTTCGACGTGTCCCGGGAGACCTTCCGGACCACCGAGTACAGCGACTACAAGGCCAACCGCAGCGCCTCGCCGAGCGAGTTCAAGGGCCAGGTGTCGCTGGTCAAGGAGGTGCTCGACGCGCTGCGGGTGACCACGGTGGAGGCCGACGGGTACGAGGCCGACGACGTGATCGGGACGCTGGCCACCCAGGCGGGTCGCGAGGGGTTCGAGGTGCTCATCTGCACCGGCGACCGGGACGCCTTCCAGCTGGTGAACGACCAGGTGACGGTGCTCTACCCACGGCGCGGCGTGTCCGACCTGCTCCGGATGACCCCGGAGGCGGTCGTGGAACGCTACGGCGTGGCCCCGCACCAGTACCCCGAGTTGGCCGCGCTGGTGGGGGAGAGCAGCGACAACCTGCCGGGCGTGCCAGGGGTCGGGCCCAAGACCGCGGCCAAGTGGATCAACCAGTTCGGCGACCTGGACCAGGTCATCGACCGGGTCGACGAGATCAAGGGCAAAGCCGGGGACTCGCTGCGCGAGCACCTGGCCGACGTGATCCGCAACCGCCGGCTGAACGCGCTGGTGTGCGACCTCACCCTGCCGGTGCAGCCCAGCGACCTGCAGCTGCAGCCGTGGAACCGCGAGGAGGTGCACCGGATCTTCGACGGGCTGGAGTTCCGGGTGCTGCGCGACCGGCTGTTCGCGACGCTCACCGCCGACGAGCCGGTGAGCGAGGAGGGCTTCGACATCGACGGCCGCCGGCTCGAGCCTGGCACTGTCCGCGGCTGGCTGGAAGGGCACGCGGCCGGCGACGCGCCGATCGGCCTGCACGTGCAGGGGTCGTGGGGAAGCGGCACCGGCGAGGTGCTCGCGGTGGCGCTCGCCGCCGCCGGCGGTGCCGCCGCCTGGGTGGACGCCGCGGAGGTGAGCCCGGACGACGACCAGGCGCTCGCCGAGTGGCTGGCCGACCCCGGTCGGCACAAGGTGCTGCACGACGCCAAGGGCCCGTCGCTGGCGCTGGCCGCCCGCGGCTGGCCGCTGCGTGGAGTGGTCCACGACACCGCGCTGGCCGCGTACCTGAGCCGGCCCGACCAGCGCTCGTACGACCTGGCCGACCTGACCCTGCGCTACCTCAAGCGCGAGCTGCGCGGCGACGAGTCCGACTCCGGCCAGCTGAGCTTCGACACCGGTGACGCCGCCTCCAGCGCCGACGTGGCGATGGTGCACGCCCGGGCGGTGCTGGACCTCGCGGAAGCGCTGTCGAAGGAGCTGGAGGAGCGGGGCGGGTCGGCGCTGCTGCGCGACGTCGAGCTGCCGCTGCTGCCGGTGCTGGCCGCGATGGAGCGCACCGGGATCGCCGTGGACGTGGAGCAGCTGGAGTCCCTGGAGTCGGAGTTCGCCGACCAGGTCCGCGACGCCGCGGCTGCGGCGTACGACGCGATCGGCGGCAAGGAGATCAATCTGGGGTCACCGAAGCAGCTGCAGGCGGTGCTGTTCGACGAGCTCGGGATGCCGAAGACCAAGCGCACCAAGACCGGCTACACCACCGACGCCGAGGCCCTGCAGA
>CAZNCE010000329.1:0-1726 GCA_964571285.1 uncultured Nocardioidaceae bacterium | reverse complement strand
AGATCCCCGACATCTTCCTGGCCTGCAAGACCGACGACTTCGACGACCAGTACCGTGCGATCGCCGAAGCCATCCACGGGCTACACCTCAACCGGGTCGAGATCGGTGCGCTGCCCGTCATCGACGAGATGACCCGGCGCGGCACTCTCGGCAAGTCCGGCGGCGCGGCAGAGATTCACCGGATCGCACAGTTCGGGTTCGGGTCCGCCGAGTACGCATGCCAGGTGATCGCCCGCACGGCGAAGCTGCGGCGGTTGTGGCGACTCGGGCACGACGTGACTAGCCGCTCGGAGAACGCCGACGCGGACCCGCTGAACGTCGCCAAGTACGCCGTCGACAACGCGCAGGCCGTGATCGACTACATCGAGTCCGAGGGTGACATCACCACGCTGACTCTCGGTGAGTTCCTGGACGTGACCGACCCGCCCTACGATTGGGTGATTCCCGGTCTGCTCGAGCGTGGTGACCGGTTGATCCTGACGGGCTCTGAGGGCCTGGGTAAGTCGGTGCTGCAACGTCAGCTCGCCGTCTGTGCGGCCGCGGGGATCCATCCGTTCACGCACGAGCGCACTCCGCCGGTGTCGGTGCTGTACGTGGACTGCGAGAACGGCCCCGTGAAACTCCGTCGTGCGTTGCGGCCTCTGGTGCAGCAGGCGCAACAGTTCGGCGACGACCCGACGCAGCGCATGTTCATCGAGGCGATCCCGGAAGGTCTGGATCTGACGCGCGCCGAGGACGAGATGTATCTCACCCGCATGGTCGCCGCGATCCAACCGGCGCTTCTGCTGACGGGGCCGATCTACCGGCTGCACGCGAAGAACCCGAACGACGAGGAACCTGCCCGTCAGGTGGCGCGTGTCCTGGACCGGTGTCGTGCCGCGGCGAATTGCGCGGTCGTCACTGAGGCGCACGCGGGTCACGGGTTCGGGCACGAGAAGCGGCCCGTGCGCCCGACTGGCACGTCCCTGTGGCTGCGTTGGCCCGAGTTCGGCTACGGGCTGCGAGCGGCTGACGACTATGACCCGCATGACCGCCGCGTGGAGTTCGTCCCGTGGCGTGGCGACCGTGAAGAGCGCGGTTGGCCGAAGCATTTGCAGTCCGGCGGCAGATGGCCGTGGACCTCAATCGACGTAATGCCCTACACCGAAAGGATCGCTTGACATGAGCAACAACATCACCATTACGGGTCGGATCGCACAAGACCCGGAGCTGCGTTTCTCCGGGAAGGGCACCGCGATCTGCAACATCAGTGTCCCGGATCAGAAGCGCCGCAAGAACGACGCGGGCGAGTGGGAGGACGCATCGGCGACGACCTGGTTCCGGGTGTCGGTGTTCGGCGACAAGGCGGAGGCTCTTGCCGAGCAGGCGCGCAAGGGTGACCAGGTGATCGTGACCGGTCGTCTGATCAGTCGGGAGTGGACGGACAAGGACGGGCAGGTGCGGTCGTCGCTCGAGGTTGATTACGCGGACGTCGCGGTGATGCCGAGGGTGCAGCAGTCTCAGCGTTCGTCGGCTCCGTCCGCAGATCCGTGGTCGACAGACTCCACCGCCGGGGCTCCGTTCTGATGAAGGTCTACATCGCTTTCGACGACTGCACCGTGGTCGCTGCCTACGAGTCCTTGCTGTCCGCGAAGATCGCGCTCACTAGCGAGGCACTCAACCTCATCGGCCGTCACGAGATCGACGTGCCCATCGAGTTGGGGCCGTGGGAACACTCCGGGACGAC
>CAZNCE010000328.1:0-1738 GCA_964571285.1 uncultured Nocardioidaceae bacterium | reverse complement strand
CATCTCCTTGCCGCCGAAGCCGCCGCCCATCCGCAGGCACTGCACGGTGACCTCGCTGCTGGACCGGCCGAGCACGTGCGCGACGATGTCCTGCGTCTCGGTCGGGTGCTGGGTGCTGCTCTGCACGAAGACCTGGCCGGCCTCGTCGACGTACGCCAGCGACGCCTGGGTCTCGATGTAGAAGTGCTCCTGCCCGGAGAACTCGAACTCGCCGCTGAACACGCGCGCCGACTGCGTCAGCGCCGTGTCCACGTCACCGCGGCCAACGGTCTTCTGCGCACCCTGGAAGCTGTTCGCGTCGATCGCGTCGCGCAGGCTGACCAGCGCGGGCAGCGGCTGGTAGTCCACCTCGACCGCGGCGGCGCCGAGCCGCGCAGCCTCGAGCGTCTCCCCCAGCACCCAGCACACGCTGTGGCCGTAGTACATGACCTCGGACGGGAACAGCGGCTCGTCGTGCTTGACCCCCGCGTCGTTCACGCCGGGAACGTCCTCGGCGGTGAGCACGCGCACGACGCCCGGCACCCGCAGCGCCGGCTGCACATCCAGCCGGGTCACCCGGGCGTGGGCATGCGGAGCCTGCACCGGGTGCGCGTGCAGCACGGCGTGGGTCCGCACCACCAGGTCGTCGGTGTACAGCGCGGCGCCGGTGACGTGCCCGACCGCGCTCTCGTGGGGAACCTCGGTCCCGACGACCGGCTTCACGGGCCGCTCGGACAACTGGCTCATGCTCCCACCTCCTGGGGCTGCTGGTTCTCGGCGTACAGCTTGAGCAGCGACTGCCCGAGCATCGCCGCGCGGTATCGGGCGCTGGCCCGGTGGTCGTCCATCGGGGTGCCCTCGTCGGCCATCACCAGGGCGGCCCGCCGCACCGTGTCCTCGGACCACGGCTGACCATCCAGCGCCTGCTCGGTCAGCTCGGCCCGGATCGGCGTGGCAGCGACGCCGCCGAGCCCGATCCGCACCCGGTCCACCACGCCGTCGGCCAACTCGATCGCATACCCGACGGCGACACTCGAGATGTCGTCGAACCGGCGCTTGGCGATCTTGTGGAATCCGGTCAGCCCGGCCAACGGCAGCGGGATCCGCACGGTGGCGATCAGCTCGCCGGGACGGCGCACGCTGGTCCGGTAGCCGGTGAAGTAGTCGGCGAGCGGCACCTCTCGCTCCCCGTCCGCGGAGACCAGGACCAGCACGGCGTCCAGCGCCAGCAGCGCCGGCGGGGTGTCGCCGATCGGGCTGCTCGTGCCGAGGTTTCCGCCGAGCGTGGCGCCGTTGCGGATCAGCCGGGACGCGAACTGCGGGAACATCTGGTCCAGCAGCGGCACCCGGCCGGCCAGCCGGCGCTCGATCTCGGACAGGGTGAGCGCGGCGCCGAGGTCGATCCGGTCGTCGGTGACCGCGAAGGTGCGCAGCTCGGTCAGCCGGTCGATGGCCACCACCAGCGGGCTGCGGGTGCCGCGGATGTTCACGTCCACGCCCCAGTCGGTGCTGCCGGCGACCAGCGTCGCGTCGGGGTGCTCGGCGAGCAGCCGCAGCGTCTCGGTCAGGTCGGCGGGCCGGACGAAGTCGCCGTCCGGGCCGCGCAGCCGGGTGCTCGTGGCCGGTGGGGCGGGCTGGTGACGGCGGCGGGCCAGGGGGTCGTCGTCGACGGGGGCGCCGACGGCATATGCGGCGTCCTTGATCGGCCGATAGCCGGTGCAGCGGCACAGGTTGCCGCTGAGCGCGTGCAGGTCGAAGC
>CAZNCE010000327.1:0-1744 GCA_964571285.1 uncultured Nocardioidaceae bacterium | reverse complement strand
CGGTCCTGGTGGGCGGCGGTACGCCGTTCTTCACGACGCTGGACAACTGGGTGAATCTCAACCTGGTGGAGACCCGGACGTTTCCCGACGGTGTGGTCCTGACCCGGTATGAGACGAGGCGCTGAGCTCCGCTTTGGCTCGGTCGGGCACGAGTGCCAGGAGCTGTTGTGTGTGGCCGGGAATCTCTGCGTCGGCCAGGCCGGTAATGAGGTCGCGCAGGGTGAGTACTTGGTCGACGACCAACGCGCCGTTCGACACCAGTCGTGCCGGGATCGGGGTATCGAGCTCGCTGTCACTGAGGGCGACGCGATCCAGCGCGCCTAGGACCTTGGCCTGCGCGTTGATCCGGTTGCGCAGTCCGGCGTTTCCTCCGGCGACCTTGAGCGTGTTCTCGATCGACCAGGTGTCCGAGGCGATCCGGTTGTCGTAGGTCGCGTTCGCTCCTGCGGCGATGGTGTACGCGACGGCGATGGTGTGGGCGTTGACCATGGCCACGTGGGCGAGGATCTGGTCGGCGTTCCACTCACCTGGCGGCGGCGCGTTGATCGTCTCAACGTTCGCCACGAGCTCGGCGGCGTCGGCCAACTCGTCGAAGGCCTCACGAAGCGGTGCGATGTCGAGCACGGGGCGCTCCTTGCTGGTGTTGATCCTGGTTGCCACCTGGTCGCTTGGGGATACGTGGCACCCGGTGGCCCTTCACTCCGATACCTGCTCGGGTGACTCTGCGAGCTCCTTGATCCGCAGCAGCCGTGTCTCCCACGAGCGCCCGATGCGGGCCAGTTCCTGTGCCAGCGCGTTCAGACGTGCGCCGACCGCCACGTAGACGACCTCCCGACCACGACGCTCGGGACTGACCAACCCCACGTCGGCGAGTACGTCGAGATGCTTGCCGATCGCCTGTCGGCTTACGGGCAGCACCCGCGCCAGTGCTGAGGCCGACATCGCCTCGTTGCCGAGTCTGGCGAGGATCTCCCAACGTGTCTGGTCACCGAGGGCGGCGCACACCGGCGGGAGCCCAGTCTCTGCGGTCACGTACGACCCTCGACGTATGCCTTGGCGGCGAGCAGCTCCGCCGCCCAGCCGCTGTCGTTGCCCTCGCGCTCCTTCAACCAGACCGCGGGATCCTCCGACAGCGTGGAAAACCCACTCTCTCGAACGCGCAGGGTGACTCCACCCTCGGCTCGCTCCGCGATCCAGAACTCCACCAGCGTCCCCTCGGTGACCTCCCGATACGGCGTGCCGAGCCAGCGAAAGGCCGCATAGCGGGGCCTGTCGAGGTCGACGGTGCGGAAGCGGAACTCCCCCATCTCCGGATGCGTGACAACGGCGATCTCAGCGCCGCCGTCATCGCGCTCGAATCGAAGGTCAGGTTCCTCGGCAACGGTCCCGTCGTTGACGTACCACCCCGGCCGCACCACGAGTGCCCAGACCTGCTCAGCGGTGGCGTCGATGTCGATCTGGCGGCTGATCTGGTCGAGCTCTGCGAGCTCCGCTCCGGTGTGTTCCGGGTCGCCCATCTGTCCTCCTTCACATCTGCAACCCAACAATTGCACATGTGTGGGAGGCGTCGCAACTATTCGGTTGCAGTTGGCCCGCCACGAGTCAGGCCTCCACGGTCAGTCACCAGGGTGCACAACCAGCAGTGGTCCCTCGTCTGGTGAAGGCGGCTCGAAGTGGTCGAAGTACAGGGCGGCGCGATCCTCGCCGATCACGTAGTCATCGGAATGGTCGCCGCGGCGGGCGG
>CAZNCE010000326.1:0-1745 GCA_964571285.1 uncultured Nocardioidaceae bacterium | reverse complement strand
GGCACCAGCCTGCACGAGGGTCACGGCCCGATGATGATCCTCGGCTTCCTCGGCACCGTGATCGCGCTGGAGCGTGCGGTCGCGCTCGGGTCGTCGTGGGCCTATCTCGGGCCGGTGGCCGCCGCGGTTGGTGGACTCGGGGTGATCGTCGGCCTTCCCGACGGCATCCCGGCGCTGCTGGTCACGGTCGGTGGCCTCGTGCTGGTGGGGGTGTTCGTGGCCATCGACCGGATCCAGCGGTCGGTGCACAACACCGTGCTGGCCTCCGGCGCGGTGTGCTGGGTGGTGGCCGGGGGCCTGTGGCTGAGCGGCTGGGAGGTGTACCGCTTCCTGCCCTGGATGGCCGGGTTCCTGGTGCTGACCATCACCGGTGAGCGGCTCGAGCTGTCCCGCCTGGCGGGCTCGACGGCGGTCGCGTACCGGCTGTTCATCGGCGCCGCCTCGGTCTTCGGCGTCGGACTGGTGGCGTCGGCGTTCACCGAGGAGACGGGCGTACGGATCGCCGGGGCCGGGCTGGTGGCGCTGGCCCTCTGGCTGGCACGCTACGACGTCGCCCGGCGGACGGTCCGCTCCACCGGACTGACCCGCTACATGGCGGTCGCGCTGCTGTCCGGCTACCTGTGGCTGGCCGCGGCCGGTGCACTGTGGCTGGGGTTCGGGCGGATGACCGAGGCGACCTCGCACCAGGCGTCGTACGACGCGATGCTGCACGCGCTGTTCCTCGGCTTCGTGATCTCGATGATCTTCGCCCACGCCCCGGTGATCGTGCCCGCCGTGCTGGGCCGGCCGCTGCCGTACCACCCGGCGTTCTACGCGCCGCTGGCGCTGCTGCACCTGTCGCTGTTGCTGCGCCTGGTCGGCGGGGACGCGTGGGACGACACAACCGCCTGGCAGTGGGGCGGTTCGCTGAACGAGGTCGCGCTGCTGCTCTTCATGGCGATGGCGGTCTACCAGCTGTTCATCCGCCACCGGGCAGGACGCGGCAGGCCCGGCTGAGGCACCGACCGCCTGGGGCGACGGTCAGGCGGACTTGCGCTTCTTCGGCGCCGGCTCCCGCGGCACCAGCGTGGGGTTGACGTTGTTGGAGACCACCTCGCCGGTGATCACCACCTTGGCGATATCGCCGCGGCTGGGCACGTCGTACATGATGTGCAGCAGCACTTCCTCGAGGATCGCCCGCAGGCCCCGGGCCCCGGTGCCCCGCAGCATCGCCTGGTCGGCGATCGCCTCCACCGCGTCCTCGGAGAACTCCAGCTCCACGTGGTCGAGCTCGAACAGCCGCTGGTACTGACGGACCAGGGCGTTGCGTGGCTCGGTGAGAATGCGGATCAGCGCGTCCCGGTCGAGCTGCTCGACGGTCGCGATCACCGGCAGCCGGCCGATGAACTCGGGGATCAGCCCGAACTTGAGCAGGTCCTCGGGCATCACGTCGCACAGCGCCGGCTCCTTCGCCGGCTGCTCCTCGGGGTGCAGCATCGCGGTGAAGCCCAGCGACTTCTTGCCCGCCCGGCTCTCCACGATCTGGTCCAGCCCGGAGAACGCGCCGCCGACCAGGAACAGGATGTTGGTGGTGTCGATCTGGATGAACTCCTGGTGCGGATGCTTGCGGCCGCCCTGTGGCGGCACCGACGCGGTGGTCCCCTCGAGGATCTTCAGCAGCGCCTGCTGCACACCCTCGCCGGACACATCACGGGTGATCGACGGGTTCTCGCTCTTGCGGGCGATCTTGTCGATCTCGTCGATGT
>CAZNCE010000325.1:0-1753 GCA_964571285.1 uncultured Nocardioidaceae bacterium | reverse complement strand
TCTGACCCGAATCCGCGAGTAGTGGTGGGTTGAGCGGCGTGTGAGATGACGAAGGTGCCTGTCCTGCTTGGAGAATCGCGGGTTGTCGGAGCCGTCGATGTCCAGGCGGGAGAAGCACCTTGTCGGTGAAGAGAGTACGTGGTCGCAGGCAGCGTCGGAAGCAGCGTCGGCGGCATGTTCACAGGCGGGTGGGGATCGGTGCGCCGGACCCGTCGTTGACGCCGAACGCGGGTCTGGCCGCGGTGGGTGAGCTGGCCGAGCGGCTCGGGATTGTCGGGTCGATCGATGCCGCGGTCGGGCCGATCAAGGCCCGGGCGCGCGGGTTCGGCGCCGGGCAGTTGCTGGTGGGTCTGGCGGCGGCGCAGTTGGCCGGACAGGACTTCCTGGCCGGTCTGGACCGCCTCCGCGCGGACACGGCCGGGCAGATGTTGACTCCGGTGCCGGGCTTGTCCTCGACTACCGCGGCGGGCCTGGCCCGGCGGATCGACTCGCAGGGCTGGCGGCGGGTGGAGGCCGGCGTCGCCGCGGTGAACGCCCGGATGCTCGCGCTGCTGCCCGCCGCGCGGCGTGCTCGGTTGTGTGCGGGCGCGACGATCGACATCGACGCCACCGACGTGGAGGTCTACGGCGCCAAGAAGCGCGGGGTGGCCTACACCTACCAGGGTCAGCGGTGCGGACGGCCGCACGTGGCCACCTGGGCGCAGACCGAGACCACCCTGGCCGCCGATCTGCTCGCCGGCGATCAGGACCCCCGCTCGCATGTGGTCGACCTGCTGGCCAGGGCGCTGGACGGGCTGCCCGCGCCGGTGGCCGCCGGCGGCGTGCGCCTGCGTGCCGATGCCGGCTACTTCGCCGGCGACCTGGCCCGCGCCGCCCGCGGCCACGGGGTGCGGTTCGCCATCGGCGCCAAACGCATCGCCCCGCTGTGGCGGCTGCTGTCCGGGATCGACGAGGCCGACTGGGCCGACGCGATCGACATGGACGGCGCCCAGGTCGCCGTCGCCGACTACCGCCCGGCCGACTGGCCGGCCGGCACCCGGCTGCTGATCCGCCGGGTCCGCCTGGACCCCGCACAGGTCTCCGCCGATCCCCGCTCCCGGCGACGCCGCACCCTTCACCCCGACCAGCGGGCGCTGCCGATCGACGACCTCGCCGACGCCGGCGTCATCTACGCCTACAGCTTCGTCCTCACCGACCTCGACGTGTCCACACCACAGCGCGCCGCCGAGACCGAGCACTGGTACCGGCACCGCACCAGCATCGAGAACACCTTCCGAGACGGCAAACACGGCGCCGCGATGCGCCACCTGCCCTCTGGCTACCCCGAGGTGAACACGGCATGGATGTGGGCGGCGCTGCTCGCCACCAGCCTGGCCGGCTGGCTGCATCAACTCACCGCCAGCCCCGGCCCCGACGGCAACCTGTCCGGCCACGGCACCCGCGACGGCAAGGCGATGATCACCACCCTGCGGCACCGCCTCATCTGCGTCCCGGGCCGGCTGGTCCGCCACGGCAGAACCCTCACCCTGCGGCTACCACCCGGTGATCAGTTGCTGCCCACCGTGCTCACCCGGATCCGGCAACTCCAGCCCGCGGCCTAGCCCCCGCCGTCCCATCCCGACCACCAAGGACCCTCGGAGACCGCGAACCCGGCGCCCCCGGGATCACCGACCTGCCCGCACTTCACCCGCCCACCACCAACGCACCCCCCGGAGCATCCGGGCCACCACGCAGGTACTACTCGCGGATTCGG
>CAZNCE010000324.1:0-1784 GCA_964571285.1 uncultured Nocardioidaceae bacterium | reverse complement strand
GCCTGCGATCCCGTGTTGCCGCCGATGCCGGTGAGCAGCGGGATGAACAGCGCCAGCACGACAGCCTGCGAGAGCGTCTGCTCGAACCGTTCGAGGACGCTGACCGTGAGCACGGCCGACAGCGCCAGCACCAGCAGCCAGCCCACCCGGGCGCGGACGAGTCGCCAGACCGGGGTGGTCAGGTACGGCTGGCGCAGCGGCTCGCGCCCACCTGCCCGGGCGGCGTCCTCCGCCTCCGCCTCGTCGATGATCTGCAGGGCGTCGTCCACGCCGATCATCCCGACCAGCCGGGACTCCTGGTCGGTGATCGGGACACCGAGCAGCCGGTGTCGGGCGCACAGCCGAGCCACCTCCTCCGCCGACGTGTGCGCGGTGCGGCTGACCGGGGCGGTCGCGAGCTCGCCGATCGGCTGTGCGCCGTCGGCTCGGACCAGCTCCGGCAGCGTGATCACTCCCACCAGGCGGCGGACGTCGTCGGTGACCGGCAGCAGCACCACGTCGCCGGTGCCGACCTCGCTGTCCCGTACCCGCGCCAAGGCCTCGCGCGCGGTGAGCCAGGGCTGCAGGCGCACGTACTCCGGACTCATCCGGCGACCCACGGAGGCACTGGGATAGCCGAGCATCGGCGCCGTGAGCGAGCGCTCCCGCGCCGACAACCCGCTGAGCAGCCGGTGGACGACCTTGGCCGGCAGCTCGTCGAACAGGCCCACCCGGTCGGCCGGATCCAGGCCCTCGATCAGCTCACCGAGGTCCTCGTCCCGCAGCCCTGCCACCAGGTCGCTCTGGACCGGGCGGGTGAGCCGCTCGAAGACGTCCATTGCGACGTCCTTGTGCAGCAGCCGAAACAGCAGCACGGCCCGGGCCAGCGGCAGCCGCCGCATGCAGTCCACGACCTCCGCGGCGGTCAGCCCGGCGACGACCGCCCGCAGGCTCTCCAGGTCGCGGTCGTGCAACAGCCGGCTGATGGAGTCGAAGTCGTCCGTCGGGGTCTCGCTCACAATTGCTCCCTGGGAGACGGCGGCGGGTGCGGACCATGACCGTACAGCCGCCCGGTGAGAACGCTGCGGGATCGAGCCGACCAGCGAGGTACGGTGCCGCATGGGTAACTCGAGAATGGGCCGGACCGGCCGCGGCGTCGCGCTGGCTGCCGCACTGACCTGTCTGCTGGCCGCCTGCGGCGGCGGCACGACCGACCAGGACGACAACACGTCGCCCGAGCCGACCAGCGCCACGACCGAGACGTCGCCCGACGACAGCGGCTCCGACTCGACGGAGGCGCCGCCGTCCGAGCCGCCGGCCGAGACCGGCACCGCGTCCGCGCAAGGGCAGGAGGCGCTGCTGCAGGCCGGCGAGACGGGCCTGGGCGCCGTCGACAACAGCACGGTGTTCACCATCGAGGAGGAGAGCGGCGGCAACCGCTGGGAGGTCAAGGTGGTGACGCCGGACGGGGAGGAGTACGAGCTCGACACCTCCGCGGACGGCGCCACGGTCGTCAGCGGCCCACGCCGGGAACGCGAGGACGCCGACGACCGGGCGGACAACCGCCGGCGGATGAACGAGGCCGAACTGGACTTCCGGGCCGCCGTGCCGGCGATCACCGAGGTCGTAGCGGGCAGGATCACCGAGCTCGACCTCGACTCCGAGCGCGGAAAGACAGCCTGGGAGGCGGACGTGATCGACGGCGACGGCGTCAAGCATGAGGTGTCGATCGACGCGGCCAGCGGTGACGTGCTGTCGCACGAGACCGACGACTGACCGCGCTGGGCCGGCCTCAAGATCCGACG
>CAZNCE010000323.1:0-1785 GCA_964571285.1 uncultured Nocardioidaceae bacterium | reverse complement strand
TGCGGTCGGCGATGCACCTGGACACCGTGTTCACCTTCGTGGACCGCGACGTGGTGACCCTCTACCCCACCATCGTGGACTCCATCCACTCCTTCACCCTGCTGCCCTCCGATCAAGCTCCCGGGGTGGAGGTCGTCGACGAAGGGTCGGCGCCGTTCGTCGACGTGGTGGCCCGGTCGCTCGGCCTGTCCTCGCTGCAGGTCATCGACACCGGTGGTGACGTCTACCAGTCCGAGCGGCAGCAGTGGGACAGCGGCAACAACGCCGTTGCGCTCGAGCCGGGCGTCGTCTTCACCTACGACCGGAACACCCTCACCAACACGCTGCTGCGCAAGGCCGGCATCGAGGTCATCACGATCGTCGGCGCGGAGCTCGGCCGGGGGCGCGGTGGCGGGCACTGCATGACCTGCCCGATCATCCGCGAGCCGGTGGACTTCTGACGCTCCGGTTCACGGGGGTTGACCCGAGGGCACTGTTGCCCGTACGTCGGGTCCAAGAGCTGAGACCCGGCCATGGGCCGTGCAGACGGGAGCAGACTGGCGCCAGTCTGCTTGTCCGCCAGCATGGAAGGAGCCCCTCGATGGTTGAGTACAACCCGGCGATGCAGAAGGCGGCATTGGCCGAGGTCCAACCGGATGTGCACGGGTTGATCTCGAAGCGCACCGCGGAACTCGACGGCGTGAGCGTCACCCAGGTCACCTTCGACGTGGGCGCCAAGTGGTCGAACGACCTGAAGGGCTATGCGGGGACCGAGCTGTGCGAGCTACCGCACGTCGCCGTCGTGACATCCGGGACGCTGCGGGTGGTGATGGCCGACGGCGCCGCGGAGGACTTCTCGGCGGGCGAGGTGATGCTGCTGCCGCCCGACCACGACGCGTGGACGGTCGGCGACCAGCCCTGCACGTTCGTGGAGTTCTCCCGGGGTAACGACTACTACAGCTGACCGTCGGGCACCCGACTGCCACCAGAGCTTGGAGTCCCTGCGCCGCCGCCCGGGGACGGCGGCGGCGCAGGGGGCTAGGGGGTCCGGGCGCTAGGGACAGATGTAGCCGGCCTCGTCCGGGTTCGGGAAGCAGCCGGTCGCCTCGGGCACGAACATCCTCGGCAACCACAGGGCCGCCTCCGGCACGAGCACGATGAAGGCGATGATCACCAGGAAGATGCCGTACAGCGGAACCGTCTTCCGGACGCCGGCCAGGAAGCTGACCTTCGCGAAGTTGGTGGCCAGTAGCAGCGACAACCCGTACGGCGGCGTGATCAGCCCCATAGCAAGCGTCAGGACGACCACGATCCCCATGTGCACCGGGTTGATGTCGCCGAGCTCGGTGAGTTTGGCGATGATCGGCATGAACACCACGATCGCCGGGACGGCGTCGATGAACTGGCCGACGATGATCAGCACCCCGACCACGGTGAACAAGATCGCGACCGCGTTGGTCCCCGCGATGTCGAACATCAGGTCGGCGACCGCCTGGGCGCCGCCGAGGTAGGTGAACAGCCAGGCGAAGACCGCCGCCGCGGCGACCGCGATCATCGGCAACGTGTAGAGCACGCCGCCGTGGATGAAGTCGCGGAACAGCTTGCGGAAGTGTCCCCGCGCCATCAGCGGGATCACGACCACGATGATGTAGACCACGGCGACCATGCCTGCCTCGGTGGGCGTGAAGTAGCCGCCGAGGATGCCCCACATGATGATGACCGGGACCATCAGCGGCAGGAAGCTGCCCGCCCCGGCCTTGGCCATCTCCCGGAAGCTGGCCCGGCTGCGGGTCTCGTTGCTGGTGA
>CAZNCE010000322.1:0-1793 GCA_964571285.1 uncultured Nocardioidaceae bacterium | reverse complement strand
CGGGGGTGAACAGGTTCTCCACGTTCCACGTCCCCACCCGCATCCGCACCCACCCGCCCCTTCTGTTCGTGCCGTCGATCTCGGTCTGAGGCTACGGGTCGGAGATGACCAGCCGATGAACTCGCGCACGGTGGTGCTGGCCGGGCAGGGCTCGTGCACCTGGCCGGTATGGGTTCCTCTGCCGATTCTTCGTCTCGCCGTAGCCGCCGCAACACGCCACCCGATGCGCCGCCGGTGGTGTTGCCGCACGTGGTCATCACCGCCGCCGAGACCGGTGCCCTGGAGGTCACCGTCGACGGTGCCGCCTTCCCGCCACCGGCTGAGGGGCAGGCGTGGACGCGGGGCACCTTCGGCGCCCTGCTGGACGCCATCACGAAGGACCGCACGGTCGCGGTGCGGATCGAGGTCCGCGAGAGCGACGGGACCGTGTTCACCGACCTCATCCACGCCCGCAAACCCACACCGCCACAACCCACAGAGGCCGAGCCGAGACAACCGCGCGGCAAGCACACCAAGACCAAGCAGGGGCCGGAGCTGGTGGAGGTCACCGGTGAAGGGTTCGTCCCCGGCGAGGACATCGCCGTCGCCCTGATCGTCGCCCACACCGATGCCACCGGCACCGGTCACGCCCGCGCCCTGCTCGACACCGACCACCTCGCTCCTGCTCTGACTGGCGGCAACGGGGAGGCCGTGCTGCTCGGCCGCGTCTCGGGCACAGTCCAGGTGCGGCGGCTGCCATGACCGGACCGGCGCCGGGGCGACAGACCGGGAGCCTGGGCGATGAGCTGACCAACGCCGCCATCATCGCCCTGGTCGGTGCCTTCGGCTTCGCGCTCATCCTGCGCGCCGCCGGATCGGTGGCCGCATTCCTCACCAGCACGCCCCAACCCGCCGCCGGCCCCGCATCCGGGCTCGGCGTGCTGTTCAACCCCACCGACCCCGCCACCGCGCTGGACGCCGAGGGGCTGAACCCGGTCGCGTACTGGATCGTCACCGCGATCCTGCTCGGTGGCCTCGCGACAGCCGGCGGGTGGGCGTGGGTGCGGCTGCGCCGCCACTCGCGGAAGGTCGAGACCGACCCGCGACGCCTGGCCGGCACCGCCACCGCCCACGAGGTCACCCAGACCGCCTCCGCGAAGGCATTGCTGCGCCGCGCCGCGACGTTGCGGCCCTCGCTCGACGAGGCCGCACCGTCCGATGTGGGCTACCTGCTGGGCCGCTCGCGCGGGCGGCAGGTGTGGGCGAGCGTGGAGGACTCGATCCTGCTCATCGGCCCACCCCGCTCCGGCAAGGGCCTCCATGTGGTCATCAACGCCATCCTGGACGCTCCCGGCGCAGTCGTGACCACGAGCACGCGGCCGGACAACCTCACCGCCACCCTCCGCGCCCGCCAACGCGACGGGCGGCCGGTGGCGGTGTTCGACCCCCAGCACCTGGCCGACGGCATCCCCACCGGGATGCGCTGGTCACCGATCCGCGGCTGCCACGACCCGCTGACCGCGATGATCCGCGCCACCGGCCTCGCCTCAGCCACCGGACTCTCAGCCGGTGGGGTGGAGTCCGGCGGGTTCTGGGAAGGCAAGACCCGCACCGCCCTGCAAGCCCTCCTGCACGCCGCCGCCCTCGACGGACGCCCGCCATCCGAGCTGTTCCGCTGGACCCTCGACCCCACTGCGGCGGCCGAGGCCGTCGCCATCCTCACCAACAGCACCCAGGCCGCCACCGGGTGGGCGGACTCGCTCGGGGCGATGATCGACTCCGACCCCAAGACCCGCGACTCCATCTGGCAAGGC
>CAZNCE010000321.1:0-1810 GCA_964571285.1 uncultured Nocardioidaceae bacterium | reverse complement strand
GCTGCGCTTCCAGCATCCAGACTGGGTGCCGCTGCAGACCCGCCAGGCGGGGTTCGAGGGGACCGGCGAGGTCACTCTGCGGCAGTTGGTCAAGGAGTCGCTGCGGATGCGCCCGTCGAGGATCGTGATCGGCGAGGTCCGGGCGGAGGAATGCCTCGACCTGCTGCTTGCTCTCAACTCGGGCCTGCCGGGCATGGCGACCCTGCATGCCAACTCCGCCCGCGAGGCGCTGGTCAAGATGTGCACGCTTCCTCTGTTGGCGGGAGACAACATTTCTGCTCGCTTCGTGGTTCCGACGGTCGCCGCCTGCCTCGACCTGGTGGTCCACCTGGCCGTGGAGCCGGACGGCCGCCGCCGGGTACGCGAGATCGTCGCGGTCACGGGCCGGGTCGAGGAGGACATCATCGAGACCGAGCCGATCTTCGTCCGGTCGCCGCACTCGGGGAAGCTGGAGCGGTCCCACGGGGCGCCTCCGCGGCCGGAGCACTTCGCCGCGGCCGGCATCGACATCGCCACGTTGCTCGGTGGGGGTCCGCAGTGAGCGGGGCGCTGCTCGGTCTGGTCGCCGGGCTCGGCCTGCTCCTGGTGTGGAGCGGCCTGACCGGGCCGCCCCGCAGGCGGCGGCCGAAGCGCGGACCGGGCCGGCTGACCGAGCTGCTCCGCCGGGCAGGGGTGCACGGTGTCGCACCGGGTGCGCTGGTCGCCGCCTGCGCGGGCTGCGGTCTGCTCGCCGGTCTGCTGCTGTTGGCGGTCTCCCGCACGTTGCCTGTTGCCGTGGCCTTTGCGCTGGTCGCGGGGTACGCGCCGCTGGCGCTGCTGCGTGGCCGGGCCCGCAGGCGGCAGCGCGAACTCGCCGACGTGTGGCCAGAGGCAGTGGACAACCTCGCGTCGGCCGTACGCGCCGGCCTGTCGCTGCCGGAGGCGCTGATCGCGCTCGGCCGGCGCGGTCCGGAGCCGCTGCGGGAGCCGTTCACCCGGTTCGGTGCCGACTACCTGGCCACCGGCCGGTTCGGCGACTGCCTGGACCGGCTCAAGATCGGCCTGTCGGACCCGGTCGGCGACCGGGTGGTCGAGGCGCTGCGGGTGGCCCGCGAGGTCGGCGGTGGGGAGCTCGGTCGGATGTTGCGGACCCTCTCGTCGTTCCTGCGCGAGGAGGCGCACACCCGCTCCGAGCTGGAGTCCCGCCAGTCCTGGACGGTCGCCGGCGCGCGGCTGGCCGTGTCCGCTCCCTGGCTGGTGCTGCTTACGCTGTCGTTCCAGCAGGAGGTGATCCGCCGGTACGCGAGCCCGACTGGCGTGATCGTGTTGGTGATCGGCAGCGCCTGCTGCCTGGTCGCGTACCGGTTGATGGTCCGGATCGGTCGGCTCCCGGTGGAGAAGCGGGTGCTGGCATGACGGCGACGATGCCGGCGCGCCGGCGACGAACGCCCGCCCTGCGGACCAGAGGGACAATGGTCCGGCGAGATGATCGGGTGAGTCGATGCTGACCGCGCTGCTCGGCGCCGTGGTTGGCCTCGCGTTCGGCGTCGGAATGTGGCTGCTCGTCCCCGCGCTGGTCTGGCGCCGGCCCAGTCTGATGTCCCGCGTGACGCCGTACATCCAGGACCTCCCGGGGGTGCGTCCGGCCACGGGATCCGTCGCGACGGGCGGTGGCATCGTCGACGGGCTGCTGCGGCCGACGGCCGAACGTGCAGGCGAGCGGCTGGGCGCCGTGCTCGGCGGATCGGCCAGCGTCCGGCGGCGGCTGCGCCGCAGCGGGTCCGACGCCACGGTCCAGGACTTCCGCGTCGAGCAGGTGATCTGGGGCTGC
>CAZNCE010000320.1:0-1822 GCA_964571285.1 uncultured Nocardioidaceae bacterium | reverse complement strand
TCCGGCCAGAGTGCGTTTTCGATGCGCTGCACGGCCGCTCGGTTCAGCTCCGGTGCGACATGGCTGTAGGTGTTCATCGTGACGCCGATCTGCGAGTGACCGAGGATCTCCATGACGACGCGGGCCGGCACGCCCTGGGTCAGCAGGAGACTGGCTGCGGTGTGGCGAAGGTCGTGTAGGCGGATCCGCCGAAGGCCAGCACGAGTGAGTAGCCGCTGGAACGAACGGTAGTCGTTCCGCGGGTGGATCGGCGTGCCAAGGCTGGTGGTGAAGACCAAGCCGTTCTCGACCCAGCGCTCACCCGCCGCCGCGCGCTCGAGTTGCTGAGCCTGGCGTCGCCTGAGCAGGCTCTCCACAACGGGCCCAGGTAGCGGCAGGCTCCTTCGCCCGCGCGCATTCTTCGTGTCGTTGAGGACGAGCGAGCCGTCCGGTTGTCGGCGTAGCGCATACCGAATCCGCAGAACGCGGCTTTCGAAGTCGATGTCGTGCCAGCTCAGCCCGAGGACCTCACCCTGTCGTAGGCCCAGCGTGATGCCGACCACCCACCGCGACTCCAGGCGGTCGCTCGTCGCAGCGGCAAGGAAGCGCTTGACCTCCGCGACCGAGTACGGCTGCACTTCGCTACTCTCCAGCGCTGGGGGATCGACCAGCTGCGCCGGGTTGCTTGAGATGACTCCCCACCGCACGGCGATGGTGAGTGATCGCCGCAGGATCGCATGGAGCCGACGGATGCTGCTGGCTGACAGCACCTCGGACCGTTTCCGGTAGAACGCGGCCAGGTGCTGTGGACGAAGACGATCCAGTCGGTGGTGACCCAATTCGGGAACGATGTGCGTGTGGACCTGCTGCTGGTAGCTGGCGAGTGTGGCCGGCCGAACTCGATCTGGGGCAACCTCTCGCAAGTAGGTTTCCATCCAGGCAGCGAGCGTGGGCGCCTTGTCGGTGTTCAGCTGGCCGGCGGCCTGCTGAGCAAGTAGCTGCCGCAGGTCGCGGCCGACGGCTGACTTGGTGCTGCGGGTGATGGTCCTACGTCGCCGCTTCCCACCGATCCAACCCAGTTCGACCGACCCGCGCCATCTGCCGTCGCTGAGCTGGTAGATCGAGCCCTCTCCCTGCGCTCGGCGACGTCGTTCAGTCACGAGACCAGCGAGCAGCGCCGACCCGAGATGGTCCCAGGCGACGAGGACTGTTGAGCAACGTGCGCTCACGCCGTCCATCGATCCAACTGAGGTCATCCCAGTGCGGGAGGCAGACGGGTCGCGGCAGACCCTCGCGGTCCTCGAGGACGGCTGCCGCTGCTGCATCACAGCCGGTCAGGAAGCAGTGTGGACGGCGAATCAGGCGCACGCCGTGGATGTCGCCACCACTGCGGTGTATGGCGTCGTTCCCATGCTCCCGGCACATGTCGAGCTCGATGCCTTCGGGGTCCGCCAATACGATCTCGGCCACGACGTGGCAGTCCGGCACGCTGCAGCGGCTGGTCATGACGCCACCTGAGAGCCAGATCCGCGCAACTGGGCGATGAACGAGTCGACCGCATCCCTCGGCACGCGCCTGCTAGCGCCGATCTGCACCGATTCGAGGGTGCCGGCGCGCATCAGCTCGTACACCTTCGACCGGCAGATGCCGAGGCACGCGGCGGCCTCCTCGGGCTTGAGCAGCAGTGTCTGCATGAGTCCTCCTCAGGCTCTGCACACCCGTCCCGATCCGCGGAGTTGTCCACAAACCAGCGCAGCAGGGTGACGTCGGGCGCGGAAGTGGACTCAGATGGACGCGACACGGCGCAACGGTCCAGAACTGTCCGTGGCTTGCGGGAGGCTGG
>CAZNCE010000319.1:150-1839 GCA_964571285.1 uncultured Nocardioidaceae bacterium | reverse complement strand
GATCGGCATGGTGCTGCAGGACACCTGGCTGTTCGGCGGCACCATCCGCGACAACCTCCGGTACGGCAATCTGACGGCGACCGACGAGCAGATCCACGCTGCCGCTGAGGCGACGTTCGTGGACCGCTTCGTGCGGACGCTGCCGGACGGCTACGACACGGTGATCGACGAGGAGGGCAGCAACGTCAGCGCGGGGGAGAAGCAGCTGCTCACCATCGCCCGGGCCTTCCTGGCTGACCCGTCGCTGCTGATCCTGGACGAGGCCACCAGCTCGGTGGACACCCGTACCGAGGCGCTGGTGCAGCACGCCATGGCGGCGCTGCGCACCGACCGCACCAGCTTCGTGATCGCGCACCGGCTGTCCACGATCCGCGACGCGGACCTGATCTTGGTGATGGAGTCGGGTCGGATCGTCGAGCAGGGCACGCACGACGAGCTGATCGCCCGGGAGGGCGCGTACCAGCGGTTGTACGAGTCCCAGTTCGCCGGCGCCGCGGCCGAGATGGAGGAGCCCGAGGCCGCCGGAGCGCCGGTGTGACGGCATGGGTGACCCCCTAGGCTGGCCCGCGTGAACGGCACGGTGTTCGGCTGGTTCAAGGGGCACGGGACCGAGAACGACTTCGTCCTGCTGCCCGACCCCGACGGATCGGTGCACGGCTCGCTGGATCCCACCCTGGTGCGGGCCCTGTGCCATCGCCGCCGCGGCATCGGCGCCGACGGCGTGCTGCGGGTGATCCGCACCGATGCGTTGCGCGCGCTCGATCCGGGCATCCCGGCCGGCGATGCCGAGTGGTTCATGGACTACCGCAACGCCGATGGGTCGGTCGCCGAGATGTGCGGCAACGGCATCCGGGTGTTCGCGCTGCACCTGGCCCAGTCCGGGCAGGTGCACCCGTCGCAGCCGCTGTTGGTCGGCACCCGCGCCGGTGTGCGCGAGGTGCGCTTCCACGGCGTGGACCACGACCACGAGATCAGCGCCGACATGGGGCCGGCGCAACTGCAGGGACAGGTCGACATCGGGGTGGCTGGTCGAACCTTCCCCGCGCACCGGATCAGCATGGGCAACCCGCACGCCGTGGTGTTCGTGGACGACCTGGCCGAGGCCGGCCCGCTGCACGACTCACCGCGGTTCTCCCTGCAGGACTTCCCCAACGGCGTGAACGTGGAGTTCGTCAAGCGGGTACGTCCCGGGGAGATCGCCATGCGGGTGTACGAGCGGGGCGCGGGGGAGACCCGGTCGTGCGGCACCGGGGCCTGCGCCGCGGCCGTGGCCTCGGCGATGCTCGACGGCGTGCCACGCCCGGTGCACGTCCGCGTCGACGTACCCGGCGGGCAGGTGCACGTGCGCTGGCTGGAGGACGGCCGGGTGCAGCTGGCCGGCCCGGCGGCGGTGGTGGCGCACGGCGAGACGTCGCCGTTCTGGCTCGGCCTGTAGCCGCGGATCGGCTCTCTGGGCTGCGTGGTCCAGGCGGCTGGTCGGCGGTTAGCGCGCAGCGTGGCGCGTTCAGCACGGACAAATCGGACACCGGTGGGCACCAACCCGCCACGGTGGCCGGGGACGGCTGCCCAACGCGCCATCCTGCGGCCACCCGGCGCCCGATCCCCAACCGCTCGATTCCAACCGCTCGATCCGCACCGCTCGATCCGCACCGCTCGATCCGCACCGCTCGATCCGCACCGCTCGATCCG
>CAZNCE010000318.1:0-1841 GCA_964571285.1 uncultured Nocardioidaceae bacterium | reverse complement strand
GGTTGGGTCAGGCTGCCTGAGTGGCAGGTGTGGTCATGATGGTCTCGTACTCGATGGGCGTCAATCGGCCGAGCGCGTCTTGGCGTCGGCGGCGGTGGTAGGTCCTCTCTATCCAGGTGACGATGGCGATGCGGAGTGCGTCGCGGGTGGCCCAGGTGCGGCGGTCGAGGACGTTCTTCTGCAGCAAGGAGAAGAAGCTCTCCATGGCTGCGTTGTCGCCGGCTGCGCCCACCCTGCCCATGGATCCGACCATGCTGTGTCGGTTCAGGTCACGGACGAACTTCCGGCTGCGGAACTGGGCGAGTTCAACCAGTCGATGCAACACCGGGGTCTTGGAGTGACCGTAGCTGCTCACTGAACACTTCCGCCGGTGTCTTCCAGTCCAAGACCTTTCGGGGTCTGTTGTTGATTGCGAGCGCGACGGCCTCGAGGTCCTCTGCGCTCCATCGAGACAGATCGGTCCCTTTGGGGGAGTACTGACGCAGCAGACCGTTGGTGTTCTCGTTCGAGGGCCGCTGCCAGGGCGAGTGGGGATCGGCGAAGTACACCTTCGTGCCAGTGGCGATGGCGAATTCCGCATGCCCCGACAGCTCCTTGCCACGGTCCCAGGTGAGTGTCTTGCGGAGTTGCTGCGGCAGGGTGGTCATCGACGTGGTGAGTGCGGCGTTCATCGCGACCGCGCCATAACCGCCCAACGCGGGCCCGTTCTTCACCCGCGGCTGCTCGCCCCATCCCTCCAGGCGGGGCAGGTGCACCAGCAGCGTGGAACGGGACCGCCGTTCGACCAGCGTCCCGATCGCGGAGCGGCCGGTGCCGATGATCAGGTCGCCCTCCCAGTGGCCGGGCACGGCTCGGTCTGCGGCCTCGGCGGGGCGCTCGGAAAGGACGACGTCGCTGGTGACGTGCCCCGCGGGCTTGTTCTGCGACCGATTCCGTGGCGTGCGCAGCGCACGGCCGGTGCGCAGGCACGCCACGAGTTCGCGCTTGAGAGCGCCACGGCCTTCGATGAACAGGGCCTGATAGATCGCCTCGTGACTGATCCGCATCGACTCATCATCGGGGAACTCGATCTCCAGCCGGTTCGAGATCTGCTCCGGACTCCACGCGCTCGCCCACCGCCGGTCCGCGCGCCGAGCCTTGTTGAGCCCTTTCCACGCCGGCGCGTCTGGTCCGGCCACGACGGTGCCGTCGGGACGTCGGACCTGTCCAGCGAGCCGGTCTGCGACGTACTCTCGCAGCCGATCGTTCTCGACCAGCTTCGCGGTCTTGGGACGTTTGGCGGCCTGCTGGGCTTTCCACTGGGCCACCACGGCTCGGTACTCCTGCTTCCCGCTCCGGGTGGCTGCGTTGCGGCGCAGCTCGCGTGAAACGGTCCCGGGGTCGCGCCCGATCGCGCGAGCAATCTCACGCACCCCTTTGTCCTGGGCTCGCAGGATCGCGATGTCCTCGCGCTCCTCGAACGACAGGTAGCGGCCAGAAGGCTCGGCCAGGCTGATCGGCGGCATCCCGCCAGCGTGGCGAAACCAGCGCATACCGACCGGGACCGACACCCCGACAGCGATCGATGCCTCCGCCGAGGTGATGCCCGTCGCGATCAGCCGCCAGAACTGCCGCTGCACCACCCGCGACGGATCCGGCCGCCCGGGCGAGCGCATCGCCGGCCTCAGCGCCCGATCAGCACGCCACTGCCGACGAAGCGACTCCGGCGCATCGCTCGTCTTCTTGCTCCAGTCCGCTGTCGCCATCCTGAACACCTCCAGCATCAAGGTGTTGCGACGACCGGGTGAATCCGCCCTGCGACCACCGAGCGGTGTGCAGCCAGCAGCCGGCGACCTCGCAGC
>CAZNCE010000317.1:0-1856 GCA_964571285.1 uncultured Nocardioidaceae bacterium | reverse complement strand
GACAACGATCCGGACGGCATCTACGCCGAGGTGCTGCGCGTGGTCCGGCACTGGATGGACCTGGGGGTGCGGATCTTCCGGGTGGACAACCCGCACACCAAGCCGGTGCAGTTCTGGCAGTGGCTGCTGGACCAGATCCGCGGCACCGACCCCGACGTGCTGTTCCTCGCGGAGGCGTTCACGAAGCCGCCGATGATGCGCACGCTCGGCACCATCGGGTTCCACCAGTCCTACACGTATTTCACCTGGCGCAACGCCAAGTGGGAGCTGGAGGCCTACCTCACCGAGCTGGCCCACGAGACCGCGCACGTGCTGCGGCCGAACCTGTTCGTGAACACCCCCGACATCCTCACCGAGTACCTCCAGTACGGCGGCCCGGCGGCGTTCAAGGTGCGGGCCACGATCGCGGCCACCGCGTCACCGACCTGGGGCGTGTACTCCGGCTACGAGCTGTTCGAGCACGTGGCGGTGCGCCCGGGCTCGGAGGAGTACCTGGACTCGGAGAAGTACGAATACCGGCCCCGCGACTGGGAGGGCGCGGCGCGCCGGGACGCCCAGGAGGGCGCCGGCCTGCACACGCTCGCGCCGTACCTCACCCGGCTGAACCAGATCCGGCGCGAGCACCCCGCGCTGCAGCAGCTGCGGAACCTCACCGTGCACCACCCGGAGGACGAGTCGCTGCTGTGCTTCTCCAAATCCGCCACCGCCCTGGAGGGTGCCTCGACCGGATCATCGGGGGCCGCGGACACCGATACCATCATCGTGGTGGTCAACCTCGACCCGCACTATGCGCACGAGACCATGGTTCGGCTGTCCATGCCGGCGCTCGGCATGGACTGGCAGGACACCTTCGTGGTACGCGACGAGCTGACCGGGCAGGTCTGGCGCTGGGGCGAGAACAACTATGTGCGACTCGACCCGGGATGGGAGTCGGCGCACATTCTGACGGTGGTGCGGAGGCCCTAGGGTGTGCCGTCCACACATCGGAGCACCGCGACCAACCACCCCTGACCCCGCCAGCGATCACCGAGGGAGGATCCCGCGTTGACCGAGGTCACCGCCGACGACTCGGCCCGCGCGGCCGGCGACGCACCCGACGCCGACGCGACCGCCGACGAACAGCAGGAGCAGCGCGACCCGTCGTGGTTCAAGCGGGCAGTGTTCTACGAGGTGCTCGTGCGTTCGTTCCGCGACGCCAACGGCGACGGCACGGGCGACTTCCAGGGCCTGCGCGAGAAGCTGGACTACCTGGAGTGGCTCGGCGTCGACTGTCTGTGGATCCCGCCGTTCTTCACCTCTCCGCTGCGAGACGGTGGTTATGACATCGCCGACTACCGGGGCGTGCTGCCCGAGACCGGCACGCTGGACGACTTCCGCCAGCTGCTCGAGGACGCCCACGAGCGCGGCATCAAGATCATCATCGACTTCGTCGTCAACCACACCTCCGACCAGCACCCGTGGTTCCAGGCGTCGCGGTCCGACCCCGACGGGCCGTACGGCGACTTCTACGTCTGGTCCGACACCGACGACCGGTGGCCGGAGGCGCGGATCATCTTCGTCGACACCGAGGCGTCCAACTGGACCTGGGACCCGGTGCGCAACCAGTACTTCTGGCACCGGTTCTACAGCCACCAGCCGGACCTGAATTTCGACAACCCGGCCGTGCACGAGGCGATCTTCGACGTGCTGGACTTCTGGCTGTCGATGGGCATCGACGGCTTCCGGCTCGACGCGGTGCCATATCTGTACGAGCGGGACGGCACCAACGGCGAGAACCTGCCCGAGACGCACGACTTCTTGAAGAAGGTGCGCAAGCACGTCGACGACAACTACCCCGACCGGGTGCTGCTGGCCGA
>CAZNCE010000316.1:0-1858 GCA_964571285.1 uncultured Nocardioidaceae bacterium | reverse complement strand
AGGAAGTTGTCGTAGCCGAAGATCATCGTCACCAGGCCGATCACCAGCAGGACCATCCCGTTGAACGACTCGGTGATCCAGCGCCGGCGCGCTCCCGCCTTCGGGCTCAGCGACGTCACGATGAAGTGCTCGCGACGGCGCAGCGCGGCGGATGCCCCGATGAACACGCCCCAGATGAACAGCCCCAGGGTGGCCTCCTGGAGCCAGAGGATGGGGTGTTGCAGGAGACGCGTCGCGACGTCCAGGAACACCGTGATGGTGAAGCCGAGCAGACACAGGCCGCTCAGGATCAGTAGGACGTACTCGAGTGGATCGAGCGCCCGTATCTTCAGGTGCCGCTCCTCTTCCGAGACAAGCGACCTCATGTGGCGCTTCAGAAAGCTCACGGGCTGTGCTCCTCTCTGCTGCTCGAGATCGTGGGTGGCTGGACGCCGATCAGCTGTTCCAGGCCGAGGACTCCGGCTTGCACCGCAGCGGCCAGGCCGAGGTAGAAGTCGCCCCAGGCCGTCGCACCGTCCACGCCGCGGCCGTGGGGCACCGAGTAGTTGGACTGCAGGAGGATCCCCTCGACATCAACATCCCGGTTGAGCGCCAACCGTCCGATGGCGTCCAGGGCGCGGTCGGCCGATGATCGGTAGCTGTCGCGGCGGTCCGGGTCGGGGTGCCACAAGCCGAGGATCTGGAAGCCGAGCGCGGTCACTGCCGCAGCGCTCGCATCTCGAGGGGGTCGGTCGCCCAGTGCGGTGAAGTCCCAGGCCGGTAGGTGGTCGGGGGCGACATTTCGCAGGTAGTAGTCGGCGGCCCGGTCGGCCGCGGCCAGCAGCTCGGGCTCACCGGTCACCGCGTAGGACCAGGCGAACCCGCAGATAGCCCAGGCCTGCCCTCGGGACCAGGCCGACTTGGCCGACGCTCCCTGCAGGGTCGCCTCCTCGAGGAACGAGCCGCTGATGGGGTCGAGATGCATGAGGTGAACGGTCGAGCCGTCCGGCCTCACCAGCAGCCGTGCCGAGGTACGCGCGTGATGGCGGGCCACCTCGACGAAGGCCGGCTCGCCGGTCGCCTGCGCCGCCCACCACAGCAGCGGCAGATTCATCATCGTGTCGATGGTGCTGGTCCCGGCGGATCGCTCGTCACCAACGGGACCGAAGGCCTGGATGTAGCGGCCCTGCTCGTTGAATCGGCGCACGGTCATCCGCGCGGCGGCGTCCGCATGCTGCAGGACCGAGTCCGGGAGAAGGCCGCACTGATACCCGAAGACCACGGACGGGTGGAACAGGAACCCGAGGTCGTGAGTGGTGTGGTCGGTGGCTCGGGGAGCCAGCAGGTCCAGGCGCGCTCGGGCCAGGTCGGCGGGGGCCTCGTTGCCGGTGCCCAGCGACGTGAGCCACATGACGCCGAACCAGAAGCCGGCGGTCCAGTTGCCGTGCTCGTAGTGCGAGCCCCACGAGCTCAGCTCGGAGATGTCGAGCAGCTCCCAGCGGCCGTCCTCGGAATAGTGCGGGAAGAGTGTTTCGCTGCGCTGTTTGCTCCGCTCGAAATCGCGGTCGGCAGCGGCGATGTAATCGTGCCAGAGTTGGCTCACGGGCCTACCTCGTCGGTGGATGCGTCGGGGGTACGGTCGGGTCCGCGGCGACCGAGGGCCGGCGTGGGCTCGCGGATTGCGCCCACGCCGGCCGTCGGGTCAGTCTCCGGTGACCGCGCGAATCTTCTTCAGCATGTCGACGGCATCCGGACCCAGGCCCTCGGCGACCTCGTCCTGCAACGGGACGGAGATCTCCTGGAAGCCCGACTTGTCCACGTCGGTGATGAACTTGACGCCCATCCCCTCGTACTCCTCCTGCAGCTCGTCCTGCAGCTC
>CAZNCE010000315.1:0-1926 GCA_964571285.1 uncultured Nocardioidaceae bacterium | reverse complement strand
ACGAACTGCTGAGGTTCTTGGCATGGTCTGGGCGCTGGTGGCAACCGCACTGGGAGCAGCCGCACTGTTCCTGGTGCTGGACAGCGTCCTGCCGCACCCGCCCCGTCCCGGCGTTCGCTGGCTGCTCAGCCTCCCCGGCCGGATGCGGCGGTTGGTGGCTGCCACCCGGGGTCGGCCGGCACCGCACCCCGGCGAACCGCGGAGCGCCGTCCCGGTCCCGGCACCGGACCCGTTCGAGGCGCTGCAGGTGCAGACCCGGCTGGCCACGGTCTCCACCCACATCCGGGAGCTCCGCACCGCCGACTCCGCGGCCAAGGCGCACAAGCTGGTCGCCGCACAGGCCGCCTACGACGACCTGCTGCTGGAGGCGTGCCGGATCGCGGACGTGCAGGGCGTCAGCGGCCCGTACGACGACGAGGCCCGGTGGCAGGTCGAGCAGCAGCTGGCCGAGCATGGTTGGACCTGGTGAGCGCCGCGCCGGGATCCACGACCCGCGCCTCCCAGTCTTGACTAAGTCCAGAAAAGGTGATGCGCTGGCCCTATGCGCCCCGTCCCGACCAGTGCCGCCGCCCAGCCCGCTGAGTTGCTGCGCCAGGCCGAGTTGCGGGTGACCGCTCCCCGGGTCGCCGTACTCGCCGAGGTGCATGCGCAGCCGCATGCCGACGCGGACGCCCTGGCCACTGGTGTGCGCGGCCGACTCGGCTCGGTGTCCAAGCAGGCGGTCTACGACGTACTCGGGGCGCTGACCGACGCCGGCCTGGTCCGCCGGATCCAGCCGGCCGGATCCCCGGCCCGGTTCGAGGCCAGGGTCGGCGACAACCATCACCATGTCGTGTGCCGGGAGTGCGGCTCCGTCAGCGACGTGGACTGCGCGGTCGGGGAGGCGCCGTGCCTCCAGGCCAGCAACCTGAACGGTTACACGATCGAGGAGGCGGAGGTCATCTACTGGGGCCGCTGCCCGAAGTGCCGGGCCGCCTGACGCGGTCCGCCCCACGCTCCATACTCAACACGGACCAAGGAGGACTCCCGTGTCGCAGGACAACCCGTCGACACCGAACAAACTGACCACCGTCGCCGGCGCGCCGGTCCCGGACAACCAGAACGTCGTGACCGCCGGCCCGCGTGGGCCGATGCTGCTCCAGGACGTGTGGTTCCTGGAGAAGATGGCCCACTTCGACCGTGAGGTCATCCCCGAGCGCCGGATGCACGCGAAGGGCTCGGGCGCGTACGGCACCTTCACGGTGACCAACGACATCACCCAGTACACCAAGGCCAAGATCTTCTCCGAGGTCGGCAAGAAGACCGACATGTTCGTCCGGTTCTCCACCGTGGCGGGCGAGCGCGGCGCGGCCGACGCCGAGCGCGACATCCGCGGCTTCGCGGTGAAGTTCTACACCGAGGAAGGCAACTGGGACCTGGTCGGCAACAACACGCCGGTCTTCTTCTTCCGCGACCCGCTGAAGTTCCCCGACCTCAACCACGCGGTCAAGCGCGACCCGCGCACGAACATGCGCAGCGCCACCAACAACTGGGACTTCTGGAGTTCGCTGCCCGAGGCGCTGCACCAGGTCACGATCGTGATGAGCGACCGCGGCATCCCCGCCTCGTACCGCCACATGCACGGCTTCGGCTCGCACACGTTCAGCTTCGTCAACGCCGAGGGTGAGCGGTTCTGGGTGAAGTTCCACCACCGCTGCCAGCAGGGCATCAAGAACCTCACCGACGAAGAGGCGGGGCAAGTGATCGCCGGCGACCGCGAGAGCCACCAGGCCGACCTGTACAACGCGATCGAGCGCGGCGACTACCCCAAGTGGAAGCTGTGCGTGCAGATCATGCCCGAGAAGGACGCCGCGACCTACCGGTTCCACCCGTTCGACCTGACCAAGGTGTGGTCGAAGAAGGACTACCCGCTGATCGAGGTCGGCG
>CAZNCE010000314.1:0-1932 GCA_964571285.1 uncultured Nocardioidaceae bacterium | reverse complement strand
CAGCTCACTCCACCGGCAGGCCGAGCCCCCGGGCGATCACCATCCGCTGCACTTCGGACGTACCCTCGCCGATCTCCAGGATCTTGGCGTCCCGGTAGAACCGGGCCACGGGGTACTCCTCCATGAACCCGTAGCCGCCGAACACCTGGGTCGCGATCCGGGTGGCGGTGACCGCGGACTCGGTCGCATACAGCTTCGCCACCGCAGCCGCCTGCTTGAACTCGGCGGCAGGACGGCCCACGTCCTTCATCGCGGCCGCCCGGTAGACCAGCGCCCGGGCCGCGTCGGCCATCACCTGTAGGTCCGCGATCTGGAACGCCACCCCCTGTTTACGGCCGATGGGCACGCCGAACGTGGTCCGTTCCCCCGCGTAGGTCAGTGACATTTCCAGGCAGGCCTGGATGCAGCCGACCGCGAGGGCGGCGATCGCGACCCGGCCGTCGTCGAGGATCGCCAGGAACTGCGCGAAGCCGCGGCCTCGCTCCCCCAGCAGGTGGTCCTCGGGGACCGCGCAGTCGGTGAAGGTCAGCGGGTGGGTGTCGGAGATGCGCCAGCCGAGCTTGTCGTAGGCCGGCTCCACCACGAAGCCCGGCGTGCCGTTGGGCACGATGATGCTGGAGATCTCCGCCTTGCCGTCGGGGGTTTCGCCGGTGCGCGCGGTGACGGTCACGCACGAGGTGATCTCGGTGCCCGAGTTGGTGATGAACTGCTTCGCGCCGTCGAGCACCCAGCTGCCGTCGCGCAGCTGCGCCTTGGTCTTGGTGGCGCCCGCGTCCGAACCGGCGCCGGGCTCGGTCAGCCCGAACCCGGACAGCCGCTGCCCGGCCACCAGGTCCGGCAGCCAGCGCTGCTTCTGCTCGTCGGTGCCGAAGGTCAGGATCGGGTTGATGCCCAGCCCCACACCGGCCTCCAGCGTGATGCCGAGGGACTGGTCCACCCGGCCGATCTCCTCGATCGCCACGCACAGGCTGGTGAAGTCGCCGCCCGCGCCGCCGTACTCCTCCGGCGCGGTCAGCCCGAACAGCCCGAGCTCCCCCATCTGGTGCACGACGTCGACGGGGAAGTGGTGTTGGGCGTCCCAGGACTCGACATGCGGCGCGATCTGCTTCTCGGCGAAGTCCCGTACGACCGCGCGGAACTCCTCGTGCTCACGGCTGAGCTGGAAGGTGGACATCGGATGCAGGCCTCTCGTGCTGACGGGCGACTCCCGTACCGTAACGCGACACCGCACCCGGACGCGGCTGCCGGGCTGCGGCCCGCTGCGGCACGGCTGCTGCCCGATCGGGGCGCGCATGCCCGGCACTAGACTCCACGCAGTCGAAGGGAGCTACCTCGTGACCAGCAGCGTCCGCAGGGTCCTGATCGCGAACCGCGGGGAGATCGCGGTCCGCGTCGTCCGCGCGTGCCGCGACGACGGCATCGGGAGTGTCGCCGTGTACGCCGACCCCGACCGGGACGCGCTGTTCGTCCGGCTGGCCGACGAGGCGTATGCGCTGGGCGGATCGACCCCGGGCGACACGTACCTGTCGATCGACAAGATCATCGACGTCGCCCGCCGCAGCGGGGCCGACAGCGTGCACCCGGGCTACGGGTTCCTGGCGGAGAACGCCGACTTCGCCCGGGCGGTGGTCGACGCGGGGCTGACCTGGATCGGGCCGCCGCCGGACGCCATCGACGCGCTCGGCGACAAGGTGCAGGCCCGGCACATCGCCCAGAAGGTCGGCGCCCCCCTGGTCCCCGGCACCCCCGACCCGGTCGGCGGCGCGGACGAGGTGCTCGCGTTCGCCCGCGAGCACGGCCTGCCGATCGCGATCAAGGCGGCGTACGGAGGCGGCGGCCGCGGGCTCAAGGTGGCCCGCAAGGAGGAGGAGGTCGCCGAGCTGTTCGACTCGGCGGTTCGCGAGGCGGTGGCCGCGTTCGGCCGCGGTGAGT
>CAZNCE010000313.1:0-1932 GCA_964571285.1 uncultured Nocardioidaceae bacterium | reverse complement strand
CTGACGATGCGGGCGCCGAGTCGGACTCTGAGTCAGGGTCACCCGCCGAGCCGTACACATGGTCACCCACCGGCTCACGCCGGCCCGGTTGGAAGGCCCAGCAGGGCGCGATGGACCGGCTGGTACGCCGCGCGCAGCGCGGGGACCGGCTGGCCACCGAGGAGCTGTTGGCGCAGACTCGGGTGATCGCGCACCGTTACAGCCGGGTCCGGCTGTCCTCGTACGCCGGCGGCATGCACACCGTCGACGATGTGGCCCAGGACATCTGCCTGGCCGTGCTGGCGGGGATCCCGGGCTACCGCGACCACGGCCGCCCGTTCGAGGCGTTCGTGTACGGGATCGCCGCGCACAAGGTGGTGGACGCCCAGCGCCGGATGGCGAAGGCGCCCCGGGTGGTCGACGATCTCCCGGACGACGCCGATGACGCGCCCACCCCCGAGGAACGTGCGGTGGCCAACGCCGAGTTGGCGCACGCCGCGCACCTGCTCCAGCAGTTGCCGGACCGGCTGCGTGACGTGGTCGTGCTGCGGGTGGGGGCGGGGCTCTCGGCCGACGAGACCGGGCGCTGGCTCGGCATGTCGCCGGGCTCCGTCCGCGTCAGCCAGCACCGGGCGCTGAACCGGCTGCGCGAGCTGGCGATGGCCGCCGTCGCCCATCGGGGGCGCGCCGCTGCGAGCCCGGACTGAAACCGCCGCGATGTGACGTTCGGCACGTCCGGCCCGCGGATCCGCACCGAAGGGTGCCGGCTGGACGCGGTCCGGCGTGGCTGCGTTGGGTCCCGCCGCTACGATGAGGACTCGTCCCCGCGCGGCAAGAGAGGTGCGACGACCCCGATGTCCACCGAGTTGCAGAACCAGATCCCCGACAAGTTCGCCCGGATCGGGCTCACCTACGACGACGTCCTGCTGGTGCCGGGGGAGACCGACGTCATCCCCAGCGAAGTGGACACCACCACCAGGCTGACCCGCACCATCGACGTGGCGCTGCCGCTGCTGTCCAGCGCGATGGACACCGTGACCGAGTCCCGGATGGCCATCGCGATGGCCCGGGAGGGCGGTCTGGGTGTGCTGCACCGCAACCTGTCGGCGCAGGAGCAGGCCGGACAGGTCGACTTGGTCAAGCGGTCGGAGTCGGGCATGATCACCGACCCGGTCACGATCGGCCCGGACGCCACCCTCGAGCAGCTGGACGAGCAGTGCGGCCGCTACCGCGTCTCCGGACTCCCCGTCGTCGGCGAGGACAAACTGCTGCTCGGCATCATCACCAACCGCGACCTGCGGTTCGTCCCCAGCGTGGAGTGGAGCACCCGCCTGGTCCGTGACGTGATGACGCCGATGCCGTTGATCACCGCGCCGGTCGGCATCAAGTCCGAGGACGCCGCCGCACTGTTGGCCAAGCACAAGGTCGAGAAGCTTCCGCTGGTCGACGTCCGCGGCCGGCTCACCGGCCTGATCACGGTCAAGGACTTCGTCAAGTCCGAGCAGTACCCGCTGGCCACCAAGGACGAAGAGGGCCGCCTCCGCGTCGGTGCCGCGGTGGGCTTCTTCGGCGACGCCTGGCAGCGCTGCACCGCGTTGGTCGAGGCCGGGGTCGACGTGCTGGTGGTCGACACCGCGCATGGCCACGCCCGGCTGATGCTGGACATGGTCGGCCGCCTCAAGTCCGACCCCGCCTTCCGCGGCGTCCAGGTCATCGGCGGCAACGTGGCCACCCGGGCGGGCGCGCAGGCACTGGTCGACGCCGGCGCCGATGCCGTCAAGGTCGGGGTCGGACCGGGCTCCATCTGCACCACCCGGGTGGTCGCCGGGGTCGGCGTCCCGCAGGTCACCGCGATCCACGACGCCGCGCAGGCCTGCCGCCCCGCGGGCGTACCCGTGATCGGCGACGGCGGCCTGCAGTACTCCGGCGACATCGCCAAGGCCCTCGTCGCCG
>CAZNCE010000312.1:383-1937 GCA_964571285.1 uncultured Nocardioidaceae bacterium | reverse complement strand
GAGTCACCCACAACCGAGTCACCCACGACCGAGCCGTCCGTCGGCGAGGACGCCACCCCACCACGCACGGAGCAGCGGCGCACGGTCGAGGACGTGGAGCTGCCCGAGGTCCCACTGGAGCCGGTGGAGCCCGCCGAGGTGGAGCCGACCGCTCCGCCGATCGAGAAGCCGGCCCCCGCCAAGGGTCGCCTGGTCCGGCTGCGGGAGCGGCTGGCCCGGTCCCAGACCTCGCTCGGCAAGGGCCTGCTGACCCTGCTGTCGCGCGACCGCCTGGACGAGGACGTCTGGGAGGAGATCGAGGACACGTTGCTGACCTCCGACCTGGGGGTCGGCCCGACCCAGGAGCTAGTGGCGAGCCTGCGGGAGCGGGTACGCGTCCAGGGCGCCACCAGCGGGGAACAGGCCCGCGAGATCCTACGGCAGGAACTGGTCGCCCTGGTCGACCCGACCCTGGACCGGGAGCTGCAGGTGGCCCGACACGCTGGCAAGCCCGGCGTGGCACTGGTGGTCGGCGTTAACGGGTCGGGCAAGACCACCACGGTCGGCAAACTGGCCCGGGTGTTGGTCGCCGACGAGGCCGAGGTGGTGCTGGGTGCCGCCGACACCTTCCGGGCCGCGGCTGCCGACCAGTTGCAGACGTGGGGTGAACGGGTCGGTGTCAGCACCGTCCGCGGACCTGAGGGCGGCGATCCGGCCAGCGTGGCGTACGAAGCGGTGCACGCCGGCGTCGAGCGCGAGGCCGACACGGTGCTGATCGACACTGCCGGCCGGCTGCACACCAAGAGCGCGCTGATGGACGAGCTCGGCAAGGTGAAGCGCGTGGTGGAGAAGGTCGCCCCGGTCACCGAGGTGCTGCTGGTGCTGGACGCCACCACCGGGCAGAACGGCATGACGCAGGCGCGGGTGTTCGGCGAGGTCGTCGACGTCACCGGGATCGTCCTGACCAAGCTGGACGGGACCGCCAAGGGCGGCATCGTGGTCGCGGTGCAGCGGGAACTCGGCGTACCGGTCAAGCTGGTCGGCCTGGGCGAGGGCGCCGACGACCTGGCGCCGTTCGAGGCCGAGGCGTTCGTCGACGCGCTGCTGGCCGGCTGAGCTCAGCGCCGGCTGGACCGGTGAACGGCCGGACGACGCAGTCCCCCGCGCCGGCGCAGCCGCGGATCCGAGGCACCGGGTACGCCGCAGGGGGACGTTAGGCTGGACCGGTCCACGGACACCTACCAGCCCGACCCCACATCGGCCGGCGACCGCCGCCGGCGACCGACAACCGCCCGACGAGGACCCAACCGCGTGTTTGCCACTCTCTCCGACCGCCTGGCCGCGACCTTCAAGAACCTGCGCGGCAAGGGCCGGCTCTCCGACACCGACATCGACGCCACCGCACGCGAGATCCGGATCGCGCTGCTCGAGGCCGACGTGGCGCTACCCGTGGTCAAGGAGTTCATCGCCCAGGTCAAGGAGCGGGCGCGGGGCGCCGAGGTCAGCCAGGCGCTGAACCCCGCCCAGCAGGTCATCAAGATCGTCAACGAAGAGCTCATCGCGATCCTCGGCGGC
>CAZNCE010000312.1:0-373 GCA_964571285.1 uncultured Nocardioidaceae bacterium | reverse complement strand
CGGCTGCGGTTCGCCAACCAGCCGCCCACCGTGATCATGCTCGCCGGCCTGCAGGGCGCCGGCAAGACCACGCTGGCCGGCAAGCTCGCCCACTGGCTCAAGGAGCAGGGCCACAGCCCGCTGCTGGTGGCCTCCGACCTGCAGCGGCCGAACGCCGTCCAGCAGCTGCAGATCGTGGGCCGCCAGGCCGGCGCGACGGTGTGGGCGCCCGAGCCGGGCAACGGCGTCGGCGACCCGGTGGAGGTCGCCCGCAGCGGGGTGGCCGAGGCCCGCCGCACCGTGCACGACGTGGTCGTCGTCGGCGCCGCCGGCCGGCTCGGCGGCGCCGAGGCGCTGCTGCGGCCGGCCGCCGACAGCCGCGCCGCGGGGCGGC
>CAZNCE010000311.1:0-1958 GCA_964571285.1 uncultured Nocardioidaceae bacterium | reverse complement strand
CGCCTCATGCTGGCCCGCTACCTGTCCAGCAGGTACACCCTCGACCAGGACCTGCTGGAGTACCAGATCACCAACGCCGGCCTGCTGCGCTCAGGACTGCTGAAGCGGCTGGAGTCCAGCCCGAACGCGCTGCACGACTCTCTCGAGCGGATGATCGCCTCGCACGAGGTGTTCCTCGCAGCCCTCGACCAGGGGTGGGTCCTGAAGGGTGAAGCGCTAAGTGACTGGGCTTCCTCCGACTCCGACGACCTGGACGCGTTCGTGCTGGCCTTCGACAACGAGAACGAGCAGATCGAGGCTGCCAGCGGCTACCACACCGCCGAGCTGGAGGCCGACGTCCGCTCGGACATTGCCCTCCTCGGCCGGCTTCGGGACCTGGCCGCCGTCGTCATCGACGGCAGGGAACCAAAGGTCGACAAGCTCGTCCAGGAGCTCACCCAGATCGCGGAGGACGCGCGCAGGATCGACCCGCGCGGCGTCCCGCATGGCGATCGGCGCAAGGTCATCGTCTTCTCCGCGTTCACCGACACCATCATCCCCATCCACGACGACGTCGTGGCCGCTATCGAGGAAGCACCGCCGGGCTCGCCGTTGGCGGACTACCGGGGCCGGGTGGCCCCGCCCATCATGGGCGCCTACGCCAAGGTCCACGAGCGAGGCGCGTCCGGCGGTGTCGACCAGGGCGGTCGTGCCTCCACGATCGCCGGGTTCGCACCCAAGACCGCCGGACCGCGCAACGCCCGGGGGGAACCGACCGCCAAGGACGAGTTCGACATACTGTTCACCACCGATGTCTTGGCCGAGGGTGTGAACCTGCAGCAGGCCGGGCAGATGATCAACTACGACCTGCCGTGGAACCCCATGCGGATCGTCCAACGGCACGGCCGTGTGGACCGGATCGGGTCCAAGCACGACTACGTCCACCTCGGCCTGTTCTTCCCCGCCGAACGCCTGGACGAACTGCTGCAGCTCGAAGAGCGGCTGCAGAACAAGCTCGCCCTGGCCGACGCTGCTGTCGGTGCCGGTGAGGTCCTGCCCGGCCGCGGTCCGGGTCACGAGGTCAACCTCACCGACGATCAGGTCACCGACGAGTTTGAGAAGCTCCTCGACGCCGGCGGGTCAAGCGCATCCTTGTCAGGTGAGGAGTACCGACGCCGGCTGTACGGCGCCTTCACCACCGACACCACCACCAAGACCGACATCGTTTCATTGCCCTACGGGTCAGGCAGCGGCTTCGAGAACCCGGCGGTGCACGGCAACGGCTATGTCTTCTGCATCCGCATCGGCGACAGCGACAAGCCCTGGTTCCGCTACGTCGCCGTCGACGGTGACTGGGCCGTCAGCCATGATGAGTCCGGCCAACCCAGGATCTCCGGAGACACCCTCATCTCCCTACGCGTCGCCGACCCCGGCACCGACAGCACGCCGCGATGGATGACCGACGATGTGTACGACCGTGCCTTCGACGCCTGGGACGTCGCCCGCACCGACGCCCACACCGCTTGGAACGAGTTGACCGACCCCAACGCATTCCAGGCCGAGATGCCCCTCTCATTCCGCGACGCCTACCAGCTGGTCTTCCGTGCAGGTGGCTACCTCGGACGGGAGAAGCAGATCGAACTCGCGAACCGACTCCGCAGCGTCCCCTCCGCCAAGGTCTCCCGACAGATGCGCCACGCCCTCAACGAAGGGCGAACGGACGAGGAACGTATCGGCCTAGTTGCGGATGTCTTAGAGGAGGCCGGGATCACCGCACCACCCCCACGCGAACCGCTCCCACACGTCGAGCAACATGAGGTGCGGCTGGTCGCCTGGATGGCTGTTCGAGGGACACGGGAGAACTGAGCCTACGTCGGGCCCGGCACAGCCGCTGGCTCCAGGCATCGTCTGGGCGGCTTGTCTGGTCAGAGCGTGAATGGCTTGCAACAAGCCTGACTCATCGAGGGAACCGCCCTACA
>CAZNCE010000310.1:0-2021 GCA_964571285.1 uncultured Nocardioidaceae bacterium | reverse complement strand
AGCGGGGCCGCGGAGGGCGGGTGCCGAGACTGCTCCCACGCAGGGTAGGTGAGGCTTTCCTTCGGTGAATTCCCAACAATACAAGGCTAAAATCGGTCGTGAAGCACCGAAGATGTGAGCCGCCCAGGTCGACCTGGTGCCCGCTCGGCAATGCGGCGTGAGACGGGGCAGGACCCGAGCCGGTCCCGCCCGGAAGAAGGCGATGCAGTGCTGACCGCGCCCCCACCACCCCCAGGGGACGACACCACGGAGATCGGCCACGAGCACCCCGACGTGACCGGCGGCTGGCTGCGCCCGGCCGTGTTCGGCGCGATGGACGGCCTGGTGTCGAACTTCGCGCTCATCGCCGGCATGGTCGGCGGCACCGGCGGCGAGCAGCCCCGGGTGGTCGTGCTGGCCGGCATCGCCGGCCTGGCGGCGGGAGCCTTCTCGATGGCGGCCGGGGAGTACACGTCCGTGGCCAGCCAGGCCGAGTTCGCGCACAAGCAGGTGCAGATCGAGCGCGCGGAGATCAAGGCGAACAGCGCGGCCGAGGCGGCCGAGCTGACCCAGATGTACGTCGACAAGGGCATCAGCCCCGGGACCGCACGGAAGATGGCCGAGGAGGTGCACTCCGACCTCGACCGGGCGGTGGCCGTGCACGCGATGGAGGAGTTCGGCGTCGACCCCGACGACCTGCCGAACCCGCTGCTCGCGGGCGTCTCCTCCTTCCTGGCCTTCGGAATCGGCGCACTCGTGCCCGTGCTCCCGTACCTGCTCGGTGCCAGCACGCTGCTGCCCGGGCTGCTGCTCACGCTGATCGCGTTGTTCGGCTGCGGTGCGGTCGTCGCGCGGGTCACCAGCCGGCCGTGGTGGTACTCCGGAGGCCGCCAGATGCTGCTCGGAGGCGCCGCGGCCGGGGTCACGTACCTGTTCGGCTCGTTGGTCGGCGCCGGGCTCGGCTGAGCGGTCCGGGCCGGCCGCCGGACCGTTCACTGGGTGAGCGGTCGCTGGCGGCGGCACCGGCGCGGCGGTTACCATCACGTCTGGTTGCTCGCGCGAGCCAACGTCGTCTCGTGCACCCGATCCGCCTCTGGTGGGTCACCCGACGACGAAGGGGTGCCCGCATGCGCTCAGTTCCGCAGCCCCAGGGACTCTACGACGGTCGCCACGAGCACGACGCGTGTGGCGTGGCGTTCGTGGCGACGCTGACCGGGGTCGCCAGCCACGAGATCGTCCGTCAGGCGATCACCGCGCTGCACAACCTCGACCACCGTGGCGCCTCCGGCGCGGAGCCTGCCTCCGGCGACGGCGCCGGGATCCTGATCCAGGTGCCGGACGCGTTCCTGCGCGAGGTGTGCGACTTCGAGTTGCCGTCCGCGGGCAGCTACGCCGTGGGTACGGCGTTCCTGCCCGACGACGAGGAAAGCGCCGCCAAGACGCGTACCCGCATCGAGGAGATCGCCGAGGAGGAGGGCCTGCAGGTCGTCGGCTGGCGAGAGGTGCCGGTGCGCCCGGACGACCTGGGTGCCACCGCCAGGGCGGCGATGCCGTCGTTCGCCCAGCTGGTGGTGAGCGCGGCGGCCCAGCGGGTCGTCGGCATGGCCCTGGAGCGGATGGCGTTCTGCCTGCGCAAGCGGGTGGAGCACGAGACCGATGCGTACTTCCCCTCGCTGTCGTCGAGAACCCTCGTCTACAAGGGGATGCTGACCACCGCCCAGCTGGACCAGGTGTATCCGGACCTGCGCCACCAGCGGCTGGCCTCGGCCCTGGCCGTGGTGCACTCCCGGTTCTCCACGAACACCTTCCCGAGCTGGCCGCTGGCGCATCCGTTCCGGTTCATCGCGCACAACGGCGAGATCAACACCGTGATGGGCAACCGCAACTGGATGCGGGCGCGGGAGGCGCTGCTGGCCAGCGATGTGATCCCGGGCGACCTGAGTCGGCTCTACCCGATCTGCACCGAGGGCGCTTCCGACTCGGCGTCGTTCGACGAGGTGCTGGAGCTGCTGCACCTGGGCGGACGCTCGCTGCCGCACGCC
>CAZNCE010000309.1:0-2058 GCA_964571285.1 uncultured Nocardioidaceae bacterium | reverse complement strand
TCGAGGGCCAGATCGAGTCCGGCGACCTGCGGGTGCTGGCCGTCTCGGGGGCCGAGCGGATGGAGTCCGAGTCCATGCGGGACGTCCCGACGCTCACCGAGTCCGGTGTCGACCTGGTCTTCACCAACTGGCGAGGCGTGCTGGCGCCACCGGGGATCTCCGAGGAACGGCGGCAGCAGCTGATCGGCTACCTGGAAGAGATGCACGACTCCCCCGGCTGGCAGAAGGCGCTGCAGGACTACGGCTGGATCGACTCGTTCAAGACCGGCGACGAGTTCACCGCGTTCCTCAAGGAGCAGGACGAACGTGTCGCGTCGACGCTGAAGGAGCTGGGGCTGCTGTGAGCACGGACACGAGCCACGAGACGACACCGGACAGCGCCGCCCCGGCCCCACGCCGGAAGGACACGGCCCAGTACGGGCTGGCCGCACTGCTGGCGGTGATCGGTGTCTACACCATCTACGACGCCTCCACGCTGGCGGTCGGGTTCGGCGACCCGGTGGGCCCGCGTGCCTTCCCGTACGTCATCGGCACCGTGATGGTGGTGCTCGGCGTGCTGCTGGTGCTGGCCACGGCCCGCGGCGACGTGCCGGAGGAGGAGGGCGGCGAGGACGTCGACCTGACCAGCCCGACCGACCTGGTCACGATCCTCAAGCTGGTCGGGGTGATGGTCTTCACCATCGCAACGGTGAGCTGGCTCGGCTGGGCGATCTCCGGCGCGCTGCTGTTCGCGGGGGCCGCGTGGTCGCTGGGCAGCCGCACCCAGCTCCGCGACCTGTTAGTGGGCGCGGCGATGTCGGTTCTCAGCTGGTACGGCTTCTACGTCGGCCTGGGCATCCCGCTGACCCCCGGAATCCTGGACGGAATCCTGTGATGGACAGTTTCTCGTTGTTGTGGGACGGCCTTGCGAACGCCGTCACCCCGGTCAACCTGCTCTACGCCCTGATCGGCGTCGCCCTGGGCACGTTCATCGGCGTGCTGCCGGGAATCGGGCCCGCCATGGCGGTGGCCCTGCTGCTGCCGGTCACCTACGGACTGGACCCGGTGCCGTCGTTCATCATGTTCGCGGGCATCTACTACGGCGGGATGTACGGGGGGTCCACCACCTCGATCCTGCTGAACACGCCCGGTGAGTCGGCCTCGGTGATGACGGCCCTCGAGGGCAACAAGATGGCCAAGCGCGGGCGGGCGGCACAGGCGCTGGCCACCGCGGCGATCGGGTCGTTCATCGCGGGCACCATCGGCACGCTGCTGCTGGCGTTCTTCGCACCGGCGCTGGCCGACGTCGCGGTCGACATCGGCGCACCGTCGTATCTGGCGGTGATCGTGCTGGCGATGGTGCTGGTCACCAGCGTGCTGGGCTCCTCCCAACTGCGCGGGTTCATCGCCTTGTTCATCGGACTGACCATCGGTCTGGTGGGGCTGGACCTGAACACCGGCCAGGCGCGGCTGAGCTTCGACCAGCCGCTGCTGGCCGACCGGCTGGACATCGTGGTGGTCGCGGTCGGCATCTTCGCCCTGGGGGAGGCATTGTGGGTGGCCGCGCACCTGCGGCGTACCCCGCTGGAGGTGATCCCGGTCGGCCAGCCGTGGATGGGCCGGGACGACTGGCGCCGGTCCTGGAAGCCGTGGCTGCGCGGCACCGCGCTGGGCTTCCCGTTCGGCGCGATCCCGGCCGGTGGCGCGGAGACCCCGACGTTCTTGTCCTACATCCTGGAGCGGCGGCTGGCCCGGAAGGGGCACGAGTTCGGCGACGGGGCGATCGAGGGCGTGGCCGGGCCGGAGGCGGCCAACAACGCATCCGCGGCGGGCACCTTCGTCCCGCTGCTGGCGCTCGGCCTGCCGGTGACCGCGACCGCCGCGATCATGCTGGCCGCGCTGCGCAATTTCGGCATCCAGCCGGGACCGCAACTGATGGTCGAGCAGTCGGACCTGGTGTGGACGCTGCTGGCGAGCCTGCTGATCGGCAACACGTTCCTGCTGGTGCTGAACCTGCCGATGGCGCCGATGTGGGCCAAGCTGCTGCGCATCCCACGGCCGCAGTTGTACGCCGGCATC
>CAZNCE010000308.1:0-2081 GCA_964571285.1 uncultured Nocardioidaceae bacterium | reverse complement strand
CCACCGCCAGACTCATCGCCGACGTCGTCGGTGGGCGCAGCAGGGATCGAACCTGAGACCCCCTCCTTGTAAGGGAGCGCCGGTTGCGCGGTGTGCTTGCCCGGCATCCCACGCTCAGCCCAACACCCACAGGTGGACTAGGTATCTGCTCCGCGCATCGAAGCTTCCAGCCGGTCCTGCAGCGCGTCCAACCGTTCGTCCCGATCATCAGCGCCGCGCGTCTCCCACAGCAACGCCCACACCCCCGGTGGCGCATCTTTCCGCTCGGGTACGTCGTACAACGTCCGCAATATGCCCATGCGCCTCACGCTGTCACAGGACGCCGAGTGGCCGCTGCGCAGCAACCGCGCAGTGCGCGCAGTACGCAAATCCTTTACCCCCAAGGGCCTCAGTGCGCGTCTGCTACGCGAATCTTTGCCCGCATGTCGGCCAGCGCCTTGGCAGCCTTTTGCCGCTCTGCGTCCGTCAGGTACTCGGGATCGTTGCTGTAGGTGATGTACACACCCGGCTCAACAAGGTTGCCCGCGTTGAAGTCGAAGGACAGCACCGGCGTCCAAGTCTCGGGACTGCTGGACGCCTTGGCCTCGACAGTGACGGAGTAGGCGTGCGGCTCAGGCACCTTGCCGGGGAAGTCGCCACGAAACTCCGTCACAAGCTCCCTGACGCCCCTGCCGGGCACGCTGAACGGTGCCGCAGCGTCCTTCACGTCGCCGCTCGTGGGATCGACGGTGGGGCGGGTCCACTCCCACATCATCGGCGGTTCGGACGCGGAAGCGAACCGCAGCCTCAGCTCCAAGACGACAATCGGCACGGCACCCGTGTTGTGCAGCACAAGCTGGAACCGGAGGCCCGACCTTTGCGCGTCGGGCCGGACGTACGCCGCGAAGGTGCGCGGTTCGAAGGCGACCAGCTTGCCTGTTCGAGCGTGCAGCCACCAGAAGGATGCGACCGTGAACAGGAGGGCCAGGGATGCGACTAGGAGGGCAGCAGCAGTCATACGCTCATCATTCCGCTGGCAGCTCCGCTCCGCAGCGAAACATGTACGCTCCGCTACGGGGCCTGAGAGCCGGTCAGTCGTTCAACAACCCATACACGACGTACACGGCACCGAACAACGCAGCCACGATGCCCAACGGCAGCAGAAACTCCACCCCGGCCAGGCCCACAACGGCTGCCATGCCGCCGATGATCGCCAACGCCAGCCCCGATCGCACATTGCTCGTCACCGCAGCCCCCCAGCTCGATGTAGAGAGTAACCGGCAGCAGCCCTCGGCGCGCACGAATGGCGGGATTGTCGGGGTCACACAACACGCCCCTCACGATCCGATTGCCCCGCCCAGAAATCTTGAGACATCCACAGCCGTGCCGACTCCCAAAGGGTTCCGGCGCAGCCCCCAGCTCAACCGGACCGCAGCCGGTCCAACGGCGACAACGCCCTATGCGCCTCCCGCGCCCGCTGACTACGATTCGCAGCCGCATACCGCTGCAACATCTGCCGCGACCGCCAACCCGCCAACTCCATAAGGTCAGTCTCCGAGCCCCCCGCCCGCAGCCACGCATCCGCGACCCAGTGCCGGAACATGTTCGGATGCAGCGGCAACCCCAAACGACGGCCACGACGCCGCAGCATCTGCTGCACGCCCGGCACTTGCAGCCGGCCCTTCCCGCTGGCACCCAGTCACTGCCATACCGAACCGCTGAGCGACTGCCTGCGACGCACCCGCAGGGAGCGGGTCCAACGCCTGCGCAGCAGCCGCACCACGCGGCACCACACGCGGCCTGCGGCCCACCCCACCACCTTCGCCGTGCACTCCCGCAAGTCCAGGTCCCCCAGCCGCAGATTCACAACCTCAGAAACCCGGCAGCCCGTGTCCGCCAGCACAGATACCAGGGCAAGATCGCGGTGGTTCGTAAAGTCGTTTGCCCGCACAGTCCGCCATCAGGGCCTGCAACTGCTCGTTGTGCTCAGTGGTATTGCGCCGACCGATCCGACGATGACGGGACGTTTCGCGGGTCAGAGACTGTTTCGGTGGGCGCAGCAGGGATCGAACCTGCGACCCCCTCCTTGTAAGGGAGGTGCT
>CAZNCE010000307.1:0-2110 GCA_964571285.1 uncultured Nocardioidaceae bacterium | reverse complement strand
AACTTCGTGCTGCGGATGCTGCTGGTGTTCGGGGTGGCGTTCGAGATCCCGCTGTTCGTGATCTTGCTGAACCTGGCCGGCGTGGTCTCGGGCCGGTCCCTGGGCAGGTACCGGCCGTGGATCATCGTCGGGGTGTTCGTGTTCGCGGCGGTCGCCACCCCGTCCACCGACCCGATCACGATGCTGTTCCTGGCCGTACCGATGACCGGGCTGTTCCTGGTCTCCGAGTTGATCGCCCGGCTGGTCGACCGCCGTCGCCGCTCCGCCGAGCCGGACTACGACCAGCTGGACGACGACGCCGCCTCCGCGATCGAGCTCGACCACGACCCGGCCGACGAGCGACCCAGCGATCTGCGAGACCCGGACTGATGGCCGGACACGGTCCGCCGCGGCGGCTGGCGCTGCTGGTCAACCCGGTGTCCGGACGGGGCCGCGGGGCCGGTTACGGGCTGCGTGCCCTGCGCCGGCTACGCGCGGCCGGGCTGGAGGCGACCGCGCTGGTGGGGCGGGACGCCGACGAGTCGTACGAGCTGGGCGCGAAGGCGGTGGCCGACGGCTACGACGGCCTGGTCGTGGTCGGCGGTGACGGCATGGTCAACTTGGCCGCGCAGCTGGTCGCCGGCACCGGGATGCCGCTAGGCGTGGTACCCGCCGGCACCGGCGACGACGTGGCGCGCAGCCTGGGCATCCCGCGCCGGGCACCCGAGGTCGCGGCGATGCTGGTCGCCGCCGGCCAGCGGCGCACCATCGACCTGGCCCGGGCCGCGGGGCGCTACTACGTCACCGTGCTGGCCAGTGGCTTCGACTCGGCGGTCAACGAGCGCGCGAACCGGATGCGCTGGCCCCGCGGCAACCAGCGCTACAACCTGGCGATCGTCGCCGAGCTGGCGGCGTTCCGTCCGCTGCCGTACACCGTCGAGCTGGACGGCGACGCCCGCCGGGTGGACGCGATGCTGGTCGCGGTCGGCAACGGGCCCTCGTACGGCGGCGGGCTGAAGATGTGTGCGGGCGCCCGGCTGGACGACGGTCTGCTGGACGTGGTGGTGATCCGCCCCCTGAGCCGAGCCCGGCTGGTCCGCGTCTTCCCCCGGCTGTATGCCGGCACGCATGTCCGGCTGCCGCAGTACGAGCACGCCCGGGCCCGTACCGTCACGCTGGCCGCGCCCGGCGTGGTCGCCTACGCGGACGGTGAGCGGCTGACCGAGCTGCCGGTGACGGTCGAGGCGGTCCCGGGCGCCCTCACGGTGTTCGCTTCAGCGACGCCGTAGGGTCGGAGTATGACCTCTCCGGCCGAGCAGTATGCCCGGTTCCGGGCGGATCGTGAGCGTCCGGCGCTGGCGGAGTTCCGGGGCCTGTACGGCTTCGAGCTGGACCCGTTCCAGGTGCAGGCCTGTCGCGAGCTCGAGGCAGGTCACGGCGTGCTGGTGGCGGCCCCGACCGGTTCGGGGAAGACCGTAGTCGGCGAGTTCGCCGTCCACTTGGCGCTCACCACCGGGCGCAAGTGCTTCTACACCACCCCGATCAAGGCGCTGTCGAACCAGAAGTTCCACGACCTGGTCCGCCGGTACGGGCCCGAGCAGGTCGGCCTGCTCACCGGCGACAACACCATCAACGGCGAGGCGCCGGTGGTGGTCATGACCACCGAGGTGCTGCGCAACATGCTCTACGCCGGCTCCTCGACCCTGGCCGGGTTGGCGTTCGTGGTGATGGACGAGGTGCACTACCTCGCGGACCGGTTCCGCGGCGCGGTGTGGGAGGAGGTCATCATCCACCTGCCGGACTCGGTGTCGGTGGTCTCGCTGTCGGCGACGGTGTCCAACGCCGAGGAGTTCGGCGAGTGGCTGTCCACGGTCCGCGGTGACACCACCACGATCGTCGAGGAGCGGCGCCCGGTTCCGCTGTTCCAGCACATGATGGTGGGCCGACGGTTCTACGACCTGTTCGCCGACGCCGGGCCGGCCGCGGCCACCGGCGAGCGCGACGGCGCGGATGGTGCCGGCGACCGGCCCGCGCGGGTCGGCCCGGAGCTGATCCGGGCCATCCGCCGCTCGGAACCGGGGTCGAGAGGCGGTGGCCGCGGCCGCCGCGACGACCGGCGCCACGACCGGCG
>CAZNCE010000306.1:0-2118 GCA_964571285.1 uncultured Nocardioidaceae bacterium | reverse complement strand
GAACGGGTGGGGTAGAGCTTGGTGAGGACCGCGGTCCGGGTGCGCTGGCTGGACTCGAGCGCGGCTCGCATCCCGGCGCCGCCGGCACCGACGATGACCACGTCATAGGTGTGCTGCTGCATGTCTCAGAGCCTCACTTCTGGCAGATGTCGAGGGTCGAGGACGGGTCGAGGCACGGGTCGAAGGTGAAGATGACCAGCGTGCCGAGGACCAGCACGAAGACCGCCGACAGGTACAGCAGGGCCTTCAGCCAGAACCGGGTGAACTCGCGCTCGGCGTAGTCGTTGATGATCACCCGCAGCCCGTTCACGCCGTGCAACTCGGCCAGCCAGAGCATGGCCAGGTCCCACACCTGCCAGAACGGGCTCGACCACTTCCCGGCGACGAAGGCGAAGTCGACGCGGTGGATGCCCTGACCGAGCATCAGGTTGACGAACAGGTGGCCCAGCACCAGGAAGACCAGGACCACGCCGCTGAGCCGCATGAAGATCCACGAGTACATCTCGAAGTTGCTGCGGCTGTGCCGGCGGCTGCGCGGGTCCGCGACGGTGGCCGAGACCGAACGCGTGACCAGGGCCTTCCTGGGCGTGATCCCAGGGTTGGTGGATGCCGTGCCTGCCATCTCAGCCTCCGAACACGATGCTCAGATGGCGCCACGTGAACGGCACCATCAACACGACCCAGAGCGCGACCACGACCCAGGTCAGTTGCCGCTGGAACTGCGCGCCACGTTTCCAGAAGTCGACCAGCAGCACCCGGATGCCGTTGAACGCGTGGTACAGCACCGCCGCGACCAGCCCGACCTCCATCAGCCCCACGACGGGGTTCTTGTAGACGCTGATGGCGTCGTTGTATGCCTCCGGGGACACCCGGACCAGGGCGGTGTCGATCACGTGGACGAACAGGAAGAAGAAGATCAGGACGCCGGTGATGCGGTGCGCCACCCAGGACCACATGCCTGTGGTGTCACCCCGGTACAGCGTGCCCGCGGGGGTGCTGGCCATGGGTACCTCCGGCTGCTTGTCGAGTCCTGGCGCACACACGCTGTGCGCTCCGGCAGTTCAGCACTCTAGCGTCGGGAACCCCGGGAACGCGCACAACCCCGGCCGAGGTGATTTAGCCGACATGCGGCCCCGATCACTGGGTCGTAGGCTGCCCCCATGAGCGCTGAGACCGAGTCCGGGCTGCCGTTCCACGCGGTGTACGGCCCGCAGGACCTGTCGGACTGGGACCCGGAGGCGGCGCTCGGGGAGCCGGGCCAGTACCCCTACACCCGCGGCGTCTACCCGACGATGTACACCGGCCGGCCGTGGACGATGCGCCAGTACGCCGGCTTCGGCACCGCGGTGGAGTCGAACGCGCGCTACCGGCAGCTGATCGAGCACGGCAGCACCGGGCTGTCGGTTGCCTTCGACCTGCCCACCCAGATGGGGTACGACTCCGACGCCGACATCGCCGCCGGGGAGGTGGGCAAGGTCGGTGTGGCGATCGACTCCATCGACGACATGCGGGTGCTGTTCGACCAGATCCCGCTGGACCAGGTGTCCACCTCGATGACCATCAACGCGCCCGCGGCCGTACTCCTGCTGCTGTATCAGCTGGTCGCCGAGGAGCAGGGCGTCCCCGGTGACAAGATCAACGGCACCATCCAGAACGACGTGCTCAAGGAGTACATCGCCCGCGGCACCTACATCTACCCGCCGGAACAGTCGCTGCGGCTGATCACCGACACCTTCGCGTACTGTCGCAAGGAGATCCCACGCTGGAACACGATCTCGATCTCCGGCTATCACATGGCCGAGGCCGGCGCCACGCCGGCGCAGGAGATCGCGTTCACGCTGGCCGACGGCATCGAGTACGTGCGGGCGGCGGTCCGCTCGGGGCAGGACGTGGACGACTTCGCGCCGCGGCTGGCGTTCTTCTTCGTGTCCCGCACGTCGCTGCTCGAGGAGGTGGCGAAGTTCCGGGCGGCACGGCGGATCTGGGCTCGGGTGATGCGGGACGAGTTCGGCGCGGAGAACCCGAAGTCGATGATGCTGCGGTTCCACACCCAGACCGCGGGGGTGCAGCTGACCGCCCAGCAGCCCGAGGTGAACCTGGTCCGGGTGGCCGTGCAGG
>CAZNCE010000305.1:0-2133 GCA_964571285.1 uncultured Nocardioidaceae bacterium | reverse complement strand
CGGCCTTCTCCTGCGCCTCGGCGGTGGAGGCCCCCAGGTGTGGCGTCGCCACGACGTTCTCCAGTACGAACAGCGGCGAGTCGGTGCAGGGCTCGCTGGTGAACACGTCGATGCCGGCGCCGCCGATGCGGCCCTCCTTGAGCGCGGCGAACAGCGCGTCCTCGTCCACGATGCCGCCGCGCGCGGCGTTCACCAGGATCAGGTTCGGCTTCGCCCGGCGCAGCTCCTCGGCGCCGATCAGGCCGATCGTCTCCGGCGTCTTGGGCAGGTGCACCGAGATCATGTCGGCCTGCTCGAGCAGCTCCTCGAGCGTGACCAGACGGACGCCCATCTGCGCCGCGCGCCCCGGCTGCACGTACGGGTCGTAGGCGATCAGCGTCGTGCCGAAGGCGGCCAGCCGCTGCGCGACGAGTACGCCGATCCGGCCCAGGCCCACGATGCCCACGGTCTTCTCGTACAGCTCGGTGCCGCTGTAGCGGCTGCGCTGCCACTCGCCACGTTCCAGCGATGCGTTGGCCGGAGCGATGTTGCGGGCAGCTGCCAACAGCAGGCCGACCGCGAGCTCGGCGGCGCTGACGATGTTGGAGACCGGGGCGTTCACCACCATCACGCCGTTTTGGGTGGCCGCCTTGACGTCCACGTTGTCCAGGCCCACACCGGCACGGGCAACCACCTTGAGCCGCTTGGCCGCGGCCAACGCCTCGGAGTCGACCTTGGTGGCGCTGCGCACCAGCAGGGCGTTGGCCTCGGGCAGCGCGGCCAACAATTCGGCACGGTCGGCGCCGTTGCAGTGCCGGACGTCGAAGTCCGGGCCGAGGGCCTCGATGGTCGCGGGGCTGAGCTCCTCGGCGATGAGTACGACAGGCTTGGTCACGGCGTTCCCTTCGTGGGGGTTTCCTTCGAGAATCGACTGGCACCATCGGGACGGGTCGACGTCCCGGGGGCGAGAGAGTCTCGGCACCACGCTGTGCCCGCCCGACGAGTGTACGCCCGCGACACTGCCGGTGGCCGCCGGGTTCAGCCGGTGGAACCGGTGCCGGTGCCGTCGGCCTCCCCGGGCAGCTCGGATCGGCCCGCTGGTCGGCCCGGTGGTCGGCCCGGGTCCGCCGACTTGCGCTGCTGCTTCTCGATCGCCTTGCGCTGCTTGCGCTCCAGCCGCTGCTGCTCCTCGGCGATGATGCTCGAGCGCCGTACGACGACACGCAACACGTTGATGCCGGTGCCGAACAACACCCACAGGAACCACGGATAGCCCATCCCGGTGGCCATCCAGATCACGCCGGTGATCACGGTGGCGAGCACCATGGTGCCGGCCGCGGTGTTGAACGCGTGCCGCCACTCCAGCCGCGCCCGTGCCTCCAGGTCCGGACCTGCCAGCCAGGCCTGCGGCGTGACCGGGGCGAGGTCGCCGATCAGCGGCGGCAGGTCACCGAGCAGCTTGGCCTGGGCCAGCCGGTCGGTGCGCTCACCGAACTCGGCCTCGTCCAGCCGGCCGTCGGCGAACGCTTCACCGAGTACGTCGGCGATCACCTGTCGATCCGCGTCCGAGGCTCGCATCGCCGCGGACTTGGGGTCCCGCGGGTCCAGGCTGAACCTGGTCCACACCACCCCACGTGGTTCCGGCACTGTCATGTCGACCGATTCTTGCATCCGGCCGACCCGGGCGCAGCGGCCACAGGTCCCGTTGCGACCGGGCAGCCGGACGGCCCGCCGTCCGGCCAAGCTGACCGGACGGACGTGGTCGCGTGGCTCAGCGCGCGGCGGTGCCCTCGGTGTAGTCGGCGTCGTGGGACTTCACCCACGCCATCAGCTTGCGCAGCTCGCGCCCGGTTCCCTCGATCGGGTGCTGCTCGCTCTTGGCGCGGAATGCCTTGAACTCCGGTGCCCCCGCGTCCTGGTCGGCGATGAACCGGTCGGCGAAGGCCCCCGACTTGATGTCGGCCAGAACGTCGCGCATGCGCTCACGGACCGACTCGTCGATGATCCGCGGCCCGGAGACGTAGTCGCCGTACTCCGCGGTGTCCGACACCGACCAGCGCTGCTTGGCGATACCGCCCTCGTACATCAGGTCCACGATCAGCTTGAGCTCGTGCAGGCACTCGAAGTAGGCGATCTCGGGCTGGTAGCCGGCCG
>CAZNCE010000304.1:0-2138 GCA_964571285.1 uncultured Nocardioidaceae bacterium | reverse complement strand
GGCCGACCTCGCGGCAGAGCCGGCCGAAGTCGATCTCGGCGAACGACTGGGCGCCCCCGCGATGTCGTCCAGCGCCAGCCGGAAGTGGTGGCCGTGGCGCAGCTTGCGGATCTGCCGCGCCGACGTGTGCAATTGGGCGGCGGTCACCAGCTCCTGCTGCACGCTGGCGGCGATCAGCCCGATCGCCCGGCGCAGATACCGGTCGCGTTCGGCGGCCAGCAGCACCGCGTACTCGATGCCGACCGCCGGCACCCCCGCGGCTCGCACCCATGGCCGGCAGTCGCGGCGGGTCTGATGGAAGAAGAACCCGTCCAAGGGGTCCACCAGGTCGCCCTTGGGGGTCAGTACGTCGATCGGGCCGTCCTGCTTCCACCGCAGGCCGGCGTCGGCCAGCAACCCCAGCCGCCCCAGCCGCCCCTCCCGATTCGTCTGCGGAAGCGCGGGCGTGTCGCGGAGGGCGACCGCAGACGAATCGGGAGGGTCAGGCGAACTCGGCGGTGGCGGTCACGGAGTCGGCTGCCGGGTCGGGCACCAGCGCCAGCTCACCGGTGACCCGGGCGACGGCGCGCAGGTCCTCGTGCGCCTGCTCGACCAACGAGATCAGCGGCTCCGGCCCGCACACCTGCGCGCGGGCGAGCTCGGTGCGCATCGACACCTTGGCCTGCGACTTGACCCCGCGCAGCGCGATCAGCACCTGCTCCACCGCCGCCATCAGCGCCGGGGTGGAGGCGGCCGGCGTGCCCAGGTCGGCCGCGCCCGGCCACGGCTGACGGTGCACCGAGCCGGTCTGCCACCAGGACCAGACCTCCTCGGTCACGAACGGCAGGAACGGCGCCAGCATCCGCAACTGCACGGACAGCGCGATGGCCAGCGTGGCCCGGGCGGACGCGGCGGGCAGCTCGCCGCGGCTGCCGTACGCCCGCTCCTTGACCAGCTCCAAGTAGTCGTCGCAGAACGACCAGAAGAACCGCTCGGCGGCCTCCAGCGCTCCGGTGTAGTCGTACGCGTCGAACGCGAGCGTGGCCTGCCGGACGGTCTCGTCCAGCCCGGCGAGCAGCGAGCAGTCCACCGGCTCGCTCACCATCGCCGGGGACGCCTCGACCGCGCCGAGGCCGAGGACGAACTTCGACGCGTTCAGCACCTTCATCGCCAGCCGGCGCCCGACCTTCATCTGCGCCTCGTCGAACGGCGAGTCCATGCCTGGGCGGGCCATCGCCGCGCGCCACCGCACCGCGTCCGAGCCGTACCGCTCCAGGATGTCCGACGGCACCACCACGTTGCCCTTGGACTTGCTCATCTTCTTGCGGTCCGGATCGACCACGAAGCCGGAGATCATCGAGTGGGTCCACGGCACCGAGTCGTTCTCGAAGTGCGCCCGGACCACCCGGGAGAACAGCCAGGTACGGATGATCTCGTGCGCGTGGGTGTTGAGGTCCATCGGGAAGACCTTGGCGAACAGCTCGGCGTCGTCCAGCCAGCCGCCGGCGATGTGCGGCGTCAGCGACGAGGTGGCCCAGGTGTCCATCACGTCGGGGTCGGCCGCGAACCCGCCCGGCTGGCCCCGCTGGGACTCCTCATAGCCCCGGGGAGCCTGCGACTGCGGGTCGATCGGCAGCTCGTCTTCGCCGGGGATCATCGGGTGCTCGTAGTCCGGCTCGCCCTCGTCGTTGAGCGGGTACCACACCGGGATCGCGACGCCGAAGAACCGCTGCCGGCTGATCAACCAGTCGCCGTTCAGGCCCCCCACCCAGTTGTCGTAGCGGTGCCGCATGAACTCCGGCACCCAGGTGATCTCGCCGCCGCGCTCGATCAGCCGCCGGCGCAGCTCCTCGTCGCGCCCGCCGTTGCGGATGTACCACTGCCGGGTGGAGACGATCTCCAGCGGCTTGGTGCCGCGCTCGTAGAACTTCACCGGATGGGTGATGTCGCGTGGCTCGCCGACCAGGTCGCCGCTGTCGCGCAGCAGCTGCACCATCGCCTGCTTGGCCGAGAACACGGTCTTGCCGGCCAGTTCCTCGTACCCCTTGCGGCCGGTGTCGGAGGCGACCCAGTCGGGGGTCTCGCGCTGGAACCGGCCGTCGCGGCCGATCACCGTGCGCACCGGCAGCTGCAGCTCGCGCCACCAGGTCACGTCGGTG
>CAZNCE010000303.1:0-2159 GCA_964571285.1 uncultured Nocardioidaceae bacterium | reverse complement strand
GTCGAGCCGGTGGTGTTCCTCCGCGGCCTCAAGGTTCCAGTCCATCCGGTTCCAACGGGCGGCTTCCTCGGGTGTCGGGAAGTCAGCACTCATGATCAGGGCCTCCATTCGATATCGCCATTGACGCCGCGCAAAGGATGCTCACTGATCGCGTCAAGCAGCGTCGGATAACACGGCACGGTTTCGTAGTTGTGACGGATCCGCGGCCACAACTCAGCAGCGGTCGACAGTTCGCCATAGCCGGCCGGTGGTCGAACGTGCGTGGCCGGCTCGACCAGGGCAACGATCCGTGCATGCGAGGACCGGAACCCGCGCTCCCCGAACGTCAGTCGACCCGACCCGGGAGGTGCCCACCCTTCGACGATCGCGACCATCGACTGAAACTTGTAACGTCGCTCGTCGTAGTAGTCGAGTTGGCTGTCGTCGAAATAGTTATAGAACCCGCATTTGCAAACAAGTGACCCGACGTTATGCGGGGGAATAGTTCGCAGCGCACCTTCCACGAAGTCCCACGCAACCTCCGGCTTCTCGCACTTCGCGACGTTGACTCCCTCAGTCCATTCGGCCGTGTAGACCGGGCTGATAAGGTGCTCCTTGTCGTCGCGCAACTTGAACGACCTCAGGCCGACGAGCGACGTCAAATGGAACGGGACTTGTTGCCCGCTGTACGAATCCGGCGTTTTGAGTACCATCGCGGGTCACGCCGGGACAGGCTCTTCGATGGGAACGTCGAGCGGCTCACACTCGATCTCTTCCTGCTCTTCACCGAGATCACCGTCGTAGGGAGCCCATTCGACGTGTGACCACGCGTGGAGGCTGCCGTCGGTGGATGCGGCGTCGAGGGTCGTGTGGTGGCCCATCTGGCTGCAGTGTCGGCAGATCCAGTGCCAGTCGAGGCCGAGTAGCGGATCGGGGACGTTGATGATGGCTATGGTGTGCATTACTCGGCTTCTTTCGTTTCGGTCCAGTAGGTGTGTTGGTCTTTGGCGTCTGCCTTGTCGCCGGCGAATGCCCAGACGGTCGAGGAGACTGCGAGCCAGGCGACAAGCAGGACATACAGGTCAGGGTTCATCGCTTCTCGACCTCCGCCTGGATCGCCGCGGAGACACGCTCGACAACCTCGGGAGGCATCCGGTCGTCGCCGGTGCACTGCGACGGCCACTTACCGCACGCGAAGCACCGGCCGTCCTCGAGCATGTCCGGGAAGTGCGGGTCGCCCGTGACCTTCGCGGCGAGCCTCTTGCGTGACATCGCCGTCCCGAGCGCGTCCAAGTCGGCCGCGTTCAGCCACTCGCCCGCATGGAAGACCTCGCCCGTAGGTGACCCCATGACGGCATCCGTGGCACGCGCGACACCACTACGGCCAGTCGCACGGATCAGCGTGTCGTCACCGATCGAGAAACGCACCGTGTCGCCCGTCGCGTCGTAGGCGAGAATGCCTGGCTTACGGCGAGAATCGATGCTCATCACAGCACCTCGCTGTCCGACGTGGCGAGCCCGACCAACTGGTCGACGTCGTTGGAGTCGACCTGCTTCAGCATCGCGATGGTCCGCTGATCCTTGGCCGGGATCGTCCCGTTGTTGAACGTCTTCTCAAGGTCGGTCAGGTCGTTGAGAAAATCGTCCTTGCACTGGTGCAGCGTGTAGGCGATCACTGCCGAGCCCGTCTGGTCGTTGGCCGAATTCATCGTCCTGGAGTTCTTCAGCGCGGCCGCGAACAGGCCGTCGTCGCAGATCTGGTCAGCGAGCGTCTGCGCCTGACTGAGGTTCGCGTTCGGGAGCTTGTCGGCGAGCGCGTCATCCAGGGACGGGCCACCACAGGCCGAGAGGGTGAGGGCGATCGCCGCTGCCGGGATCGCGAGGATGGAGAGCTTGCGGTTCATGAGATACTTCTTCCTGTAGTTGGAGCCCCGGTTAGGTCTTGGTGGATCGCCGGGGCTTCGGCTTTGGGTCAGGCGGAGCGCTTGAAGTAGTCCGGGAGTGTCATGACGCGCGCTCCTGCTCGGCACCGTTAGGTGAGCCGTGTGTGACGATCCAGTGCTCTACGTCGTCGGGTCGCACGTTCCAGCGGGTGCCGATCTGCACCGCCGGTAGTTCGTCGGCACGCACGGCGCGGTAGAGGTAGGTGTAGGAGACGCCGAACTGCACGGCGGCGTCCT
>CAZNCE010000302.1:0-2183 GCA_964571285.1 uncultured Nocardioidaceae bacterium | reverse complement strand
GCGGGGCGTCGGGGGGCAGGGTCTCGGCCTGCTCCGCGGGCAGCACCGGGTTGGGGAAGAACGTGCCCGCACTCCACGTGTCGTGGTCGTCGGGGTCGAGCACCATGCCCTTGCCGCGGCGCAGCTGCAGCACCGCCGTGCGGACGTCGGCCGCGGGCACGCGCGCGCCGATCTCGACGCCGAGGGTGCGGGCCAGCTCGGCGTAGCGCACCGGCGCACCCAGGTCGCCGAGCGGCAGCTGGAAGGTCACCGACAGCACGACATACCGGTCCGGCGTGGACTTGAACCGGCTGCTGCGGTAGCCGAAACCGCAGTCGGCGGCGGCCAGCGTGCTGATCCGACCGGTGGACCGGTCGAACGTGCGCACCGACGCGATGGTCTGCGCCACCTCCTGGCCGTACGCGCCGACGTTCTGGATCGGCGCGGCGCCGGCCAGGCCGGGGATGCCGGACAACGCCTCGATGCCGACCCAGCCCTCGGCCACCGACCGGGCCACCAGGTCGTCCCAGTTCTCCCCCGCGGCCACGGTGACGGTGGCTCCGGAGCACGAGTCGGTTTCCACGCCGATGCCAGAGGTACGTACCGCCACCACCGTGCCGGGCACGCCCTCGTCGGCGATCACCACGTTGCTGCCGCCGCCAAGCACCAGCGCCGGTTCGCCGTCGGCGTCCAGTCGGCGCACCTGATCCACCAGGTCGGCCTCGTCGGACACCTCGACCAGCCGGCGGGCCGGCCCGCCGAGACGCAGCGTGGTGCGCTCGGCCAGCGGCGCGGCCGTGAGAGTGCGGGTCATCGCTCGTCTCGCGCTACGGATCCGGATCGGGTCACCGCGGCCGGATGGTGGCCTTGGCCATGCCGAGCACCTTGTCGCCGCCGGCCGTGCAGGTGATGGTGACCGGGGCGGTGCCGTCCTCGGCGGTCTCCCCCAGCTCGCCGGACACGGTGACCTCGACGCCGGTGTCGTCGTCCGGCACCACCACCGGCTTGGCGAATCGGACGCCGAACTCGGCGATCCGCTCGGCCCCGCCCGCCCAGTCGGTGAGCGCCCGCCCGGCGAGCGCCATCGTGAACATGCCGTGCGCGATCACCCCGGGCAGCCCTACCGAGGTGGCGACCCGGTCGCTCCAGTGGATCGGGTTGAAGTCGCCGGACGCGCCGGCGTAGCGCACCAGGTCGGCGCGGGTCACCGCGAAGGTCCGGGTCGGCAGCTCGCTCACTGGCCCGCTCCTCCGGCTCGGTGCACCAGGGTGGCGTAGGCGGTGCAGACCGCGGCGCCCTCGCCGTCGGCAACCTCGGTACGGGTCCCGATCAGGTCGGTGCCGGCGGCCTGCCGAACGGACTCGACGGTCAGCTCGGCGGTGAGCACATCGCCGGCCCGGACCGGCCGGTGCTGGACGAACCGCTGGTCGCGGTGGATGACGTTGCGCAGCTCGATGCCGACGTCGGGATCGGTCATCAGGGTCTGCATGGCGCCGAAGGCGACCACGATCGGGAAGGTCACCGGCGCGGTGCGGGCCTGCTCCGAACCCGGCTCCGGCTGGTCCTGGCCGATCGCGGTGGTGAACTCGCGGATCTTCTCCTCGGACACGGTGTACGGCGCACCGGGCGGGAACGTGCGCCCGGCCAGGTCGGGACTCACTGGCATGGGGGTGACGGTATCGCACCGCTGCGCGTACCCCAGGAACGCACGAGACCGCCCCGGCACGACACGGCCGAGGCGGTCTTCGGGGTGCTCCCGCGGTGCTCCGCTCAGCGGGTCTCGCGGTGCACGGTGTGCGTACGGCACCGGGGGCAGAACTTCTTCAGATCCATCCGGTCGGGGTCGTTGCGCCGGTTCTTCTTGGTGATGTAGTTGCGTTCCTTGCACTGCGTGCACGCCAAGGTGATGGACGGCCGCACATCTGTGCTCTTGCTGGCCACGATCGCCTGCCTTCGGTGGGCCCTGTCGGGCGTTGGTCGCTTCGGTCTCGGCTCCCCGGCCGGGTTGCGCCGACACGGGTTCCGGCGGTAGCGGGGGCGGGACTCGAACCCGCGACACCACGATTATGAGCCGTGTGCTCTGACCGCCTGAGCTACCCCGCCACGGTCCCTGCACCTCGCACCGCGAAACGGTGGGGGGTACCGGATCCCGAGCCCCTTTACGGAATCGAACCGTAGACCTTCTCCTTACCATGGAGACGCTC
>CAZNCE010000301.1:0-2216 GCA_964571285.1 uncultured Nocardioidaceae bacterium | reverse complement strand
GACCCGGGGAACTTCCCGTGGGACCGGTTCATCCGCATGGTGCAGACCGCTGCCGTTGGCGGCGACAAGGAGGACGAGTTGAGCGCACAGGACGTAGACCGCATCATCTCCGAGATCAAGAAGCTCCGCGACCCCGACGACGTGCCGGTGACCGAGGCCGTTCGCCGCAAGTGGGGCAAGGACATGGAGAACGAGGAGTGGCGCAGGTCGTCGGCGCTGGGCAAGCTGCTGACGATCGCCACGTCCGCGCAGATCCACGCCTATTGGGCGAACCAGCGCAGCACGGGCAACCGGGGAACGCTGGAGGCGATCAAGGCCGCGCCACCCATCGACGTCGAGGATCTGGCGATGCTGATCGTGGACGGCCTCGCGGACCGTGGCCAGCAGATCGACCAGGCCACCGTCGAGGCCGGTGTCCGCGCCGTGTTCGCAGAGATCGGCCAGTCTGACACGTGACGCACGCTCCGCGTATGAGGCGGAACGCGGCGTAGACTTGTCGGCAAGGAAGCGGCCCCCGAAGCGCTCCAACGCTCCGAGGGCCTGAACGGAACACCTGCCAGATTCCAGCCAGAAGGTGCTCCGCAAGGGGTCACATTACTCCCGGTGCGGCGCACACGAGCCACCGGAGTACCCCTTGCGTCGTCTCGCAGCCATCCTCGCAGCCCTCGCCCTGACCATCGGCGGCGCCCTCGCACTTGCCGCGCCGGCCAACGCCGCGATCACGGTCGACAACAGCCCAACCCCTGCGGCCTGCTGGGGAGGGGTCGGCGAAGAATTGCACTTCGAGTTCGGCAAGTACAAGATGATGGACGCCTACGCCGCGCCGCAGTTCCTCGAGTGTCCCCACACGCTGCGGCACTGGAGCGTCAAGTACACCCTTCACTTCCCGGTGAACATCTGCCGGAAGGGCTACTGGCGCGTGCAGTTCCGCCTGCAGGCCAGCGACGACAACGAACACCGCAGCCTCAAGTACCGCAGCGTCAACTGCCCGGTTGACGGCTGGGTACAAAGGACATTCCCCGCAGCCGGGGTGCCCGTGCTGGAGCGCGCCCAACACCCCGCGTTCTACGGCTGGGCGTACCTCAGGAAGAAGGGCAAGGATCCCCGGCGCTGGGACCTGGCGCGGCAGCCATGAGCTGGGCAGCCCTGACGGTTGTCATTGGGACGGCCATAGCGGTCGCGATCGCATTCGGGGCGGTGTGGGTCGCGAAGGAACTTCGGGCGGTATTCAACGACATCCCCGGAGACACGTACACCGAGAACGTCAGGCCCTTCATGCGGCACCGCTGGGTGCGGATTCTCCTGCAGGTTTGCGCCGTGCTGGTGATCGTGCTCGCTGAGGCTGGGGTCGCGGCCGTCGTGTGGTTCACGTGGTTCCACATCTTCTAGGAGGCATCATGGCCAAGTTCCCGCATTTCCCGCCGACCAGCCCGAAGGTGCTCGCGGCTGGTGGCGCGTCGGCGACGACTCTCTACGTCTACCGCCTGCTCGATCAGGTGTCGTGGATCCACGACCTGAACGGCGACTTGAAGTGGGGCGCGGCGCTCCTGGCCTCGGGTGCCGTCACGGCCCTCGCTGGGTGGTTGAAGCGCGACAGCCACCAGATCGAGCAGAAGTCGTGACCGAAGAATCGGAGCCCACTGCCCCCGACCTGCCCGCGGCCACCGTCGCGGCGTGGCTTCACCGTGCGGCCGAACGGGTGCGGCAAGGCGACAACATCGTGACCGCCGTGTCCGAGACGGCACCAGCGGAGGCGACGGTCCACTACCCCGAGTACAACGCCGACACGCACTACTACGGCATCGCCTACGACGCGATCATGCAGTACGCGGGCGTACTGGGCACGTTCGAGATCAACGAGATGAACCACGAGCCCTACTTCCCCGACATCAAGGCGTGGTTCCGTGAGCGGCAGGACGCCGGCGAGCTGGTGCAGCTGATCGAGGACACCGCCGCGTCTCTCGAGACTGGCTGCTGACGATGAGCGGTGTCGGTTCACGCCGGCCCGCGCCTGAGCATCCCTCCCTGTCCTTCTGCCTCGGCGTCCTGGCGACCCTGCTCGCCGTCGACATCGGCTTCCTCATCGCATTGTTCCTTCTCTGAAAGGTCGCACCCATCATGCGCAGAATCGCCCGCAACCTCGCAGGCATCGCCCTCATCATCCTGGCCCTCGTGTTGGGCAGCGCGCCCGCTCAGGCGACGGAGATGTGGTGGAG
>CAZNCE010000300.1:0-2265 GCA_964571285.1 uncultured Nocardioidaceae bacterium | reverse complement strand
ACATCCTGCAGCTGGGCACCATCTCGGCGACGTTCCCGGCGATGTTCCCGACCCACGTGCGCTACGCGGGCATGGCGATCTCGTACAACATCGCCACCGCGGCCTTCGGCGGCACCGCCCCGCTGGTCAACGACGCCCTGGTCGATGCCACCGGCGACAACCTGGTGCCGGCCTACTACATGATGGCCGCCTGCGTGATCGGCATGATCGGGCTGTACTCCGTGGTCGAGACCAAGGGCGTCTCGCTGAAGGGCACCGGCACCCCGGGCGTGATCTCCCGGCCAGCCGGCCGCCGGCCGGGCATGGGGCGCCCCACCCCAGGCCTCGGCTGATCCCGGTCCGCCGCGGCCCGACTGAAGCTCCGACGGGCCGCCGCGGGAGGCGGGCCCGGTCCGCCTCAAGATCCGACGGCACGATCCGACGCAAGGTCCGACGTTCCCACGGGCGATTCCCAGGGAGCGTCGGACCTTGGCGTCGGATCGTGCGGCAAGCGGCCCGCGGTCAGCGGACTGCCGTGAGCCGGGTCAGAGGACTGCGGCCACCGAGTCGGCCCAGATCGAGGCCGCCTCGTCGATCTGCTCGGACTGCACGACCAGGGCCGGGATGAAGCGCACGACCTCACCCCAGGGACCGCAGCCCAGCAGCAGCAGCCCACGGCTGGCCGCCTCCTGGCGGACCGCCGTCGCCGTCGCGCCGTCCGGCCGGCCGTCGGCATCGCGGAACTCCGCGCCCAGCATCAGCCCGAGACCGCGTACGTCGGTGATCTGCCGGTGCCCCTCGGCCACGCGGGCCAACGCCGTGCGCAGCTGCTCCCCACGCTCGGCGGCGTTCTGCACCAGCTTCTCGTCGTGGATCACGTCCAGCGTCGCCAGGGCGGCGGCGCAGGCGACCGCGTTGGCGCCGTAGGTCCCGCCCTGCGAGCCCGGCCAGGCCTTGCTCATCAGCTCGTTCGAGGCCGCGATGCCGGAGAGCGGGAACCCGGAGGCCAGCCCCTTCGCGGTGATCAGCACGTCCGCGCGCAAGTCGAAGTGGTCCTCGCCCCAGAACCGGCCGGTCCGGCCCCAGCCCGCCTGCACTTCGTCCACCACCAGCACGATGCCGTGCCGGTCGGCACGCTCACGGAGCCCGGCGAAGAACCGGGCGTTGCCGGGGACGTACCCGCCCTCGCCGAGGATCGGCTCCACCACGAACGCGGCGGTGTCGGCAGGTGCGCTGACCGTCTGCAGCAGGTAGTCCAGCTCGCTCAGCGCGAAGTCGGTCGCCTGTTCCACGGACCACCCGTAGTGGGTCGGGTTCGGGAACGGGGCGACGTGCACCCCGCTCATCAGTGGGGAGAACCCGGCCCGGAACTTGGTGCCCGATGTGGTCATCGAGGCGGCCGCGACGGTACGGCCGTGGAAGCCGCCGTGGAAGACGATCACGTTGGGGCGACCGGTCGCCTGGCGGGACAGCCGCAGCGCGGCCTCCACCGCCTCCGAGCCGGAGTTGGCGAAGAACATGCGGTCCAGGCCCGCCGGCAGGACCTCGGTCAGCCGCTCCACCAGGGTGAGCAGCGGGCGGTGCATGACGGTCGTGTACTGACCGTGGATCAGCGTGCCTACCTGGCGTTGGGCGGCCTCCACCACCCGCGGATGGCAGTGACCGGTGCTGGTCACCCCGATGCCCGCGGTGAAGTCCAGATAGCGCCGGTCGTTCTCGTCGAACAGGTACACGCCCTCACCGCGTGCAGCCACCACGTCGGTAGCCTGTTTGAGGATAGGGGACAGCTCAGCCACGGGTTCTCCTCTGGTAGATTGTTGACAATCATCGTATGGCAGATCCGCGGTGGGTCCAATCCCCACCGACTCACAGCAGTGCCGGGGCGCAGGGCACCGGCACTACCCCCAATCGCCCGGCGCAGGGCACCTGAGAGGAGACCAACCATGGCGAGCACCGCCGCCTCCACCTCCGCCTCGACCGTCGCCGGCTCGAGTACGACCTCCCCGGTCGTCCAGCGGGTGCCCAAGCAGCTGTTCATCGGTGCCGACTGGACCGATGCCGCCGACGGGGCCACGTTCGAGGTGGTCGACCCGGCGACCGGACAGTCGCTGTGCCAGGTCGCAGACGCGTCACCGGCCGACGGCCGCAAGGCGCTGGACGCGGCGGTGGCCGCGCAGGAGTCGTTCGCGGCGCTGCCGCCACAGCGCCGCGCGGACATGCTCACCCGCGCCTTCGAGCTGCTGCACGAGCGGATCGACGACCTGGCCCTGCTGATGACGCTGGAGA
>CAZNCE010000299.1:0-2266 GCA_964571285.1 uncultured Nocardioidaceae bacterium | reverse complement strand
GTCCCCGTTGGTGGCCAGATGGAAGTCCCCACCCTTCGTGTCGTGTCGTAGCCGACGGTGAGGGCCCTGCGTGGTGACGGTGGCGGTGCCAACCAGTCACCGGACACCACGCAGGGGCTTCCATTGAAGAACGCGAGGGAACGCATGGACGTGATTGCCGCCTACCGAGATGTGGGCACGTACCGGGGAGCGGCCGCGATTTGCGGCACCACCCACAAGACCGTGCGACGGATCATCGAGGCCCACGTGGCCGCCAACCGGGGCGATGCGCCGGCGCTGCGGGCAGCACGGCCCAGGAACTACGAGAGCGTGGCCGAGCTGGTCGCGGCCGGTGTGGACAAGACCGGGGGTCGGATCAGCGCGAAGCGGCTGCTGCCGGCTGCCCGCGCGGCTGGCTACCAAGGCTCGGACCGCAACTTCCGGCGGCTGGTCGCTGAGACCAAGAGTGCGTGGCGGCGGGGGCAGGCACGGGCCGGTGGCCGCCGGCCGGCGGTCTGGTCGCCGGGTGAGGTGCTGGCCATCGATTGGGGCGAGGAGATCGTCGCGGGACGGAAGGTGCACCTCTTCTGCGCCGTGCTGGCGTGGTCGCGGTTCCGGTTCGTCCGGTTCGCCGCCGAGCAGCAGCAGACCACCACGCTGGGCCTGCTGGCCGAATGCTTCGAGGTCCTCGGCGGTGTCCCGAAGACCGTGCTGGCAGACCGGATGGGCTGTCTGAAGGGCGGCGTGGTCGCGAACGTGGTCGTGCCAGCGCCGGACTATGTCCGGTTCGCGGCCCACTACCGGGTCCGACCGGACTTCTGCCACGCCGCGGACCCGGAGTCCAAGGGTATCGTGGAGCACCTGGTGGGCTACGCCAAGGACGACCTGCTGGTCCCGCTCGAACTCGACGACGACCCGTGGGTCGGTGGCATCGCCGGGTTGAACGAGCGAGCCGTGGCGTGGTGCGACCAGGTCAACGGCCGCGGTCACAGCGAGATCCTCGCGATCCCCACGCAGCGGCTGGACTCGGAGCGGGAACTGCTCGGGCAGCTACCGTCGCTGCGGCTGGAGGTCGGGCCGGCCCCGACCACCCGCAGGGTCGACAAACTGTCGTGCATCCGGTTCGGGTCGGCCCGCTACTCGGTTCCGAACCGACTGATCGGCACCACCGTCACCGTGCTGGTCGACGAACGCGACCGGGTGCTGCGGGTGATCGAGCCAGTCACCGGGCAGGTCCACGCCGAACACGCCCTGGTCGCACCAGGCGAGACGTCGATCGTCGATGCCCACTACGACCGACCACGGCCGGATACCCCGCGCCGAGGAGCTCGTCCGCGGACGCCGGCCGAGCGGGAGTTCCTGGCTCTGGGCCCGGTTGCCGAGCAGTTCCTGACCGGGGCCGCCGCCGCTGGCGTGACCAAGCTGGGCACCGAGATCGCCGAGATCCTCACCCTGGGCGCCGCCCACGGCACCGGCCCACTGCTCGCCGCGCTCGAACGGGCGGTGTCGTTCGGGCGCTGGCGGGCCGCGGACGTCCGCTCGATCCTGGCCACCGGCGGCCACGCGCCGCGGCCCACCACGGCCGGGCAGGCCTTCAAGGACGCGGTGGTGTTGACGTTGCCGACGGTGCCGACCAGGTCCCTGGACGCCTACCGCGTCGACGCCGACCCCGACATCGACCCGAGCATGGACGGTGGTGAGGTCTCGTGACAGCAGCGAGTCCGCCGCCGCTGGCGGCCGACCTGAACGAGGGGCTGAAGCGGTTGAAGATGGCCGCGATGCGCCGACTGGCACCCGAACTGCTGGTCACCGCCAAGACCCAACGGTGGAAGCCCGAGGAATTCCTCCGCACCCTGGTCGAGGCCGAGATCGCCTCCCGAGACGCCTCCAACATCCGCACCCGGATGCGACAAGCCAGCTTCCCGGTCACCAAGACGCTGGCCGAGTTCGACGTCGCGGCGTCCTCCATCCCACCGGCCACGTTCGACTACCTGTCCTCGTTGGAGTGGATCCGGGCAGCGGAGAACATCGCCCTGATCGGACCCGCCGGCACCGGCAAGAGCCACACCCTGATCGCAGTCGGGATCGCCGCCGTCGAGGCAGGCCACCGGGTCCGGTACTTCACCGCCGCCGACCTGGTCGAGACCCTCTACGGGGTCAACCCCAAAACATCAGCGAAGGGTGGGGACTTTCAGTTGGCCACCAGCGGGGACCGCAACTTGGCCATTGACACCCCGGATCTGATGCGGCGGCGTCGCCGTCGGCGGGAGATCGAGTCGTCCATTCG
>CAZNCE010000298.1:0-2286 GCA_964571285.1 uncultured Nocardioidaceae bacterium | reverse complement strand
CGGGGTGCCGCATGGGTGTCGTCTTTCACCAGTTCGTGAAAGACGTGCGGCTGAGAAGCCCTGAACCGCGTCGTGTTTCACCGGATCGTGAAAGACGACGCGGCAGGCCGGGCGGCGGATGACCCGCAGACCGGGCGGCCGGACCACCCGCGGGTCAGGGTGTGACGGTCGGCCGTGCGCTCACCCCGGGAGAGAACTTCGGCACCCGCACCGTGACCTTGGTGCCGGCGCCGACCGCGGTCTCCACCACCAGGCCGTACTCGTCGCCGAAGACGGTGCGCAGCCGCTCGTCCACGTTGCCGAGCCCGAACGAGTCGGCCTCCGGTTCGGCTCCGGCCAGCGACCGGCGGACCCGCTCCGGATCCTCGCCGACGCCGTCGTCCTCGATCTCGATCACGCAGTCCCCGCCGGCGTCCTCGGCGACGATCGAGATGTGCCCCTCGCCGGGCTTGGAGCCGAGACCGTGCCGGACCGCGTTCTCCACCAGCGGCTGCAGGCATAGGAACGGCACGGTCACCGGCAGCACCTCGGGTGCCACCCGCAGCATCACCTGCAGCCGGTCCCCGAATCGGGCCTTCTCCAGCGCCAGGTAGCGCTCGATCGACCGCAGTTCCTCGCTCAGCGTGGTGAAGTCGCCATGCCGGCGGAACGAGTAGCGGGTGAAGTCCGCGAACTCCAGCAGCAGTTCCCGCGCGCGTTCGGGGTCGGTACGCACGAACGAGGCGATCGCGGTCAGCGAGTTGTAGATGAAGTGCGGAGAGATCTGCGCCCGCAGCGCCCGTACCTCGGCCTCCACGAGCCGGTTCCGCGAGTGGTCCAGCTCCGCCAGCTCGAGCTGCCCGGACACCCACCGGGCCACCTCGGTGGTCGCCCGCACCAGCCCCGCGCTCACCGAGGCGGCGTAGACCTGCAGGGTGCCGATCACCCGGCCCTCCACCACCAGCGGCGCCACGACGCAGTGCTGCAGCGCGCAGGTGGTGTCGCCGCACAGCACCTTGCCGGGGCCGTGCACGAGGGTTCCCCCGTCGGCGAGTACGGGCATGGCGAGCTCGTGGGCACGGGGCCGGTGCTGGTCGCAGGCGCCGTCCCAGGCCAGCAGCCCGTCGGAGTCGGTCAGTGCTGTCGCGGGGGTGCCCAGCAGCGCCCGCAGGTGCCGGATCGCGCGCTCGCTGCTCGCCTCGGTGAGCCCCGCGCGCAACGGCGGACCGGCCAAGGATGCGGTGTGCAGGGTCAGGAACGTGGCGCGGTCGGCGGGGGTGCCGAGGTGCCGCCGCCAGCGGTTGGCCCAGACGAGCGCCGCGGCGACCAGCGCGACACCCCCGAGGATGATGGCAGCAAGCGCGAGGTCGCCCACCGACGGCTCACGTGAAGTCGATCAGCAGGCCGTCGTCGAACGCGTCCCCGCCACCGTCCCGCCGGAAGTTGGCCAGGCTGCTGACCCGGGCGCGGAAGCACTCGGTGCGGTAGGGCATCAGCATGCCGTCGTGCCCCCTGCCGTACTCGTCGTACAGGGCGCCGACGTCGGACAGCAGCTTGTCCTGGGCCTCGGGCTCCAAGGTGATGTAGTACGACCGGGACCGGATCAACTGCAGCAGCGAGTCGCGGTCGACCCATTGCCAGTGCCGGAACGTCTTGGTCTCGATCGCGTCGAACAGGTCGGACTCCTCCAGCACCTCCACCGGGTCGTAGCTCAGCTGCTCGCTGCCGATCAGCTGCGTGAGCCGACGTACCCAGGGCACCGACTCGTCTCGGATGTTCCAGATCAGGCCGACGGTGCCGCCGGGGCGGAGCACCCGGGAGATCTCGGCCAGCGTCGGGCCTGGGTCGAACCAGTGGAACGCCTGGGCCGCGATCACTTTGTCGACGGTGGACGACCGCACCGGTAGCTGCTCGGCGGTTGCCTGCAGCAGCGTGAGATCCCCCGGCCGGTCGCGCAGCTTGCGCCGCAGCCGCTTGAGCATCGGTGCGGCCGGATCGGAGGCCACCACGCGGTTGCCCGCCGCGACCAGGTCGAAGGAGAGCTTGCCGGTTCCGCAGGCCAGTTCCAGCACCAGGCCCGGGGCGCCGAGCAGCCAGCGAATCGCGTCGGCGGGGTATCCGGGCCGCGCGGCGTCGTAGTCGTCGACGATGCCGTACTGGTTCTCCGACCAGGAGCGGGCACGCCGACGGCGCAAGGTGTCGTCCATCGCGGCTGAGACTACCGCCGACCCGGTCCCGCCGGAGCGGCCGTGCATCCACCTCAGCGGGCGCGATCAGCCCATTTCCCGGTTCGTCACGGGACGCACC
>CAZNCE010000297.1:0-2294 GCA_964571285.1 uncultured Nocardioidaceae bacterium | reverse complement strand
GGCGTCCGGGAAGCGGGTGGCGGTGGCGAACACCGGACGGGCGTCGCACACGGTGACCTTGTAGCCCAAGACGGCGCCGATCCGGGCCACCGCGGCGGCGAAGTCGATCGCGCCGAAGACCAGCATCCGCGGGGCGGGCGCGAACGACGACACGAACACCCGCATCCCCTCGCCGCGGCGCTGCCCGTCGGGGCCGTAGGTGAGGGTCTCGGTGCGGCCGGCGGCGAGCAGCCCCCGGGCGTCGTCGGTGACCGCGTCGTCCGCACGGGGCGAGCCGATGGACCCCTCGACCTGGTCGGGCCGGACCACCATCCGGCGACCGAGCCAGGCCGGGTCGGGGTGCTCGATCACGGTGGCGATGGCGACCGGTCGCTCGGCCTCGACGTCGTCGACCACCGAGCCCAGCTGCGGGAAGGTCTGCGGGTCGATGCGCTCCACGAACACGTCCAGGATGCCGCCGCAGGTCAGCCCGACGGCGAACGCGTCGTCATCGCTGACGCCGTACCGCTGCAACACCGGGGTGCCCGAATCCAGCACCTGCTGGCCGAGCTCGTACACCGCGCCCTCCACGCAGCCGCCGGATACGCTGCCGACCGCCTCGCCGTCGTCGGCGACCAGCATCGAGGCCCCGGGCGGACGCGGGGCGGACCGGAACGTCGCCACCACCGTGCCGACCGCGGTCGACCTGCCCGCACGCCACCAGTCAGCCAGCTCGTCCAGCACGTCACGCACGTGCCACCACCTCCAGCAACTCGTCGAAAGCGGCCAGGCTGTGCCCGGCCACCAACTCGTCCACGTGCGGCAGCGCGGCCGCGATCCCCGCCTGCACCGGCTGGTAGCCCGCCTTGCCGCGATGCGGGTTCAGCCAGATCACCCGGTGCGCCAGCCGGTGCAGCCGCTCCGCCTGCGCCCCGAGCAGCGTCGCGTCACCGCGTTCCCAGCCGTCACTACAGACAACGACGACCGCACCCCTGGCCATTCCACGCTGCCCCCAGCGGTCCAGGAACACCTTCAGCACCTCGCCCAGCCGGGTGCCGCCGGACCAGTCCGGGACGGTGTCGCCGGCGGCGCTCAAGGCCTCGTCCGGGTCCCGGCGGCGCATCGCCCGGGTCAGGTGGGTCAGCCGGGTGCCGATCGTGAACACCTCCGCCCCCGGGGCACGGTGCACGATCGTGTGGGCCAGCCGCAGCAGACTGTCGGCGTAGGGCGCCATCGAGCCGGACACGTCGATCAGCAGCACCAACCGGCGCGGCCGGTGCTCGCGGCGCCGGTGCAGCAGGGCGGCGGGCTCCCCGACCCGCCGCAGTTGGGCGCGCAGGGTGCGGCGCGGGTCCACCTCGCCGGTGGGGGCGGGGGTACGGCGGATGCCGCGGCGCACCGGAGGCCGGACCCGCAAGTGGGCGAAGAGGCGGTTGACCCGGGCGCGCTCGGCATCCGACAGCCGCGCCACGTCGCGCTGGCGCAGCACCTCCGTGGTGCTGGCCATCGCCCGCAGCTGCTCGGTCTCGTCGTCGCCCCCGCCGGCGCCGCCCTCGTCCTCGTCCAGTGACGCCTGGGTCACGGTGGGCGGCTGCTCGCGACGGGGCGCGGCGTGCGGCAGGTCGCCGGAGAACCACGCCTGGAACACCGCGTCGTAGCGGGTGAAGTCGTCCGGGCCCGTGCACAGCGTCGCCCGGCCGGCCCAGTACACGTGCTGCGGGTCCTCGACGCCGAGCTCACCGGCCGCCCGGACGAACAGCTGGGTGCGGTCCGGAGTCACCGGCGTGCCGGCGTGCCGCAGGGCTGCGGCGAACCCTGCCAGCAACGTCTCGAACGCCGGCACTGTTCAGCCCGCCAGCAGGCGGTCCAGCGCCTGACGTACCCGGTCCGCGTCCTCGCGGTACTTGAGCACGGCGCCCAGCGACGCGGCCGCCGACTCGACGTCGAGACCGGTGCCCAGCGTCTGCAGGGCCCGCGCCCAGTCGAGGGTCTCGGCCACGCCGGGGGGCTTGAGCAGGTCCATCTCGCCGCGCATCCGCTGCACCGCGGTGGCGACCTGGCGGGCCAGCTGCGCGCTGATCCCGGGCAGCCGGACCCGGATGATCTCCACCTCGCGGTCCAGGCCCGGATGGTCGATCCAGTGATACAGACAGCGGCGCTTGAGCGCGTCGTGCACCTCGCGGGTGCGGTTGGAGGTCAGCACCACCACCGGCGGGGTCGCGGCGGTCACCGTGCCCAGCTCCGGGATCGACACCTGGTAGGTGGACAGCACCTCGAGCAGGAACGCCTCGAACTCGTCGTCGGCGCGGTCGATC
>CAZNCE010000296.1:0-2300 GCA_964571285.1 uncultured Nocardioidaceae bacterium | reverse complement strand
CCCCGCGAGCCGACGATCAGGATCCGGGCGCGCCCTCGTCGCCCTCGACCGGCTCCAGCTCCCGCTCGTACGCCAGCATCAGCGGACCGTCCTCGCCCTCCGTGCGACGGAATCCGGCCGCCTCGTACAGCCGCTGCGCAAGCCGGTCCTCCTCGCTCGTGACCACCAGCGCATAGTCGGCACCCTCGCGACGCGCGGAATCCAGCGCCGCCGTGATCAGCTCCCGGCCGAACCCGTGCCCTCGCCGGTCCGGGACCACGTAGAGCTCGGCCAGGAAGGCCTCCTGCCCTCGGCTCCACAGCGACGGAGTCAACCGCAGGACCGCTACGCCGACCGGTGTGCTGCCGTCCCGGTCCCGGGCGAGCAGCACGGTGACCTGGTCGCCGCCGATCAGCTCGGTCAGCCGGTCGGCGAGCTCCTCCGGTGTCGGTGTCGGCTCGTCGTACTCCACGTTGAAGTCGTGCAGGAGCCGCGCCGCGGCGGCGATCCCCGCGCCGGAGCCCGCGGTTACGAACTCGATCATCCGCTCAGTCTGCCGGGCCGTGCCCGTCCCGCCGCAACCCCCGCCGGTCGGTCACTCTTCGCCGGCCTTGAGCCGTTCCTTGTCCTTGCGGATCGCCAGCGCGGTCAGCCCGACGATGATCGAGAAGTCGCCGACGAAGAACACCAGGGTCCACACGATCACCTCGGTCATGACTGTCCTCTCCGCATCCGGGGGAGCCGGGGCAACTGCCACAACGCCGGATCCCAGATCGAGGCCGCGCCCGGGCCCACCGACGGGACCTGGCTCATCGGACCACGCTGCACGCTGCGGGCCAGCACCCCGTTGAGGGCCAGCATGAGCAACGCGAGCAGCGCCCACTGGACGACCATGGTGCCGAAGCTGAACTCGGAGATCGGGTTCCACCAGTCCGGCACGTCGGACACCGACTGCATGATCCACCAGCCGAACAGGAACACGAACAGCACGGGGAATCCGTAGATGCACACGTTCCACCAGCGGCCCACGTGCACGTCGCTCACCGCGTCGATCTCGCGGCGGGCCCGTTCGACGCCGTACTTCATCATCGCGATCGCGGCACACAACCCGCCCAGCAGCAGCCCGATGCCCCACACGTTGTCCTGGTTGGTGAGGAAGGAGACGCTGTACGCCGAGGGGAGCCCGGCCACGAACGTCACGCCGACCACCCAGCCGACCGCGCGGTGGCGGGTCATGCCGACATCGATCAGGTTCCTGGCGGCCAATTCCACCATCGCCATCAGGCTGGACACCCCGGCGAGGAACAACGCGATGAAGAACAGCGGGCCGAAGAACAGGCCGCCGGGCATCTGCCACAGCAACTCGGTGAAGTAGATGAAGGCCAGGCCCTGGTTGCCGCTGCCGGCTGCCTCGGTGGCGAACTCGATGCTGCGCAGCGAGAACACCGTGCACAGGATCGCGGCACCGGCCATCAGCGACGCGAACAGGTTCGACGCGCACACGATGCCCGCGTTGATCGCCATGTCCTCCTTCTGCCGCGTATAGACCGCGTAGGTGAGGTATAGCCCCCAGCCGGCCCCGGTGGAGAAGGCCATCTGGGTGAACGCCTGCAACCAGACATCTGCCTCACTCAGCCGCCCCCACTGCGGTACGAACATGTACCGCAGGCCCTCGGACGCGCCGGGCAGCGTGACCGCGCGGATGAACAGGATCGCCAGGATCACGAACAGCGCGGGAATGATGATCTGCAGCAGGGCTTCGAAGCCGCCCTGCAGCCCGCGGTAGACGACGATGCCCACCGAGAAGATCGCCAGGGCGTGGAACCCGATGGTCTGCACCGGGCTGGTGCTGAACGACTCCCAGATCGCCGCGGTGTCGACGTTGTCGCCGGTGAACTTCCCGCTCACCGAGTAGACGACGTAGCGCAGCGCCCAGCCGCAGACCACCGAGTAGTAGAAGAGGATCCCGACGGTGATGAAGCCCATGAACCCGCCGAGCCAGGCGAACTTGCGCCCCATGAAGTCGCGGAACGCGCCGACCGTGCCGAGCCGGCTCTTGGAGCCCATCAGCGACTCGGCCATGAGCAGCGGCACAGCCCACACGAGGTTGGCGACCACCAACGCGATCAGGAAGGCGCCGCCGCCCCACTCACCAACCACCCTGGGAAAACGCCACAGGTTGCCGGTGCCGACCGCCATCCCGATGGCAGCGGCGACAAAGGTGAACCGGCTCTTGAATACCTCAGAGGCCATGGTCCACCATGGCAAAGCCCGCCCCACTCCACAAGAGATGCGAGCCCGACCGGTTCGTGCTCAGGGCG
>CAZNCE010000295.1:0-2324 GCA_964571285.1 uncultured Nocardioidaceae bacterium | reverse complement strand
TCGGTGGGCGCAGCAGGGATCGAACCTGCGACCCCCTCCTTGTAAGGGAGGTGCTCTACCGCTGAGCTATGCGCCCGAAGCAGTCGGACAGCCTACCCGCGCGGGGGGATGAGCCCGGAATCGGCGACCTCGAACCGCGGTCGGCCGGTCGGGGAAGAAGGCGCGTGGCCGCCGGCGTCTCGGGTCACCGGCAGCCACGCTGCACGCAATCGAAACGCACGATCGGGGGATGCGAAAGCGGTTTCGCCTTTGTGGCCAAGAATCTTGGCAACTTTTTGCCAAGTCAGCCCAAAAGGTGACGGACCACATTGAGGTAGTCACCGAGGGTGCGCGGTTCGCCCATCTGGTGCACCACCGTCCACCGCACCGTTCCGCTCGGGTCGACGGCGAAGCTGCCGCGCAGCGCGGCACCTCGCTGGTCGTCGAAGACGCCGTACGCCCGCGCCGCCGCGCCGTGCGGCCAGAAGTCGCTGAGCACCGGGAACTCAAGCCCCTCGGCCTCGGCGAACACCCGCTGCGTGCTCATCGCGTCACACGAGATCGCCAGCACCTGGACCTGGTCGTTCTGCAACTCCGGCAGCGCGTCACGGATCTGGCACAACTCGTTGGTGCAGATGCCGGTGAAGGAGAACGGGTAGAAGACCACCAGCGCGACCTTGCCGCGCAACGCCGACAACGTGACGGTGCCACCGTGCTGGTCGGGCAGCGAGAAGTCCGGCGCGGCTGCCCCCACCTCGACGGTCGCCGACCCCATCAGCGGGGCTGGGTCTTCGGAGCGACCAACTTGGTCCCGGACCAGTCCTTGCCCAGTGCCAGGCTGGTGGTGGTGGACAGGCCGGCGGTCGGCGCGGCCTCGGCGATCTCGCTGGGGTCGACGTGCCCCTCGCGACCGACCTTCGGGGTGAGCAGCCAGATGACGCCGCCCGCCGCGAGATCGGTCAGCGCGTCGACCAGCCCGTCGACGAGGTCGCCGTCGTCGGCGCGCCACCACAGCAGGACCGCGTCGACGACGTCCCCGTGGTCGTCGTAGACGACCTGCGACCCGGTGGCCTCCTCGATCACGTCACGTACCTGATCGTCGGTGTCCTCGTCCCACCCCAGCTCCTGCACGACCATCCCGGGTTTCAAACCGAGCTTGGCGCCGACCCCGGTTGGGCCTGCACCACTCACGGTCCCGCTCACGCGCTGCCTCCTTCGTTGCTTCTGGTTGCCGGCTGAGCACAGCCGTCGGGCGACAGTCCACCGTGATTGACCGTCTGGCGCAAGTGAAAGCCGGCTATTCACCTCCGCCCCCAAGGGGCCGCACCCTACCGGTGAGTACGCGCGTCGGCCGACCCGGCGGGGGCATGGGGATGCCAATCGAGGCCCCCCGGGCGGACGCACCGCGGCGCCGGGCGCCACCTCGAGGTGGCAGGATGGATGTGCCGGTGTGACCGCTCTCAGCGGGAGCACGACCCGTCAGCCCGGCCGCGATCCGGTCGGGCCCGCTTGGAAGGACCACCGTGGCCGCTTCAGAACGCCCACCGATCATCCACGAGGGCCTGCCGACCCAGCTGCCCGACATCGACCCGGACGAGACGCAGGAGTGGCTGGACTCCCTGGACTCGCTGCTCGACGAGCGCGGCAAGCAGCGCGCCCGGTACGTCATGCTCCGGCTGCTGGAGCGGGCCCGGGAGCGCCAGGTCGGGGTTCCGGCGCTGCGCAGCACCGACTACATCAACACGATCGGCACCGAGACCGAACCGTGGTTCCCCGGCGACGAGCACATCGAGCGGCGGATCCGCGCCTACATCCGCTGGAACGCCGCGGTGATGGTGTCGCGGGCCAACCGCAAGGGCCTCGAGGTCGGCGGTCATATCGCCACCTACCAGAGCGCGGCCAGCCTGTACGAGGTCGGGTTCAACCACTTCTTCAAGGGCAAGGACCACCCGGGCGGCGGCGACCAGGTGTTCATCCAGGGGCACGCCTCGCCGGGCATCTACGCCCGCGCATTCATGGAGGGCAGGCTCACCGAGAAGCAGCTCGAGGCGTTCCGCCAGGAGGTGTCCAAGGGCAAGGACAAGGGCCTGCCCTCATATCCGCACCCGCGGCTGATGGGTGACTTCTGGGAGTTCCCCACCGTCTCGATGGGCCTCGGCGCGATCAACTCGCTCTACCAGGCCCGGTTCAACAAGTACCTGCACAACCGCGGCCTCAAGGACACCAGCCAGCAGCACGTCTGGGCCTTCCTCGGGGACGGCGAGACCGGCGAGCCGGAGACGCTCGGCGCGATCGGGCTGGCCGCCCGCGAGGAGCTGGACAACCTCACGTTCGTGATCAACTGC
>CAZNCE010000294.1:0-2405 GCA_964571285.1 uncultured Nocardioidaceae bacterium | reverse complement strand
GCCGCCCGCCATTGTCGGCTGTCCTCACCGAGGGAGTTCATCGGTCAACGCTAAGGGGGCGACGCCGGGTGCGTCGGGCTTTTTCGATGAGCGGATCGAGCTGCCCGCGCGCCGTCGCGCCGCAGATCGGCCCGGACCGGTGGTCTACGTTGGACGGATGGCGTGGCACTGGATCGCAACCCGGCCGGGTGGCCCGGAGGTCTTCTCCTTCGAGGAGTACGCCGTTCCGACACCGCAGGACGGCGAGGTGACCATCGCGGTCCGGGCCGCAGGGATGAATCCGGCCGACGTGAAGCACGTGGCCCGCGGCAAGGCGGCGGACTTCCCGCAGGGGATCGGCTACGAGGTCTCCGGGGTGGTCACCGCGGTTGGTCCGGGCACCGAGATCGGGTCGGGGCCCGTAGCCGTGGGCGACGAGGTCCTCGCGTTCCGGATCAACGGCGGCTGGGCGACCGAGTTGACCGTGCCCGCGAAGGATGTGTTCGCCAAGCCGGCCTCGCTGTCGTTCGACGAGGCGTCCGGTCTGCTGCTGGCCGGCTGCACCGCCGCCGAGATGCTGCACGTCACCGATGTCGGCGACGGCGACACGATCCTGGTGCACGGCGCATCGGGGGCGGTCGGTGTCAGCGTGCTGCAGCAGGCCGCGTTGCTGGGCGCCCGCGTGATCGGTACGGCGAGTGCGGGCAGTTTCGGTGTGGTGACCCGGTTCGGCGGTGTGCCGGTCACGTACGGCGAAGGGCTGCAGCAGCGGGTGCGGGAAGCCGCCCCCGAGGGAGTGGCCGCCGCGCTGGACTGCGTGGGGACCGACGAGGCAGTCGACGTGTCGCTGGCGCTGGTGGACGACCACCGCCGGATCGTCACCATCGCCGCCGCCGACCGGGCGCGGGCCGAAGGCTTCACCGCGATCGCCGGTGCGCTGCCCGCCAGCAAGGCCTACCGCGACGGCGTACGCAACGACCTCGTCCGGTTGGCCGGTGCGGAGCAGCTCGTGGTCCCGGTGGCCCGCACGTTCGCACTCGGTGACGCCATGGCGGCCACCGCGTTGCTGATCAGCCAGCATCCCGGCGGGAAGCTGGTCCTCAAGCCCTGACGCCGTTCAGAACTGGATGCCGCGGGTGAGCGCGCCGTCGGCCACCAGGTTGGTCCCGCTGATCCGGGAGGCTCGTGGACTGGCGAGGAACACGATCGCCACGGCCGACTCCTCCGGCCGGCCCATCCGCCCGGTCGGATTGAGGCCCATCGCCAGGTCGAACAACGCCGGGTCGCTGCCCTCGATGCCGGCCCAGATGCCGCCCTCGAAGTAGGTGTTGCCCGGTGAGACCGTGTTGGCGCGGATCCCCTGGTCGGCCAACTGCAGCGCGAGCCCGTGGATGTAGCCGATGATCGCGGTCTTCGCGGTGCCGTAGGGCCCGGAGGCGAAGTCCGACTCCCGGCCCGACACGCTGGAGACGGCGACGATCGAGGGCGCGGGGCTCTGCTTCAGATGCGGCAGTGCGGCGTTGACCAGCCGCACCGTGTGCATCAGGTCGACGTTCCAGGAGAGCTCCCAGTTCTCCTCGGTGTCGGGGATGGCGAGCGCACTGACGTTGGCCACGACGACGTCCAGGCCCCCGAAGGCCCTCGCTGACTCGTCGACCCAGGCGGTCAGGGCCTCGCGGTCACCGACATCGACGACCGATCCGCGCACGGTCCCTCGAGCGCTCAGCTCGTTCTCGGTGCTGGTGACCTCCTCCGGGACGCGCGCGCAGAAACTCACCTGTGCACCCTCGTCCAGGAACGCGGCCACGGTGGCACGTCCGATGCCTCGCGTCCCGCCGGTGACGAGCACCCGTTTGCCGGTCAGCTCCAGGTCCATCCCGTCCTCCTTGTCCGCGGGCCTCAGCCCGCTGTGAGTGAGGCGGCACGCTGCCGCAGTTCGCCGTGCAGTCCCCCGTAGGCCGACGCGGATGGCAGCAGCGACTTGGCTGCCTGCACGACCACGCTGTAGTTGGTGTCGACGACGTTGGCCACGGGTACCCGCGCCATCTGGGTGAGCAGTTGGTACGCGTCGATCGAGTCGAGGCCGAACAGGTCGCCGAACCAGCCGATCATGTCTCCGGTGGCGATCCGCCAGGCGTCCTCCATCGGCCGGCTGGACCCGACCGACATCCAGGTGGCGTCGTCCTCCACCCGCGGCCAGGGCGTGGGCACGCCCTTGATCAGCTCGACCAGGACGGTCGACGTCATCGCCCCCTCGACCGCGGTGCCGCACGCCTCGCCCTCGCCCTGGCGGTAGTGGCCGTCGCCCAGCGAGAACAACGCGCCCTCGACGTTGACCCCGAGGTAGACGGTGGCACCGGCACGTACCTGAGGGACGTCCATGTTGCCGCCGAACCGCTCCGGCACCAGCGAGCTGTGGGCCTCCC
>CAZNCE010000293.1:0-2427 GCA_964571285.1 uncultured Nocardioidaceae bacterium | reverse complement strand
ATCACCCGCAGACCCACGTCGCGAAGCACGCGGCAGGCCTGGGTCCCCGAATAGTCGAACTCGCAGGCCTGGCCGATCACGATCGGCCCGGAGCCGATCACCAGTACCGAGGCGAGGTCCTCGCGGGCGGGCATCAGGAGGCTCCTCCTGTCGCGGGTTGCACCGTGGGCGCCGCAGCCTGCATCAGCGCGACGAACCGGTCGAACAGGTAGTCGGCGTCATGCGGCCCCGCCGCGGCCTCGGGGTGGTATTGCACGGAGAAGCCGAGCAGCCGGCCCTCGTCGTCGACCAGGCGCAGCCCCTCGACCACGTCGTCGTTGAGGCACACGTGGCTGACGCTGACCTCGCCGAACGGCGTGGACACACTCCGATCCAGCGGCGCGTCGACGGCGAACCCGTGGTTGTGCGCGGTGACCTCGACCCGGCCGGTGGCCCGGTCCAGCACCGGCTGGTTGATCCCCCGGTGGCCGTACCGCAGCTTGTAGGTGCCCAGGCCGAGCGCGCGGCCGAACAGCTGGTTGCCGAAGCAGATGCCGAAGTACGGCAGTCGCCGAGCCAGCAGCTCGCGCAGCACCGTGACGGCGTGCTCGGCGGTGGCCGGGTCTCCGGGGCCGTTGGAGAAGAACACGCCGTCCGGCCGGACCGCCAGGATGTCGGCCGCGGTGGACCCGGCCGGCAGCACGTGCACCTCCAGCCCCCGTTCGGCCAGCCGGTGCGGCGTCATGGCCTTGATGCCGAGGTCCAGGGCGGCCACCCGGAACCGCGGCGTGCCGGCGGGCGACACCACGTATGGCGCGGCGGTGGTGACGGCGTCGGACAGGTCCGCTCCCCGCATCTGCGGGGACGCGTGCACGCGTTCCAGCAGCCGCCGCGGGTCGGACTCGGTGGTCGAGATGCCGATTCGCATCGCACCGCGCTCGCGCAGGTGTCGGGTGAGGGCGCGGGTGTCGACCTCACAGACGCCGACCACACCCTGGGCACGCAGCTCGTCGTCCAGGCTGCGGCGCGCCCGCCAGCTGGACGGGATGCGGGCGGGGTCGCGCACCACGAAGCCGGCGACCCAGATGCGGGGCGACTCGCCGTCCTCGTCGTTGATGCCGGTGTTGCCGATGTGCGGGGCGGTCATCACCACGATCTGGCGGTGGTACGACGGGTCGGTCAGCGTCTCCTGGTAGCCGGTCATCCCGGTGGAGAACACGGCCTCGCCGAACGCCTCGCCCTCGGCGCCGAAGGACCGGCCGGTGAACGTGCGGCCGTCTTCGAGGACCAGCAGGGCGGTGGTCATCCGCGGGGCTCCTTCGTGGTCGAGGGGCTGCCGTGCTCGTGGGCCAGCCGCTCGACGGCGGCGATCCAGGCGGCGTGGTCGGCGCTGTGCAGCAGGCGGAAGCCGGAGTCCAGCAGCAGGCCGCCGTGCTGCCAGGTGACGACCAGCACGCCGTGCGGCGGCACCACCCGGCCGGCGATGCCCTGCTCCTCCCGGGCACCGCGCAGCGCCGCCACCGGGACATGGAACCCGCCGGCCGCCCCGTCGACGTCCAGGCCGTCGGCGTACAGGGTGATCCTGGCCCGGCTCGGGCTACCCAGCCCGCGCGCCACCACCCGGTCCAGCCAGTTCCCGGCCGTGGTGGTGGCGAAGTAACGACCGGCGGCCGGTGGCAGCACGGCGTCGCCGGCCGGCTCGGCCCGTTCCGGCAGCGGGAACAGCGACGGCAGGTCGTGGCGGCCGCGGCGCGTCCGCCAGCCACGCAGCATCAGGTAGCACACGCCGGCCAGGAGGACCACCAGCACCAGCGTCCACACCAACCGGCCGGTCCCGGCCGCGAGCATCGGGAGCGACGGGAACGACCCGATCACTGCAGCTTCCCGTCGAGCACGGTCGGGCGGCCGCGCAGGAAGGTGGCGACGACCGCTCCGGGCAGCTCCATGCCGGCGTAGGGGGTGTTGCGGGACAGCGACGCCGAGTCGGTCGGGTCGACGGTGCGGCGCACCGTCGGGTCGACCAGCACCAGATGCGCCGGAGCACCGGGCTCGAGGCCGCGGCCCTGGTCGTCGACGCGTCCGATCGCTGCGGGACGGACCGACAACCGGTCGGCGACCCCGGCCCAGTCCAGGAGCCCGCTGTCGACCATCGTGTGCTGGACCACGGACAGCGCCTGCTCCAGCCCGAGCATGCCGTGCGCGGCCGCTGCCCACTCGCAGTCCTTGTCCTCCGACGGGTGCGGCGCGTGGTCGGTGGCCACGCAGTCGATGGTCCCGTCGGCCAGTCCCTCGCGCAGGGCGCGTACGTCGTCCCTGCTGCGCAACGGCGGGTTCACCTTGTACACAGCGTCGTAGGTGCGGATGAGGTCGTCGGTGAGCAGCAGGTGATGCGGCGTCACCTCGGCGGTGACCCGCCACCCCTTGCTCTTCGCCCAGCGCACGATCTCC
>CAZNCE010000292.1:0-2474 GCA_964571285.1 uncultured Nocardioidaceae bacterium | reverse complement strand
GCAGGATGTCGCCGTACACCTCGTGCGCGCCGGAGCTCGAGGAGGAGTACATCCGACCCCGCGCGAACACCTGCCCCGCACCGCGGCCGCCGAGCACGCTGTACTCGGCGCCGATCGGGTTGCCCACCCGCGACGACCCGCCGCCCATCGCGGTCCAGCGCACCTCGATCGGCGTGCGGCGGGCGGCGAACCACTCCGAACGCAGCCCTAGCACGAACCGCAGGTCGGAGCCGCTCAGCGTCACGTCACCCGACGTGCCGTCCAGGACGACCTGCCGGATCCGGCCGCCCCACTGCCCGTTGCCGGTACGGTCGGTGACCCGGATCCGGATCAGCCGGCCAAGCGCCGGGTAACGGTTCTCCAGCGCGGCCGCGTTCACGGTCGTGGTCCAGGTGTGCACCGGGTTGCCCGACCAGTCGTCCCACGGGTCGGGCTGCGCCTTCAGGTACGGGAACGCACCGGCCGCCGTGTATCCGCCGCTGGAGGAGCTGAACTGGGTGAACGCCGCCGAGCCGCCGTAACGGAGCACCTTCCCCGCGGTCGCCTGTACCGCAGCGGTGGACCGGCTGTCCTCCGCGCCCACTCCGCCGTACACCTGGCAACTGGTGGTGTCGCAGATGTCGTAGTGGCCGTGGTTCTCGGAATCCATGATCCGCTGGGCGTACGTGCGGGCGGCAACCGACTGTGCCTTGAGCGCCTCCGCCGACCAGGAGGCCGGCATCTCGCGGGCCACCACCCCCTGCAGGTAGAGCTCCATCCCTAGCACGTTGACGGTGTCGTGGGAGTTGCTGCCCGCCACGCTGGCGTAGCGCAGCCGATCGCGGTACTGCCGGCCCACCTCGCCCGAGCCGGACGGCACCCACAGCGTGATCGGCGTCTGGGCGTCGAACTCCGCGTCATGGTCGAGGCGGCGGTACGTGGTCCAGCTGCCGTTCTTGTAGAACTCGACCCGGTCCGGCGACGGCGTGATCCGCCAGCGGGTGATCGCCGGGTCGGTCGGCAGCACCCACTGCTGCCGGGTCACCACGTCCCGCACCAGGAGCCCGGTGGTCGGGGACACCTTGACGTCGGAGGTGCTGTCGGCGGTGATCAGCACCCGGATCTGCCCACTCCTGCTGCCGAGCGTGGTGCCGGGGTAGTAGAAGTCGAGGATCTGCTGGTAGCTGCGGCCCTGTCGGGCCGCCCCCTGGGCGCCGTATTGCGACATGCCGATCCCGTGGCCGTACCCGTGCCCGGTCAGCGCCAGCTGCCGGCTGTGCGGGACGAAGTAGTTCTGGTTCACGGGGACCGCTCCGGACGGGGCGGTGGCAAGCAGTGACGCGCCCAGCGCGACGGTGGCGACGAGGGCCCCGGCGGCCGCGCAGCGACCCCGCCGACGGAGGCCTCCGGCGGTTCGGCGATGTGATCGAACCATGTCTTCCTCACGCGTTGCGGAGCCGGTCGGTGCACCGCTTGGTGGCCGCGGTGCTACCTGCGTGGGCAGTATGGGGCAGAAGGGACGCAGGTGGCTAGGGCCGGTTGATCGGCACGGGTACGCTCAATACCCACCGTCCGCCCGGGGAGTGCTGACCATGGACACCTTGATCGTGCTGATCGTGCTGGCCGTGATCGCGGGCGCGTTGCTGGTCCGCCACCGGAACCAGCAGCACCAACTCGCGGCGCGGACGGAGGAGGATCTGGCGAAGGTTCGCCAGACCGCCGAGGAGGACGTCACCCGGTACGGCGAGGAGCTGCAGGCACTGGACGTGGACGCTGCCGGCCGCGACCTCGACGAGGCCGCGCGCCAGGACTACCAGCGGGCGCTGGACTGCTACGAGCAGGCCAAGGAGTCGCTGGACGCCGTCCGCAAACCCGAGGAGATCCGGCACGTCACCGAGGTGCTGGAGAGCGGGCGGTACGCCGTGGCGTGTGTGCAGGCCCGGCTGGCCGGCGAACCGTTGCCGCAGCGGCGGCCACCGTGCTTCTTCAACCCCGCCCACGGGCCGTCGGCCACCGAGGTGACGTGGGCGCCGCCGGGGGGTCACGAGCGGGAGATCCCGGTGTGCCTGGCCGACGCGGAGCGCGTGCAGGCCGGTGCCGAGCCGGACGTGCGCACGGTGATGAACGGGCCCCGCCGGGTACCGTACTGGCAGGGCGGGCCGGCATATGCCCCGTGGGCGCAGGGCTACTACGCGGCCTACCCGATGCAGGGCCTGCTGCCGGGCCTGCTGATCGGGTCGATGATGGCGGGCGGTTTCGGCGGTTCCGGTGATGACATGAGCGGTTTCGGGGACGGCGGGGCCGACGCCGGAGCGGGCGCGGACGGCGGCGGCGACGCGGGCGGCTTCGACGGTGGCGGGGGCGACGGCGGAGGCTTCGACTTCGGCGGCGACGGGGGCGGCTTCGACTTCGGCGACTTCGGCTTCTGAGGTTCCTTCGGGCGGCGTCCGAGCCACCGTGGCGCGTTCAGCCGGCCACCGAACCAACCATGGCGC
>CAZNCE010000291.1:0-2474 GCA_964571285.1 uncultured Nocardioidaceae bacterium | reverse complement strand
CGCAACGCGCCACGCTGCACGCTTCCGGTCGAGCTCGGCGGCCGGCAGGACGCAAACGTGGTCCGCGCGGCAGCGAGCCCTCAGAGCCAGCCGCTGCGACGGGCCAGGGTCGCGGCCTCGACCTTGTTCCGCGTACCCGTCTTCTGGATCGCCGAGGACAGGTAGTTCCGCACCGTCGACTCCGACAGGTACACCCGCGCCGCGATGTCCGCGATCGTCGACCCGTCCTCGGCGGCAGCCAGCACCTCGCGCTCGCGCTCGGTCAGCGGGCAACTGCCCACCCGCAGCGCGGCGCCGGCCAACTCGGGATCCACCACGGTGGCGCCGGCCATCACCTGCCGAATCGCGTCGGCCAAGCCGTCGGCCGGTCCGTCCTTCACCAGGAACCCACGGGCCCCGGCCTCCATCGCGCGTTGCAGATACCCGGCCCGGGCGAACGTGGTCACCATCATCACCCGGCACTCCGGCAGCCGTTCGCGCAGATCGCGGGCGGCGTCGATTCCGCTGCGGTTGGGCATCTCGATGTCGAGCAGGGCCACGTCGGGCTTGTGCACAAGGGCAGTGGGCACGACCTCCGCCCCGTCCGACACCTCCGCCACGATCTCCAGATCGCTCTCCAGGCCAAGGAGTACGGCCAGGGCGCCGCGCATCATCGCCTGGTCCTCCGCCAGCAGCACGCGGATCATCGGCTGGCCCCGGCGGGGACCCGGGCGGTCAGCCGGAAGCCGTCCGGTCCGGGCCGGGCCTCCAACCGGCCCCCGGCTGCCACCAGCCGGCGACGCAGCCCGTCCAGCCCGCCCTGCCGGTCCGACGGGATCGCCGGCCCGCCGGTGCCGTCGTCGCAGATGGTCAGCACCAGGTCCCCATCCAGTTCGGCGAACTCGAAGGAGCAGTGCGCCGCCCCGGAGTGCCGAAGCACGTTGGTCGCGCCCTCGCGTACCACCCAGGCCAGTGCCTGGTCCGCGCCGTCCGGGATCGGGCGGCCCGCGTCGACCACGGCCGTGCGTACCCCGGCCGCGTCCAGTGCACGCCGGGCTCCGTCCAGTTCCTCGACCAGGTTGAGCGAACGTACGGCGTCCACCGCCTGCCGCACCTGCAGCAGCGCGTCCCGACCGACCTGCTCGATGTCGGCGGCGTGCGTGGCCGCGGCCTCCGCATCCTGGGCCGCCAGGCGGCGTACCGCCTGCGCCTTCACCACCATCACCGACAGCGTGTGGCCGAGCAGGTCATGGAGGTCCCGGGAGAACCGCTCGCGCTCCGCGGCGACCGCGCCGCGGGCCAGTTCTTCACGGGTCCGGCGCAGCTCGTCGATCACGTCGATCAGTTTGATCACCGCCGCCGTCGCCACACCGGACAGCATCACGAACAGGCCCTGGCTCCACATGTCCGCCGCCGATCCGCCGTTCGCCCGGCTGGCCAGCATCGAGCCGGCCGCGACCAGCGGCAGCGCGAGGGCGGTGCCGAGGAGCGGGAGCACGACCGGCAGCGCGATCGCCAGCAGGATCCACGTCGGCACCCACTGGTCGCCCTGCCAGACGCCGGCCACGGTCGCTGCCGCCAACACCCCAAGCGCCGCGTAGCCGATCGTGCGCCGCCCCGGATTGCCGCCGCTCAGCCCCACGGTGACCGCGGTGACGGCCAGCGTGGCGATCAGCAGCCACTGGATCGCCAGTTGGCCGGGCCCGCCGTGCAGGTCGAGGACCGGCCCCAACAACAGCACGGGGACCCAGATCAGCATGCAGGCGTTGCGCTGCCACCCGCACACCAGGTTGCGGAGCCGGTGGGTCATCGAGGTACGGCTGGGAGCGCGCGCCACGGTCCCCACCGTACGTCCGACGGTGCGGACCGCCCGGGTTCCGAATAATGATGACCGGTCAGCGCGCACGGCGAGGCGCCCGAACCCCGAACAGGACGATCGCGCCCACCAGCAGGTGCAGGCTGGCCAGCGCGACCCCTGCGGTGGCCGTCAGTGCACCCAGCGGGCCGAGCAGGGAGACCGCCCACGTCGCCGCGGCGATGATCGTCCACCAACGCAGGCCGCGGTCGGAACTGCGTTGCAGCACCCGCGCCAGCGCCACCCCGGCGAGCGAGACGACGGCAGCGGTGACCAGGACCATGGCGAAGCCCACCTGCTGGGTCTGGTCGCCGGATCGCACGGCCAGGTCCACGCCGACGGCCTGCGTCCACAGCGCCCAGGCCACGATCGCGGTGACCGACGCGCCGAGTACGACCAGCAGATCGGCCCGCGGCGACGCCGCCCGCCTCGCGCGGGCGCCCTGTGTGCGTGTGGTCGCGGCCGCGTCGTCAACGACCGCTGAGGTCGCGATCGCCGAGTTCGGCCGCCCGGAGACTGTGTGCTCGGTCATGGTGATTCCTCCTCCCGGCCGCCCACGGTGGACGACGCGACTCACGTTAGGAACGCGGCGGCGTCCGGGTTAGAGGGGGATGTGGGCGATCTCGCGGGACAAATGTCC
>CAZNCE010000290.1:0-2482 GCA_964571285.1 uncultured Nocardioidaceae bacterium | reverse complement strand
GCCACCGATGAGGACCGCGAGGGCGAGGCCATCGCCTGGCACCTGCTGGAGGAGCTCAAGCCGAAGGTCCCGGTGAAGCGGATGGTCTTCCACGAGATCACCCCCGAGGCGATCCGGTCCGCCGTGGACCATGCCCGCGACATCGACAACGACCTGGTCGAGGCCCAGGAGGCCCGCCGCATCCTGGACCGGCTGTACGGCTACGAGATCTCCCCGGTGCTGTGGAAGAAGGTGATGTCCGGACTGTCGGCCGGCCGCGTGCAGTCGGTCGCCACCCGCCTGGTGGTGGATCGGGAGCGCGAGCGGATGGCGTTCCGGGCCGCGCAGTACTGGGACCTGGAGGCGCGGTTCGACGCCGGCGAGGGCCGCGACCCGCGGACGTTCCCCGCCCGGCTGCTGTCGGTGGACGGGGCGCGCGTGGCACAGGGACGCGACTTCGGCTCCACCGGCGAGCTCAAGCCCGATGCCGCCCGGTCGGTGCTGCACCTTGACGGTGCGCGGGCGGCGGCGCTGGCCGACGGGCTGCGCGATCGTGCCTTCACGGTGCGCTCGGTCAAGTCCAAGCCCTACCGCCGCTCGCCCTACGCGCCGTTCCGTACCACCACCTTGCAGCAGGAGGCGTCCCGCAAGCTCGGCTTCGGCGCCAGCCGCACCATGCAGGTGGCCCAGCGGCTGTACGAGAACGGCTTCATCACCTATATGCGCACCGACTCGATCACCTTGTCGGGAACGGCGATCGGCGCCGCCCGAGACCAGGTGCGCGAGCTGTACGGCACCGAGTACCTGCCGGAGCGGCCACGGACGTACCAGAGCAAGGTGAAGAACGCGCAGGAGGCGCACGAGGCGATCCGGCCGGCCGGGGAGGTGTTCCGCACGCCGGCGCAGACGGGGCTGACCGGTGACGAGTTCCGGCTCTACGAGCTGGTGTGGATGCGCACCGTCGCATCGCAGATGAAGGACGCGCAGGGCCGCAGCGTCACCGTCCGCCTGGGTGCGGCGGCCGCCAGCGGCGAGGACTGCGTGTTCAGCGCGTCCGGCCGGGTGATCACGTTCCACGGCTTTCTCAAGGCGTACGTGGAAGGGGCCGACGACCCGGAGGCCGAGCGGGACGACAGGGAGACCCGGTTGCCGGACGTCTCCGAGGGCGACACGGTCGCCGTGGACACGATGGCGGCCGATGGCCACGAGACGCGGCCACCGGCCCGCTACACCGAGGCCACGCTGGTCCGCGAACTGGAGGAGCGCGAGATCGGGCGGCCGTCCACGTACGCGTCGATCATCGGCACCATCCTCAACCGGGGCTATGTGTACAAGAAGGGCACGGCGCTGGTGCCGGCCTGGCTGGCGTTCGCCGTGGTGCGGTTGATGGAGCGGCACTTCGGCCGGCTGATCGACTACAACTTCACCGCGGTGATGGAGGACGTGCTCGACGAGATCGCCGCCGGCCGGCGGGATTCGACCGCTGAGCTGGCCGAGTTCTACTTCGGCCGGGGCGATCTCGAGGGGCTAAAGACCCTCGTCACCGAGCTCGGCGACATCGACGCCAGGGAGCTGTCCACCTTCCCGGTGGGGGACGGAGTGGCCCTTCGGGTCGGGCGCTACGGACCGTATGTCGAGGCCTCCGACGGCACTCGCGCGAACGTGCCCGAGGACCTGCCGCCGGACGAACTCACCGTGGACAAGGCGCAGGAGCTGCTGGCCAACCCGGCCGGCGCCGAGCAGGAGCTCGGGGTCGACCCGGCCACCGGCCGTACCGTGGTGGCCAAGAACGGCCGCTATGGCCCATACGTCACCGAGCTGCTGGGCGACGACGCGCCCAAGGGCAGCAAGCCCAAGACCAGTTCGCTGTTCCGGTCGATGTCGCTGGACACGCTGACCCTGGACGACGCCCTGAAGCTGCTCACGCTGCCGCGGACGCTCGGCCAGGACCCGGAGTCCGGCGAGGATATCCAGGCCGCGAACGGGCGCTACGGCCCCTACATCCGCAGCGGCAAGGAGACCCGGTCGCTGACCTCGGAGGAGCAGCTGTTCACCATCGGCCTGGACGAGGCGGTGCAGTTGCTGCGGCAGCCGAAGACCCGCGGTGGCCGTACGGCCAGCTCGCCGCTTCGGGAGCTGGGCGACGACCCGGAGACCGGTAAGCCGGTGGTGGTCAAGGACGGCCGGTTCGGGCCGTACGTCACCGATGGGGAGTACAACGCGACACTGCGCAAGGGCGATCAGGTCGAGTCGGTCAGCCTGGAGCGCGCGGCCGAGCTGCTGGCCGAGAAGCGGGCGAAGGGCCCGGCGCCGAAGAAGCGGTCGGCCCGAAAGTCCACGGCGAAGAAGTCCGCGGGTAGGTCGTCAGCGAAGAAGAGCCCGGCCAAGAAGGGCACGGCGAAGAAGAGCACCGCCAAGAAGTCCTGACCGACCGCGCGCTGTGCGTCCAGCGTGGCGCATTGGACTGCCCTTCGCGCCGAGACTGCGCTTAGGTACACCGGCG
>CAZNCE010000289.1:0-2502 GCA_964571285.1 uncultured Nocardioidaceae bacterium | reverse complement strand
TAGGTGGTCGCGGACGGCGTACTCGAATCGGCGGCCACGCTCGTAGTTGCTCATGGCTTAGAACGGGGGCTCGTTGGTGGCGGGCGACGTCGACCACGCATTGCCCACATCGGACTGCACACGCTGCGACGACTCCGCACGAGGAACCAGGGCAACCGTCGCATAGTCCACTTCGAGACTCTGCCTTGTGTCGCCGTTCTTGTCCGTCCACTCACGGGTAATCAGCCGACCGGTAACCACAACCTGGTCACCCTTGTGACCGGCCTCAGCCAACGCCTCGGCGGCCTCCTTGAAGACCGTCACCCGAAACCACGTCGTAGCAGAGGCGTCCTCCCACTGGCCCGCATCATTCTTGCGGCGCTTCTGGTCAGGCACCGACACGTTGCATACGGCCACACCGTTCGGCGTGAACCTCAGCTCAGGGTCAGCGGCCAGACGACCCGTGATGGTGATGTTGTTCGACATAATCAAGCGATCCTTTCCGTTCTGGGCATTACTTCAATGGCGGACCAGGGCCAACGACCGCCCGACTGCAACGCAGCCGGCCACTCGCGTGCCTCCCTGTCGCCGCGCCATGCAACGAACTCCACATGGCGGTCATCGGGGTTGTAGTTATCGCCGGCGCGCAACCCGTAACCGAACTCCGGCCACCGCAACCACAGCGATGTTCCGGTCGGGCGTACCGGGCGCTTGTCGTGGCCGAAACCATGGCCTGCGTGCGCCTCGGTGATGAGCGCACAGTTCGCGGATGCTCTGCACCGGTCCAGCACCCGAGCGACCTGACGGGCCGGTTCCTCATCGTTCGGGTTCTTCGCGTGCAACCGGTAGATCGGCCCGGTCAGCATGAGCGCGGGCTGGATACCGGCGACCATGCGGGTCAGGTACATCTCATCCTCGGCGCGGGTCAGGTCCAAACCCTCGGGGATAGCCTCGATGAACATGCGCCTGGTCGGGTCATCGCCGTACTTCATCGCGTTCTGCACCAGCGGACGCAGCGCGCGCCGGAGCTTGACCGGGCCGTTCTCGCAGTCCACATACAGCACCGACACTGGCGGGACGCGCTTGTGCGTGAACGGGTGAATACCGGCAGCCGCACACACCGCGAGCTGACGTTGCAGCACCGACTTACCCAGTCCCTCGGAGCCGGTGAGGATGAGCCTGTCGCCGCGTTCCATGAGGCCGGGGATGACCCAGTCGTACGGCGGGTCATCCTTGTCGAGGAACTCACCGAGGGTCAGGGTGTTGATGTCACCTTCGGACTCGATGTAGTCGATGACCGCCTGCGCGCCGTCCACGGCACGCTTGGCGACGGCCAGCGGGTCACCGTCCAGGGCTTCGGCGTCGTGCTGCACGTCGCGGCCGATGTGCCACAGTCTGCGCAGCTTGGCGGTGCGTGCGATGACCTGGCAGGCGTACTCGGCGGACCCGAACCCGAACTGTGCGATGCGGTGAATCTCGGCTGCACCGCCGACGATGCCGAGCGTGCCGCGACGGGTCATCTCGTCGGTAACTGCGAGGGTCGAGATGTCTACCCGGTTCAGGTACAGGCCGTGGATGGCTTCGGCGATGCGCTGGTATTGGCCGTCGAAGTCGTCGGTCTTGCAGGCGAGGAAGATGTCAGCGACCTTGTCGGGGTGCTCCATCGCAACACCGAGCGCGGTGACCTGGGCTTGTTCGAGGTTGGCGTTCATGGTCACCACGCCTCGGGCCGACGGTTGCCGACAGTGGCCAGCCGTGGTGCGCTGCCTCGTTCGACATCTCTGCGGACCCAGTTACGCCACGTGCTGACCCAGTCACGCTTCACGGCGTTCTTGCCGGTTGCTCCACGCCAGTAGTCGGTGAAGCGGTCGGTGATTTCTTCGAGGTCCACGAAGTTGTAGCCCTTGTCGCTGGCCCATTCCTTCATCTCGTCGGTGACGGTGAATGAGTCGGGGATGCGCGTCCCACGTGCACACGTGGGCGTCCTCTCACCTTCACCTTCACTTCCTTCACTTCCTTCCTTCAACGTGTGGCCACTACGAGCCCCCGTCGTGTCCACTGCGTGTCCACTGCGTGCCCCCGTCGTGTCCACGTCGGGTGCACAGTGTTCGCAACGGAGGAAATACCGTTTGTCGATGCGCTGGTGCATGGCGAGTTTGTGGACGGTCAACACATCGTTGGTGCGCTTGACCATGCCCAGTTTCACGACCTCGTCGATGAGCTCTGAGACGTCGCAGTCGTCGGCCGGCAGTAGTCTCATCTTGATCTGCCATGGCTTGTTTTCGAGGTGTCCGTTGTCGCAGGCGTAGGACCACATGCCCATGAACAGCAGGCGTGCAAGTGGGCTGAGTTGGACGAACTTCTCGTCCGTCCATATCTCGGGTTTGAAGCCTCTCATCTTCGGCACGTTGCCTCCTTCCTGTTAGGTGAGTCGCTCAAGGTTGCCGGACTGGTCCGACACGACCAGCTTGGTTATCCACAGGCTGCGGGCCTTCCTGTTCGTCGTCGTGGCACCAGCAGTCG
>CAZNCE010000288.1:0-2529 GCA_964571285.1 uncultured Nocardioidaceae bacterium | reverse complement strand
CCGAAGATCGTCAACCCGAACGACGCGGTAATCACGATCCTCGACATCGAACGCTTCCCCGGCGCATTCACCGCGCAGAAAGCCGGACTCACCATCTCCGGCGAGTTCTGGGACCTGTCGCAGTACAAGCGATACGGCCTCGGACGCAGAATCCAGCCCGACGAAGTGACCCGCTGGCCGCGGACGATCTGCATGGCGTGGAAGCGATACGGCCGCCGCAAAGTCGAGTTCGCCGCCGAATGGTCCGAGCCCAACTACGAATCATTCGTAGGTCGACTCTGGGAAGTCATCGACCAATCCGACGTCATCATCGGCCACAACATACGTGCGTTCGACCACAAGCACCTGCGGTCCATGTTCGCGCTCCACGGCATGATGGAACCGACCCCGTGCAAGATCGTCGACACGCTGCTGACAGCCAGGCGAGAGTTCGGCCTCGAATCGAACACGCTCGACTCGCTCTGTCAACGGTTCGGCATCCCAGCGAAGACCGACAAGTACGACATCGAAGTGGCTAGGGCCGCGCTCGACGGTGACGTGAAGATGCAGCGGAAGCTTGAGCGGTACAACAAGGGCGACATCGCAGCCTCCGAGGGGCTCGCGGATGTGCTTCGTCCGTGGGATCGCACGCACCCGATCATCGGGACGTTCGGCGACGACAAGGCGTGCGTCCATTGCGGGTCGCAGGACCTCCACCTGCTTGAGGGGAAGCGTCAACGCGCTGTTGTCCTCGATTACGCGCTGTTCCGTTGCGAGTCGTGCGGTGGCCTGAACAAGCCGACTCATGCGGTTGCGAGGGCCGCGAACATGAGAGGTGTCACGTTCTGATGGCGACCCTCGACCTCCCGCCGCTGCTCGACAATCTCGTCATCGCGACGTGCTGCCGTGACTGGCCCGTGACACCCTTCGCGCGGATCTTCCGGTGCGGATACTGCGGTGAACGGCCACAGGTCGACTTCATGGCGGACGTTGACGAGATCCGACCGAAGTAGTCCCTGAGTGTCGGTGCATCGGTGCTCAGGCGGGGCGCGGACAACCCCTGGAAGAACCGTAGTCGTCGGTCGGGAGCGCTCATGCACGAGCCCTGACCGGCGCAACACACCACCGACAAAGAACGCACCAGCGTCCACCGATCGGAGCAGCCGTGACCGAACTCACCATCGCTGACGCCCTCGACAAATGGCGGCAATGCGAACACACCGGCGACCAAGCAGGAGCCGACCACTGGTGGGCCATCGCAGCCGACCTCGCCATACGCGGTCACCAGCCACTAAAGCCCGCCGGAATGAAGCCGGAAGGTTAATCATGGCCGGGTTCTGGTGCAGCAAATGCCACCACCGCGCGGCACACAACGGGCCACTCTGCGTACGCTGCGCCGCCGACGACGGGAAGCCAGCCATGGACGTGAAGGTCACCAAGACTAAGCAGGCAGAACCGCAGCCATCCGCCGTCCCCATCGGCGCAGTGTGTGACCGGCACCCGTCAGCGTTGGCGCACTGGATGGCGTCGCTCGTCACCAACAGCGGCGTCATCGAACAGTTGATGTGCGACCACTGCCGCCGCATCAGTGGGCAAGACCTCGAAGACTCCGGCTGGATACTCCGCGGCGAATACGTACGATGCACCTGCGTCACCTGCACGCCACCCGGTGATGCGTGATGATGTTCGCAGTCGAATACGGATCCGGCCACTTCGAGATAGCCACCAACAGCGACGACCTCACACCCGAAGCCGCCGAAGAATACCTCCGTCGAGTCGCCGCCATCGCCGCAGACTTCGACACAGACAACATCCGTCACGACACCGTAAACGACACCGGCGAGTAACTAGGAAGCGATCGACAGGATCGCGTCACGCAACCTGTAAGCCGTGTCCTCCCGAGCATGGAACTGCAGCGTCTCCCCCAGCGCCGAGACAGTCAACAGACAGTACACGCGCTCCTTCGTGACCGTGGCACCCGTGATCGACTTAGCCAGCAACATGCCTCCCCCCGTGCCCCTCTTCGACAGCGCCCCCGGCTTACCGTGGGACACCACCTCCACCCGGTCACCCCGGACCACCATGGTGCACACCCCCGCCTTACCCGGCTGGGGCTCATGCGCCACCGCCACCGCATCCTTCGTGTTGACCCCTTTCTTCTCAGCAGCCGCGACGGCCTTAGCCTCTACCTCGTCTGTCGTCTTCTGCTTAAAGATTCCCATGGACGAAGGATAGACCTCGACAATGAAGTCCACCACAGATCGCGGCTATGGTGCAGCACACCAGCGCGAGCGCAAGAAGTGGCAGCGTCGACTTGATCAAGGCGCGATCATCGGCTGCGCACGATGCGGCAAACCGATCAGCAAGCACGACACTTGGGACTTAGGGCACACCGACGACCGCACCGCATGGACCGGACCAGAGTGCGTCGGATGCAACCGCAGCGTCGGCGGACGCAACGGGAGAGCCGCGCAACTCAGCGAGGCCAAGACGTTCGACCTCGACTGGTAGGGGGGGCGTCTAAATCTTGGAGGCCCACGTGAGAATGAC
>CAZNCE010000287.1:0-2559 GCA_964571285.1 uncultured Nocardioidaceae bacterium | reverse complement strand
CGGAGTGCTACCGGACCATCCAGGCCTGGGACAAGGACCTGCTGCTGGCCTACTGTGACCAGAACGTCTACGTGTACCGGTTCGCCGACGGTGCCTGGACACGGGTGTCTGGAGAGGCTGTTCCCAGCAACGAAAGAGTGGTCTGGGAAAGCGAGTCTTCACCCAGACTGGCGTTCCGTGGCCACAAACCGGCCGGCCAACCCGTCATTCTCGGCCGGACCAGTAGCGCGATGTGGGCAACCTTCGACGTGGCGGCCAAGAGCTGGACCTATCACGAACCTCGCCAGTCGGTGTTCTATGGCCAACCGTGGCGGACGGACCCGAAGTACTACGAGACCATTCAGGCAGCGGACATCGACGGCGACGGGAAGGACGAAGCCCTCGGGCGGGGAGCCCTCGGTATGGAGGAGCATTTTGCGAACTTCGTATCCGGACGGTGGGGTGCCGCGCCGACATTCTCGCTCCAGCTGGTCGATGATCCCTGGGGTGAGGATCCGTCGTACTACGAGTCCCTCCAGGCCGTCGATCTGGACCCGGATGGTGCGAAGGAGTCGCTGATCGGCCGCGACCAGCACGGGATCCGCACCTGGAGCTGGAACAACGGAACGCACCGTTGGACGCGGCCTCGGCCGTACGGGGGCTTCCCGGCCGTGGACACCAAGGCCTACAACTACCTGAGCGGGCAGTTCCTGGGTATCGAGCGGGGGCGCGTCCGCGATGTCTACTCCCGCGACAGCACCACGCAGGCGACGCTGAACACGTACCGGAATGCGCTGGAGCGGACCTGCAGCAACGAGACCGGCGGGAACCCGCCGACTTATCAGACCTGCACGGCGCCGGCCGGGTCCGGCGTCACCGATGCCGTCTGGACCCAGACGGCCAACCAGATCATCGCCGAGTTGTACTGGGCGACCTGGACCCTGGCGCACTTCGCGGCGCTGGATCACATGCAGACGCGCCTGTTCCTCGACGAGGGGAATGTGTTGCCCACGATCAATGAGGATCTGAAGCTGGCCCAGGCCGCCGGTACCGCGAAGCCGGAGGGCGTCGAATGGCTTGAGCTGATCGAAGGGGCACTCGACATCGTGGCCGTGCTGGCTCCCGAGGGAAAGGTGACGGAACGGCTCATCAAGGTGCTTGAGATCACCGAGAGCGCGCTGGGGGTCAGCGCTGCGGCGGTGCCGGCGTTCAGCACCGACGAGGACGACCGGGGCGAGGAGCTGGCCCGGACTTACAAGGAGGTCCGCACCAAGGTCGGCGAGCTGCAGGACGAGATGACCGACGTCCTGACCGATCATCGTCGCTTCGTCACCAGCGACTACGGATTGATGTCCGCGGTCGGGAACCTGGCGTCTGCCCAGATCTGGACCTTCGACGAGAAGGCCGCCCTCAGCGTCAGCCGGCTTCAGTTCACCCGCTGGGTGTACTCCGAGTTCCTGCCCGTGCTCTGGGAGCGCTACGTGGCAACCGACTGCCAGTTTGGGGATCGGCTGTACTCGAAGTGCGATCCCCCCGGCAACGGGTACTGGATGCGCCTGTACACCGACGGCGGTCGAGACTTCGACGGGCTCTTCCCGATCCAGACGCGGCCGGCGCTGCAGTGGCACTGGTACACGATGAATGATGAATGGCGAGAGGTCTGGGAACGCATCACCGGCCGGATCCCCGCGGGATGTAGCTACAACCCGGCGACCGGGAAGGGGTCCTGGGTGTATGGAAAGTGCCCGGCGGGCGTGACCGAAGCCGAGCTCTACGGCTACGACTTCGCCGTGTACCACTGTCGCGGTCGACGGTACAACGGTCACTACAACTTCGGCTGCGACAACGGCGAGGCAAGTCTGGTCTACGGCAGCGCCCGCAACCTGGATAGCACCGACGGGCGGCTCGTGCTCCGGTACAGCCAGCCGGTGGAGGGGCCGGTCGACCTGCGCGATGCGCGGGTGTCGCTGCAGGAGCTGTTGGAGGACGCCAGGGCCGACGACGACATGGTGGCCCATCCCAACGGTACCGATTTGTTCCCCCGGCACTTCAACGTGCGGAAGGGCGCGACCCGGCACCACGCGACGTTCGGCACGCGCGACGACGCACCGTGGCAGCTGGACGGATCCATCACCTACGAGAAGGCGCTTGACGGAGACCAGGACACCCTCGACATCCGGTTGTGGGTGCGGGGCGTGACGCTCGACGACCTCAGGCGGTGCAACGGCCCCGGGCGGACCCGGTGGTTCGAGAACAACGTGCTGGTCGAGGACGGGAAGGACCGGGCCTTCCAGGCCAGGGGTTTGCTGAGCTGGCAGTGCTCCACCGCCGGGGACGGCTCCGAACAGTTGCGGTATCCGGCTCGGCGCCGGGGCCGCTGACCGGGGTGCGCCGAGACAGGACGTGGGTCTATTGCCGGCCCTGGTGGGGGCTTCTAGCGTCGAGAGGAACGTTGGGACCTGCCTCGCCTACCGCCGAGCAGAACGTCTGGTCCCGTGGGGAGCGCACCATGTACCAGCGGATTCGGGTATTGCGACAGGGCACCGCCGTCATGTGCGGTCTGGTGCTGGTGGCCACCAT
>CAZNCE010000286.1:0-2582 GCA_964571285.1 uncultured Nocardioidaceae bacterium | reverse complement strand
GCGGCGGGCAGCGGGCGGAGACATCCCTGTTTGGGTCGGTCGCACGGTCATAGGCTCCCGACATGGCGAGCGACCCGGATGACCCCAAGGCCCGCTCGGAGACACCCGCGGAACGGGCCGACCGGAACTTCAACGAGCTGCTGCAGGAACTGCGCGTCAGCCAGACCGGGGTGCAGATCCTGTTCGCGTTCCTGCTGACGATCAGCTTCCAGACCCGCTTCCGCGAGGTCGAGCGCTTCGCCGAAGTCGTGTACGTGTGCGCGCTGCTGTTCTGCGCCACCGCCACCGCGATGCTGATCGCGCCGGTGGCCCTGCACCGCCGGGTGTTCGCCCGCGGCCGGAAGCCGCAGGTGGTCACGATCAGCGCGCTGCTGGCCCAGCTCGGGTTGTTCTTCCTCTTCCTGTCCATCTCCTCGTCGCTGCTGTTCGTGCTCTACTTCGTGCTCGGCCCGGTGTGGGCGTGGGTGCTCACCGGTCTGGCCGCGGTGTTGTTCGTCGTCGTCTGGTACGTGCTGCCCACGGTCGTGCGCCGGAGCGCCGGTCCGTAGCGGTTACGGTCGTAGGCATGTCGTCCGCCGACCTGCTGTGGTACGCCAGCTACGGATCCAATATGGCGGGGGAGCGGCTGCGCTGCTATCTGGAGGGCGGCTGCCCGCCGGGCGCGGTGCGCGTCAATCCCGGTGCCCGGGACCCGTCCCCGCCGCGCGACGCCCGGTACGTCCGGCTGGCCGGGGCCGTCTACTTCGCCTGGGAGTCACCGACCTGGGGCGGCGGCGTGGCCTTCTACGACCCGTCCGGCCCCGGCGAGTCGGTGGGTCGGGCCTACCTGGTGACCCGGGGGCAGTTCGCCGACATCGCGATCCAGGAGATGCACCGCGAGCCCGGCGGGCAGCGAACCCGTGCCGACCCCGATCTGGAGGATGCGGACCTCGCCGCGCTGCTCGCGGACGGTGGGGCCCGCCTCGGCCCGGGGCGGTACGAGACGCTGCACCAGGTCGGTGAGATCGACGGTCGGCCGGTGGTCACGTTCACCGCGTCCTGGCGATTGGACGAGATCGCCCTGAACCCGCCGGCCGCGACCTACGTGCAGTTGGTCGCCGCCGGCCTGCGAGAGACCACCGGCTGGGACGCCGGCCAGATCATCGACTACCTCCTGGCCCGGCCCGGCGTCCGGCCAGGCTGGGACGCCGGGATGCTGGCCGGCGTCGTATCGCCCGACAACGGATCCGCGGCCGGCCTCGTGGACGGGTCTCCGTCCGCAGCCGCGCAACCGGCCCGGTCCGCGAGGTCAACACGGTAGGTTCCACTGATGGCGCTCTACTTCGACGTGCACCCGACCAACCCGCAGCCCCGCTCGATCAGCCGCGCGGTGCAGGCGGTCCGCGACGGGGGGCTGATCGTCTACCCGACCGACTCGTGCTTCGCGTTCGGATGCCAGTTGGGCAACAAGCAGGGCAAGGACCGCATCACCCACATCCGGCGCCTGGACCACAAGCACCACTTCACCGTGGTGTGCAAGGACTTCGCCCAGCTCGGCCACTTCGTGCAGATCGACAACCGGGTGTTCCGCGCCGTCCGCGCGGCCACCCCTGGGACGTACACGTTCATCCTGCCCGCGACCAAGGAGGTGCCCCGCCGGCTGCTGCAGCCCAAGAAGCGCACGATCGGGGTACGCATCCCGAGCCACCACGTGGCGCAGGCGCTGCTGGCCGAGCTCGGCGAGCCGCTGCTGTCCAGCACGCTGCTGCTGCCGGACGAGGAGGAGCCGCTCACCGAGGGCTGGGAGATCAAGGAGCGGCTGGACTCGCAGGTGGACCTGGTGCTGGACTCCGGCGACTGCGGCAAGGAGCCCACCACCGTGGTCGACTTCTCCCAGGGCGTGCCCGAGGTGGTCCGCTACGGTGCCGGCGACCCGACCCCGTTCGAGTGACGGCCCGTCGGATCGGCCCGTACCCTCCGGCCCATCGAAGAGCCGGGGCAGGGACTCAGGCGGTGGGCGGCACCAACTGGTCGAGGATCGCGTTGAGCGACGCCGACGGTCGCATCACCGCTGACGTCCGCTCGTCGTCTGGGCGGTAGTAGCCACCGAGGTCCACGGGGGAGCCCTGGACCGCGAGCAACTCCTCGATGATCGCCGACTCGCCCTCGCCCAGCGCCCGAGCCACGTCGGTGAACGCCGCGGCCAGCGCGGAGTCGTCGGACTGCTCGGACAGCTCACGCGCCCAGTACAGCGCCAGGTAGAAGTGGCTGCCGCGGTTGTCCAGCTCGTTGACCTTGCGGCTCGGGGACTTGTTCTCGTTCAAGAAGGTGGCCGTCGCCCGGTCCAGCGTGTCGGCGAGGACCTGCGCCCTGCTGTTCCCGGTCGCGCCGGCGAGGTGTTCGAAGCTCACCGCGAGCGCAAGGAACTCGCCCAGGCTGTCCCAGCGCAGGTGGTTCTCCTTCACCAGCTGCTGGACGTGCTTGGGGGCCGACCCACCCGCACCGGTCTCGAACAGGCCGCCGCCGTTGATCAGCGGCACGACCGACAGCATCTTGGCGCTGGTGCCGAGCTCGAGGATCGGGAACAGGTCGGTGAGGTAGTC
>CAZNCE010000285.1:0-2602 GCA_964571285.1 uncultured Nocardioidaceae bacterium | reverse complement strand
TCAGGTCGACCACCTCGACGCTGCCGGACGCCAGAGCGGACGCGAGATCAGACAGCACGGACACAGTTCCTCCTAGTCGTCGGGTGAGTCAGCGGCAGCGGATTGCAGCGCGGTGATGAGCTGATCGGTGCACCGGGACTCCTGCCCCGGCCAGTAGCCGAGCTCGATGGACACGGGCGGCACCCCCTCCATAGGGATGAGCACCAGGTCCTCGAAGTTGAACTGGCGGCCGAACGAGGCAAGGGTCGAGCAGGTGCCCCGGTCGCTGCGAACGGCCGCGAGCAACTCGTTCGGGGATGTCAGTACGGGACCGATCTGGTCGACGGGAGGACCGCCACGCTCCTCGTCGAGTCGCCAGAACTGATGCCACCGCGAGTCTCCGTCGAACACCCTGACCCAACCGATGTCATCCACCTCCTCGAGGGTGAGGCTGGTCGCACCAGCGTACGGACTGGACACCGGAACCAGCACGACGCGCTGCTCGATCAGGATCTGCTCGCGGGTGATCTCGCGGTCCAGTCTCGTGGGCCCACCCAGTAGTGCGGCATCGACGAGGTGAGTCCGTAGCCCGCAGGTCGGGTCCCCCCAGTCGAAGGCTCGTACCTCCATCTCGATCTGGTGTCCGTGTGCCCGCATCGAGTCGGCTGCCCGCTGGCAGAGTTCTGCGCCGAGGCCGAAGAGGGTGCCGATGACCAGATGCTCAGTACGGCGCAGCACGTCCTCGGTGGCGGTCAGCGTGCCGTGGGCCGCCAACAGATCCTGGGTCACCGGCAGCAGCTGCGCGGCAGCGCCCGTGAGCGCCACCGATCGCGACGTCCGGATGAAGAGCCGGGTGCCCAGTTCGCGCTCCAGCCGTTTCACCGCGTCGCTGACCGTCGGGGGGCTCACGCGCAGGCGTTCGGCGGCGGCGCGGAAACTCAGTTCCTCGCATACGGCGACGAACGTCTGCGCCTGGCGAAGATCCATCCGGAGTTCCTTCGCTGCGATCGAACGCTGGGTGCGGCCAAATCTACTGGTTGTCGTCGGATGGCGTCCCTATCGTGCAAAAGGGATGAACACACGACGGCTGGAGGGGCCATGCCTAGCGATGTCGTGCTGCACGGCGAAGGTGTGCGGTTCGTTGCCAACGACCTGATGCTCGACTTCAAGAAGCGCCGGGCGAACGACTCGCCCTTCCGTCGCGCCCTGACTCACGACTACGCCGATGGCCTTACGTTCAACTGGGACCGCGACTTTCCCGGGGGCATAACCATGCTGGGGCACGTCGACATCCCCGACAGCCTTTCCGTCGGCCGTGCCTGGACCGCGAAGCTGGTTCTGCAGGTGCAGGAGTACTTCCCGGCCAGCAGTGCCGAGACGCCGGGCCCGACCCACATCGACGACGTGTTGCAAGAGCCCGATCCGTCCGGGCTCGGCGGGCTGCGCGACAGGGTCAAGGACATCGACTTGACCACCGGGCCGGGCGAGGTCGACCTGGAGAGCGAACTGCGCCGGCTCTGGGCCGAGGTGGTACGGCTTCGGGAACGGCTCGGTGAGCTCGAGGGCACTGGCTGATGGGCTTCGCCGACGCCGCCGAGATCGTCGGTGACCGGCTTCGCGGAGACCTGCACCAGTTGTGGCCTGCGCCTACCGGCGTCGACCCGGCTGGACCGATCAGTCTGGCGGAGATCGTAGACCGGTACGCCGAAGCGGGGACGGTGCTGCGGGAGTTCCGGCGCGGGACGGCTGCGGGCGTCTGGCCACACCTCGACCGGGCGACCCTGGCCCGGGACCTGCACCGGCGCGTCATGGATCCGGCGCTGATGCGGCAGCGACACACCGGGTTCTGCGGGCCGATGTCGGTGCTGTTCGAGCTGGGCCGTCGCGACCCGGCCCAGTACCTGCGGACGGCCACCGAGCTGTTCGAGACGGGGAGCTTTGTCACGCCGACCCTGCGACGCATCCGCGCCGAGGCCGAACTGCGGGACGTGGTGCCCGATCCCGACATGGCCCAGGCGGACTGGATGCTCGCCGCGACGATGCGCGACGACGAGAACGACTTCGAGGATGTCGAGGCGGACGCCACCGGCTGGGAGGCGTTGACGTGGACGTGGGAGGTGAAGCGCTGGATCGAGGACCTGCTCGGGCTGGCCGGTGACGTGGACGCGTGCGAGACCGCCGGCGAGCACGACGCGTTGGCGGCCGGCGACGCGGCCGTCCGGTCCGGTGGCGTGGCGATCCTGTGCATCGACTCCAACCTGCTTCTCCACACCGCCGGGGACGACGAGGAGAACATCTTCTGGTCCAGTCGCGAGCACCTCTCGCCGGGCTCGTTGACCGATGCGAGTGACGTTGCGCGGAGCAGAGACGACGGCTATTTCCCGAACCACTACGTGGCGCTGCTCGAGCCGGTCCGCTGGGGTGGCGACTTCCGGGCACGCGTCTGGTCATGGGGGTGTGAGTACACCTTGATCGGGGACCCGGAGAGCCTCTTCGAGTACTTGTACTACGTGGTCATCGGCCGGCCGCGCTAGACCGCCCAGCCGGTCAGCCGCCCGTCGACGAGCGCTGGTCTGGCCGCCAGCGCGCGTGTCGCGTGGTGGGCACGCCCTCGCGGATCAGC
>CAZNCE010000284.1:0-2610 GCA_964571285.1 uncultured Nocardioidaceae bacterium | reverse complement strand
CTTCGCGTCGACCCCGCGCTTGGGTCCACGGGTCTTCGCGTCGACCCCGCGCTTGGGTACGCGGCCCTTCGCGCCGACCCCGCGCTCGGGTACGTGATGCTCGGCTCCTGATCTTGAGAGCTGACCGCTCATGGGGAAGTTTTGGCGTCTCACCAGGAAGTTTTGGCGTCTCAGGGGGAAGTTTTGGCGGCTCACGGATCCCGGGGGTGTGGGCCGGGCGTGGCATCGTGGAGCACGTGAACCGCCCGCGCCGACGGCTGCTCTCGGGGCTGGCTACCGGGCTGATCTGCGCGGCCCTGGCGGCCGGCTGCGCCGGGACGGCCCAGCGCGCCGCGGACCCGGCGAGCACCCCCGCCGCGGCCACGCGCGCCACAGCGGGGACCACGAGTCCGGCCGCCGCCGAGTCGACCGCACCGACCACCCCCGCCGCCTCGCCCGGCACGACGACGGGGGAGAAACGCAGCCCGGCGGCGCCGCGCTCGTCCGGCAAGACCCCGACCAGGCCGCCCTCGTCAGCCTCCCCGAAGCCGCAGACCCCCACGCTCGATCACTGGACGGTGGGCGCCCGACCGCTGCCGCTGCGCTCCGACGGGTACGGCCGAGTGCTGCCCACCCCGAAGGTGCTGCGGGTCCGGATCATGCAGAGCAGCGATCTGCTGCCGCCTCCCGACGACGGCCGGTTCCACGCACACGTCGAGCCGGTGACCGACGCGATCCGCACCCGGATGGGCAAGACCTGGTCGCCGTCCTGCCCCGTCGGCCTCAAGGACCTCAGGTACGTGACGCTCGGCTACTGGGGCTTCGACGGCCGGCCGCACACCGGCGAACTGGTGGTGAACGCGTCGGTGACCGACGACGTGGTGACCGTGTTCCGGCGGCTGTTCGCTGCCCGGTTCCCGATCGAGGAGATGCGGCTGCCCACCACCGCCGACCTGGACGCGCCCCCGACCGGCGACGGCAACAACACCGCCGCGCTGGTCTGCCGGGCCACCCGCGGCGCGACGTCCTGGTCGGCCCACGCGTACGGGCTGGCGATCGACGTCAACCCGTTCCAGAACCCGTACCACAAGGGCGACCTGGTGCTGCCGGAGCTGGCCAGCGCCTATCTGGACCGAGGCTGGGTCCGGCCCGGGATGATCACCTCCGGTGGAGTCGTGGTCCGAGCGTTCCACTCGGTCGGCTGGACCTGGGGCGGCGACTTCTCGTCGCTCAAGGACTTCATGCACTTCTCCGCCAACGGCCGCTGACCGGCGCCGGGGAGAGCGGATATCCTCGCGGAGTCTCGCTGTTCATCCCGACCCCTGGAGCCCGAGTTGACGCTGCGGATGTCGACGCTGTTCCTGCGCACCCTGCGCGAGGACCCCGCGGATGCGGAGGTGCCCAGCCACCGGCTGCTGGTGCGGGCCGGCTACATCCGCCGGGCCGGGCCGGGGCTGTACTCCTGGCTGCCGCTGGGCTACCGCGTCTACCGCAACGTGGAGCGGATCGTGCGCGAGGAGATGGACGCGATCGGCGCCCAGGAGGTGCACTTCCCCGCGTTGCTGCCCAAGGAGCCGTACGAGGCGTCCCACCGCTGGGTCGACTACGGCGACGCCATCTTCCGGCTCAAGGACCGCAAGAGCGCGGAGTACCTCCTCGGCCCCACCCACGAGGAGATGTTCACGCTGCTGGTCAAGGACCTGTACTCCTCGTACAAGGACCTGCCGGTGTGGCTGTACCAGATCCAGACCAAGTACCGCGACGAGCCGCGGCCCCGCGCCGGGATCCTGCGCGGCCGCGAGTTCGTGATGAAGGACTCGTACTCCTTCGACGTGTCCGACGAGGCGTTCCTGCGGTCGTACGAGGCGCACCGCGGCGCGTACATCAAGATCTTCGACCGGTTCGGGTTCGACTACGTCATCGTGTCCGCGATGTCCGGCGCGATGGGTGGCTCCGCCTCCGAGGAGTTCCTGGCGACGTCGCCCACCGGTGAGGACACCTACGTGCGCTGCACGTCCGGCGACTACGCCGCCAACGTCGAGGCGGTACGCGTGCCGGTGCCGCCGGTCGTGGACTATGCCGACGCTCCCGCCGCCCACGCGGAGAAGACGCCGGACACGCCGACGATCGAGACGCTGGTCGACCACCTGAACGCGCACTTCCCCCGCGCGGACCGGCCTTGGGCGCCCGGCGACACGCTGAAGAACGTGCTGGTGGTCCTGGTGCACCCGGACGGCAGTCGCGAGCCGCTGGCCATCGGGGTGCCCGGCGACCGGGAGGTGGACGAGAAGCGGCTGGCCGCACAGGTGGAGCCGGCGGTCGTGCAGCCGTTCACCGAGGAGGATTTCGCCGCGCACCCGGAGCTGGCGAAGGGCTACATCGGCCCCGGCGTGCTGGGCGAGGAGCACAGCAGCGGGATCCGCTACCTGCTCGACCCGCGGGTCGTGCCGGGCACGCGCTGGGTCACCGGTGCCGACCAGGACGGCAGTCACGTGCTCGATCTCGTTGCCGGCCGCGACTTCACCGGCGACGGTGTCATCGAGGCCGCCGAGAGCCGGGTCGCCGAACTGTCCGCGCGCGGCGTCGAGGTGCTGGTCGACGACCGCCGCAAGGCGGGTCGGAAGAGCACAC
>CAZNCE010000283.1:0-2633 GCA_964571285.1 uncultured Nocardioidaceae bacterium | reverse complement strand
AAGGTGCAGAAGCGAACCGAGGAGGCCAACAAGGAGCGGTTCGGCCAGATCGAGAGTGCCCAGGACGACGAGGAGCACGCGGCGCTGCTGCGACGGGAGCGCGAGCTGGTGCGTGGCCACGTCGAGTATCGCTTCGCCGGCTACATCACTGTCACGGCCGACAGCCGGGAGAGCCTGGAAGACGCGTGCTCCCAGGTCGAGCAAGCAGCCGTGCGGAGCGTCCTCGAGGTGCGCCGGGTCTACGGGGAGCAGGACCAGGCCTTCATCGCGGGAGCGCTTCCACTGGCGAGAGGAGTGCTTCGGTGAGCACCCCAGATGCGCCCGAGTCCGGGTTGACCGCGCGGCCCGACCTGGAGCCGCGGCTTTGGATCACGCGGGAGCAGCGTGCCGCTGAGCGCGTGGAGTATCGGCAGCGGCGGCGGTCCGAGCGACGTGAGCGCAAGGCCGACCGGCGTGAACGGCGCGCGGCCGAACGCCTGCGCCGAAGGGAGTCGGCCGAGGAAGGGCAAGGGCCGGCGCGGGGAGCGAAGCGGCGTCGGGCCGGACGCATCCTGTTTCCGATGCGGCCACCGGTGCACCGGGCCACCACGGCGAACCTTGAGGCGATCTTTCCGTTCATCGTCGAGACGGGACTCGGTTCGGAAGGGATCTATATCGGCCGTGAGACCGGTTCGGGCGCTTCCTTTGTGTACGACCCATGGCACCTCTACCAGCAGCAGGTCATCACGAACGCCAACGTCTTGCTCTCGGGTGTGATTGGTCGCGGCAAGTCGTCGCTGGCCAAGACCATGGCGTTTCGGTTGACGGCCTTCGGTGTGCGGACGTACGTCCCCGGGGATCCCAAAGGTGAGTGGGCCGCGGTGGCCCAGGCCCTCGGTGTTACGCCGCTCAAGCTCGGCCGTGGACTGCCGACGCGGATTAACCCACTCGACACCGGCGCCGACCCGGCCGACATGGACGAGGCCGCATGCCGTTCGGAGGTCCGCGCACGACGTATCGGCTTGATGCAGGCCTTGGCCGAAACCGGGTTGGGGCGTCAGCTGCAGCCGGTCGAACGCAACGCCGTCTACCTGGCACTGGACAGGGTGTCGCGGTCGGATGCGAGTCCCAACCGGCGCGCAGTCCCGCTGCTGCCCGAAGTGGTCGAGGCGATGATGAAACCGACTGACCAGGAGGCACGGAGCATCGGACTGCTGGATGCCCACGAGCTGGCGGCCGCGTCGCGCGACGCCACGCTGGAACTGCGTCGGCTCGTCGTCGGCGACCTGGCCGGCCTGTTCGACGGGCCCACCACGGTTCCGCTCGACTTCACCGCACCCATCCAGGTGGTCGACACCTCCCGACTGGCCGGCGACGACACCGCGGTCGCCTTACTCATGTCCTGTGCCTCGGCGTGGATGGAGAACGCGATCAGCGACCCTGGTGCCGGGCATCGGCTTGTCGTCTATGACGAGGCATGGCGGATGATGCGCGTGCCTGCCCTCGTCCGGCGGATGCAGGCGCACTGGAAGCTATCCCGCGCCTGGGGCATCTCGAACCTGGCCGTCATCCACCGGCTGAGCGACCTGGGCGCGGTCGGCGACGAGGGCAGCGAGTCCGTGGCGCTGGCGCGCGGTCTGCTTGCTGATTGCTCCACCCGCATCGTCTATGCACAGGAGACCGACCAGGTGGACGCGACCGCAGCCGCGCTCGGTCTCACCGATGTGGAGGCGTCGTTGCTGCCGGGTCTGCCCGCCGGCCGGGGGCTATGGAAGGTCGGACGACGATCCTTCCTGGTCGATCACGTGTTCTCCGAGGACGAGAAGCAGCTGATCGACACCGACGGGAGGATGCGATGACCGACCAGCGACGCACCGACGCATCCGACTGGACCAATGTCCTCCTGCTGGTGATGGCCGCTCTTGCTGCTGTTGGGGCAATCGTCTGGATCTCGGCCCTGCTCGCGGTCTGGCTGCACGGCGACGGCTGGCAGGGAGACGCGAGTGGCGCTGGCACGTTCTTTGCCGAGTTGCTGTCGGGGCATGGCCCGGAACGCGCATGGCGAGTCGCGACCGGAGCCCACGCGTTCGCGCCGGTGGTCCTCTTCTGGATCGTGGCGGCATTCCTCCTGGCGCTGAGCTGCGGCGCGGCGTACGCGGCGCTCCAGTGGCGGGGCGGAAGTCAGAAGCGCAAGCGGGATGACGCCCGTTGGGCCACCCGGGCCGACGAGAAACTGATGGCCGTTCCCAACGATCCCGGCCGTCGGCGGTATCGCATTGTCGCCGGCCGCAGCAAGAGCAGCGGGCGGTGCTTGGCCGCGGAGGACTGTGTGTCGGCGGTGGTGTTCGGGCCGAACGGGTCGGGGAAGACCGTCGGGCTGATCATCCCGAACGCCTTGGAATGGCACGGCAGCGTGGTGATGACCACCGCCAAGCCGCAAGACCTTGCGCCGGTGATGGCGGCGCGCTCGGCCCTGGGACCGGTGTGGGTCATCGCACCGGGTGGCGCTCCCGGCCTGACATTGTCGGCCTGGTCCCCGGTGGACTACGCGACCGGCGACGAGGCCGCCGACCGGATGGCGGACTGGCTGGTCGAGTCGTCGGGGATGACCGGTGACCCGAAGGCACGGCCCTGGAACGCGCAGGCGCGCAAGT
>CAZNCE010000282.1:0-2636 GCA_964571285.1 uncultured Nocardioidaceae bacterium | reverse complement strand
GGCTACACACAATCACCCATTCGGTCGCGGCCGAAGTTGGTGTGCCCGCCCGATGCCACAGCCGACGACGCGCCCGTACGTTCTCGGCAACTCCACCGGCGGAAGGACCGACGATGACCACCCAAGCACCGACTCGCGAGCAGATCCGGGACGCCTGGGAGTCCCTCGCGCCTGGCTTCGACCGGTACGTGACGCCGATGAGCATCGAACAAGGTGGGGCGGCGATCGGTCGCCTCGAGCTGCGACCCGGCACCCGGTTCCTGGATGTCGCCGCCGGCAGCGGGGCGCTGGCCATCCCAGCGGCTCGCCGGGGGGCCGACGTCGTGGCGGTCGACATCGCACCGACGATGATCGAGCGACTCACCTCCCGGGCTCGCGCCGAGGGACTGTCCAAGGTGGACGGCCGAGTCATGGACTGTCACGCGCTCGAGTTCCCCGACGCCTCGTTCGACATCACCGCCTCGCAGAACGGCGTGACGATGTCCGCCCGGCTGCCTGTTGCCCTGGCCGAGATGGTGCGGGTCACGCGACCCGGCGGGACCGTGCTCGTGGTCGCGTTCAGTGCGCTCCGCAAGGCGGAGTTCATCGCCTTGTTCGTCGGCGCCGTACGAGCCGCCGTACCCGACCTGGCTGTCAATCTGCCGACCGACGCACCGCCCCCGCCGTTCCAACTGGCCGACCCGGAGGCCTTCCGCAGCAGACTCCGGGAGGCCGGCCTCACCGACGTGATTGTCGACACCGTCACCTGGGACATGCCGATCGAATCCGCGGACGAGCTGTGGCACAAGGTCACCTGCAGCAACCCGATAGGGGCCCAGCTGGTCGCAGGGCTGAACGATGCGCAGCGCGACAACGTGCGCAAGGTGCTGGACGGGATGCTTCGGGAGCGCTCCGGTGGCCGGCCCGGTGCGCACCTGCTGGCCGAGGTCAACATCGGCACGGGAACCCGGTGACCGCCCGGTGTCATTCCGAATCGAGTGAGCTGCGTGCGGTGACGGTCGGGGTGCAGGGTTCCGGTTGCCGTCCGTGGCCCGTCGAAGAGTCTGCGGCGGTGGCCTGGCATCCCAACTGACGCGGACCATCCGCTGGGCGCCGCCGACGAACACGGTTCACGCGCGGACGGCACCTGTCCGACCCGACCCAGACGTGTCTAGCCTGGGAGGGAGGATCAGCCCGCGTTCTCCGTCCGACACGGTGCGGGTGTGGGAAGGGATACTGACTTCGTGATCCCACCACCGGTCGCCTCGACCAGCAACACCCCGGCCGCGGTCGGGTTGTGATCGCCCATCAGCCAGCACCCGGCACCTGACGCGGTGGACGAGGCCGGTGCGCTCGCGCGCGCCGGCCTGCGTCGTGTCGTAGTGGTGCTGTGCCTGACCCAGATCACCAGCTGGGGAGTCCTGTACTACACCTTCCCGGTCGTCGCATCACAGATCTCCGCGGACACCGGCTGGTCGCTGACGATCCTGACCGCGGCCTTCTCGCTCAGCCAGATCGTCGCCGCCTTGACCGGCATCGTGGTCGGTCGGGCCATCGACCGGTTCGGTCCCCGAACGCTGATGACCTCGGGATCGGTCGTCGCCGTCCCGGCCGTGGTCGTGATCGCTACCGCGCCGACGTACCCCGTCTTCCTGCTCGGCTGGGTGCTGGCGGGGCTGTCGATGGCGGGAGTGCTCTACCCACCGGCCTTCGCCGCGCTGACCGCCTGGGGCGGCCGCTCACGGGTCCGTGCGGTCACCACGCTGACGCTCGTCGCCGGCCTGGCCAGCACCGTGTTCGCGCCGCTGGCGGCAGTGCTGGACCGACAGCTCGACTGGCGCGGCACCTACCTGGTACTCGGCGCAGTGCTGGCCGTGGTGACGATCCCGGCCCACTGGTTCGGGTTGCGTGCGCCGTGGACGCCCTCCCACCAGGCCGCGGACCGGACCCCGGCCGAACAGGCACGGGTAGTACGGCGGATCTGGACCAGTCGGACGTTCCTCATCCTTGCCGTCTCGATGAGCGCGGTCGCCCTTTGCGTCTACGCCGTGGTGATCAACCTGGTGCCGCTGCTCACCAGCCGCGGCCTTTCCACCGGAACCGCGGCGGTGGCCCTCGGCATCGGCGGGATCGGCCAGGTCACCGGCAGGCTGGGGTACGCCGCGTTCGCGGCTCGCACGACGGTCGCGACCAGGACCACCGCCGTGTTCGCCGCGGTCGCCTTGTCGACCACTCTGCTGGCGGTGCTGCCCGGACCGGCTGCCGCGTTCATGGTCGCCTCGGCGCTGGCCGGTGTCGCACGCGGTGTCTTCACCCTGATCCAGGCCACCGCCGTGGCCGACCGCTGGGGACCGATCGGCTACGGCCACCTGAACGGAATCCTCACCGCCCCGGTGCTGATGGCCTCGGCGATCGCCCCGTTCGTTGGGACCGCCCTGGCCACACTGACCGGAAGTCAGTCAGAGGCGTTCCTGTTCCTGGCCGCCGGCGCCTTCCTGATGGTCCTGCTGGCACGCGCCACCGTCCCGGGCCGGATGTCCCGAGGTGAGGGCGCCCGCCACGGCCCGGCAGATGGGTGAGCCACGCTCATCGAAGTGCCCGGAAGGGGCGCTTCCGCCGGCCAGCCGAGCTGCGGCTTCGCTGGGTGCCCCCGGCAG
>CAZNCE010000281.1:0-2640 GCA_964571285.1 uncultured Nocardioidaceae bacterium | reverse complement strand
AGGGCTGGCTGGAGGGCTACCTACTGACCGGCCGGCACGGTTTGTTCAACTGCTACGAGGCTTTCATCCACATCGTCGACTCGATGTTCAACCAGCACGCCAAATGGCTCGACGTGACACCGGACATCCCGTGGCGGCGGCCGATCGCGAGCCTGAACTACCTGCTGTCGTCGCACGTGTGGCGCCAGGACCACAACGGCTTCTCACACCAGGACCCGGGCTTCATCGATCATGTGATGAACAAGAAGCCCGAGATCGTCCGGGTCTACCTGCCACCGGACGCCAACACGCTGCTGTCCACCTACGACCACTGCCTGCGCAGCCGCGACTATGTCAACGTCGTGGTGGCCGGCAAGCAGCCCGGGCCGCAGTTCTTGGACACCGACCAGGCGATCGCGCACTGCCGGCGCGGCCTGGGGATCTGGGAGTGGGCCGGCACCGAGGTGCCCGGCGAGGATCCGGACGTGGTGCTCGGCTGCGCCGGCGACATCCCCACGCTGGAGGTGCTGGCGGCCGCGGACCTGCTGCGCCGGCACCTGCCGGACCTCAGGGTACGGGTGGTCAACGTGGTCGACCTGATGCGGCTGCAGGACGAGCACGAGCACCCGCACGGGCTGTCCGACCGCGACTTCACCACCTACTTCACCGACGACCGGCCGATCATCTTCGCCTACCACGGCTACCCGTGGCTGCTGCACCGGCTGACCTACCGGCGCAGCGCGCACCCCAACCTGCATGTGCGCGGCTACAAGGAGGAGGGGACCACGACCACCCCGTTCGACATGGTGATGCTCAACGACCTGGACCGCTATCACCTGGTGATGGACGTCATCGACCGGGTGCCGTCGCTCGGCACCCGGCAGGCCGGGCTGCGTCAGCAGATGGAGGATGCCCGGCTGCGCGCCCGGCGCTGGACCCGCGAGCACGGCGACGACATCCCGGAGGTACGGGACTGGGTCTGGCCGGACTCCGGAGACACCGCGCTGCAACCGGGTGGGCCGCAGCAGGAGATGGTGTCGTCCACCGGCGGAGACAACGAGTAGCGCAGGGCGGAGACCACGAACGATGGTGACCAACGTCTACGTGACCTCCCCGGAGGGGCACACCGGCAAGTCCTCGGTCGCGCTCGGGCTGGTGGACTTGTTTGCCCGGCGGGTCACCCGGGTCGGCGTGTTCCGGCCGGTGACCCGGGCCGGCAAGGCACCCGACTCGGTGCTGCGGTTGCTGCTCGCCCACGAGAGCGTCGACCTGCCGTACGAAGCGTGTGTCGGCGTCACCTACGAGGAGGTGCACGCCGATCCCGACCAGGCTCTGGCGACCATCGTGCGCAGGTATCGCGAGGTGGAACGGCTGTGCGATGCGGTGGTCATCGTCGGCTCCGACTACACCGACGTCGCGGGGCCGACCGAGTTGGCGTTCAACGCGCGGGTCGCGGCCAACCTCGGCTCGGCGGTGGTGCTGGTCACCACCGCGCTGGGCCGGACCTCCGACGAGGTGCGCAGCGTGGTCGACGTGGCGATGGCCGAGCTGGCGGCGGCGCACGCCCGCGTGCTGGCAGTCGTGGTCAACCGCACCGACCCCGACCAACTCGAGAGCGTGGTGACCGCGCTGAAGGACCTGCCGGTGGCGGCGTGGGCGCTCCCCTACGTGCCGCTGCTGGCCGCGCCCACCGTGCGGCAGCTGATGGAGGCTGTCGACGGCACGCTGACCAGCGGCGAGGAGGAGTTGCTGGACCGCGAGGCCGAGGGCCTGATCGTCGGGGGCATGACCACCGAGCACATCCTGGAGCGGCTCACCGACGGGGCGGTGGTGATCATGGCCGGCGACCGCGGTGACGTGGTCCTGGCGATGGTGGCGGCGCATGCCGCCGACGGGTTCCCGTCGTTGTCCGGGCTGATCCTCAACGGCGGCTTCGAGCCCGACCCGCAGATCAATCGGCTGATCGGCGGGCTGCGCACCAGGCTGCCGGTGATCAGCACCTCCCTCGGGACGTTCGACACCGCTCGGCTGACCGCGCAGACCCGGGGCCTGCTGTCCACCGGCTCGCAGCGGAAACGCGACCTGGCCCGGGCGACGTTCTACTCCCACGTCGACGGCGAGCGACTGCTGGACGCAGTGGACGTGCAGCGCAGCGAGGTGGTCACCCCGCTGATGTTCGAGTACGACCTGCTGGAACGCGCCGCCGCCGACCGTCGGCACATCGTGCTGCCCGAGGCCGGCGACGACCGGATCCTGCGGGCGGCCAGCACGCTGCTGGCAATGGACGTGGTCGACCTGACCCTGCTCGGGGACGAGAGCGCCGTCCGGTCCCGGGCCCGTGAGTTGGGCCTGGACCTGTCCCCGGCGCGGGTCCTGTCGCCGCACGACGATGAGTTCAGGGAGCGGTTCGCCACCGAGTACGCCGCGCTGCGCGCCCACAAGGGCATGACCGTCGACCGGGCCCGCGAGATCGTCACCGACGTGTCGTACTTCGGCACGTTGATGGTGCGGCTCGGGCTCGCCGACGGGATGGTCTCGGGAGCTGCGCACACGACCGCACACACCATCAAGCCGGCCTTCGAGATCATCGGCACCGTCGAGGGGGTGTCGGTGGTCTCGTCGGTGTTCCTCATGTGCCTGCCGGACCGTGTGCTCGTCTAC
>CAZNCE010000280.1:0-2641 GCA_964571285.1 uncultured Nocardioidaceae bacterium | reverse complement strand
TCGACGTGCTGCGGTTCTGGCTCGACCTGGGCATCGACGGGTTCCGGCTGGACGCCGTGCCCTACCTGTACGAGCGGGAGGGCACGAACGGGGAGAATCTGCCGGAGACGCACACGTTCCTGCGCCGGGTCCGCGCCACCATCGACGCCGAGTATCCGCACGCGGTACTGCTGGCCGAGGCCAACCAGTGGCCCTCCGACGTCGTCGAGTACTTCGGCGACCCGGCCGCCGGCGGCGACGAGTGCCACATGTGCTTCCACTTCCCGCTGATGCCGCGCATCTTCATGGCGGTCCGCCGGGAGTCTCGCTACCCGATCTCGGAGATCCTGGAGCAGACCCCGGACATCCCCGCCGGGTGCCAGTGGGGCATCTTCTTGCGCAACCACGACGAGCTCACGCTCGAGATGGTCACCGACGAGGACCGCGACTACATGTGGGGCGAGTACGCCAAGGACCCGCGGATGAAGGCCAACATCGGCATCCGCCGGCGACTGGCACCGCTGCTGGACAACGACAACGACCAGATGGAGCTGTTCACCGCGCTGCTGCTGTCGCTGCCCGGCTCCCCCGTCCTTTACTACGGCGACGAGATCGGGATGGGCGACAACATCTGGCTGGGCGACCGGGACGGTGTGCGCACGCCGATGCAGTGGACGCCGGACCGCAACGCCGGTTTCTCCACCGCCACCCCGGGCCGGCTGGAGCTGCCGATCATCATGGATCCGGTGTTCGGCTACCAGGCGGTGAACGTGGAGGCGCAACTGGAGCACACCTCCTCGCTGCTGCACTGGACCCGTCAGCTGATCCATGCCCGCAAGCAGCACCCGGCGTTCGGTATGGGCACGTTCACCGACCTCGGCGGCTCCAACCCGAGCATCTTCAGCTATGTGCGCGAGTTCGGCGACGACCTGGTGCTGTGCGTGAACAACCTGTCCCGGTTCCCGCAGCCGGTGGAGCTGGACCTGCGCCGCTATGAGGGGATCACGCCGATCGAGCTGGTCGGAGGGGTGCAGTTCCCGCCGATCGGCGAGCTGCCGTACCTGCTCACGCTAGGCGGCCACGGGTTCTACTGGTTCCGGCTGCCACGACGGAGTGAGGCCGGGCCGACCGGGTAGGTTCGAGGCGATGACTGAATCCGATGAGGGCACCGAACCTGCCGTACCGGCCGACGGCGAGCGCCAAGTCCACGCCTATGTGACCGCGCAACGGTGGTTCGCCGGCAAGGGCCGGTCCGCCGAGCTCCGCTCGTGGGCGCAGCCGTTCCCCTGGCTGAACGACCCGGGCGAGGAACCGGCGGTCCGCATCGAACTGGTCGAGTTCGCGTACGACGACGGGACCACCGAGACCTACCAGGTCCCGATGGCGTACTACTCGGTGCCGCAAGAACACCTCTCGCACGCGTTCGTCGGCGAGTGGGCGGTGGACGTGCTCGACCCGGCCGTGGCCTACGACGCGCTGCACGACCGGGACGCCACCCGCCACCTGCTGCGCGGGCTGCTCGAGGAACGGAGCCCGGACGGCCTGCGGTTCCACAGCACCGGGCTGCTGGACCCGGAGTTCGACCAGCCGTCGCTGTTGATGACGGGCGAGCAGAGCAACTCCTCGCTGGCGTTCAGCGACGAGGCCATCCTCAAGGTGTTCCGCAAGCTCGCACCGGGCCGCAACCCCGACATCGAGGTGCACCGGGTGCTGACCGAGCGCGGCGTGGAGTCGGTGGCGGCCCTGTACGGCTGGATCGAGGGACGCTGGCACCAACACCGGGCCGGCGACGGACCGGAGACCGCCGACCTGGCGATGCTCCAACAGTTCCTGCGCACCGCCACGGACGGCTGGACGCTGGCGCTGACCAGCGTGCGCGACCTGTATGCCGAGGGCGACCTGTACGCCGACGAGGTCGGTGGGGACTTCGCACCGGAGTCACACCGACTGGGTGTCGTGGTGGCCGAGATCCATCGGCACCTCGCGGACGCCCTGGGCACCGGGTCGTGGGGTGCCGACGACATCGGGGCGGCGGCGGCCGCCATGCACCGGCGGCTCGACGACGCGGTGCAGGCAGTGCCCGAGCTCGGGGAGTACGCCGACGGGCTGCGGCCCGCGTACGAGGACCTGGCCGCGCTGGATCCCCCGCTGCCGGTGCAGCGGGTGCACGGTGATCTGCATCTGGGACAGACGCTGCGCACCGTGAAGGGCTGGAAGCTGATCGACTTCGAGGGCGAGCCGGCCAAGCCCCTGGCCGAACGGGTCGCCTTTGACGTGCCGATGCGGGACGTGGCCGGCATGCTGCGGTCGTTCGACTATGCCGCGGCGAATCTGCTCATGGACCACCCGGGAGAGTCGCAGCTCAGATACCGGGCCCGCGAATGGGCGGACCGCAACCGGGCCGCGTTCTGCGACGGGTACGCCGAGGGCTCCGACCTCGACCCCGCGCGCCAGCAGGTGCTGATCCGTGCCTACGAGACCGACAAGGCGGTCTACGAGGTGGTCTACGAGTTCCGCAACCGTCCGTCCTGGCTGTCGATCCCGATGCTGGCCGTGCGTCGGCTGGCGGGAGTGCCTGAGGAGGCGAGATGACCGAGCCGCGCCCGGACGAGCAACCGGGGACCCCCAACGGACCGAATGCCGAGCCACCGGCCGAGCAGTC
>CAZNCE010000279.1:0-2666 GCA_964571285.1 uncultured Nocardioidaceae bacterium | reverse complement strand
CCGCGCACGTGCCCCTGCCGGCTCAACCGGATCGCATCGGGCACCTGCTCGAGGGTGAAGTCCTCGGCAACGTTGACCGTGAGCTGCCCGTCGTCGGCCAGGTCGGCCAGATACTGCAGGTCCTCACCACTCGGGCGCACCCACAGGTGCAACCCACCGTGCTCGGTCACGGACCGGTCGGCGATGCTGCCGTGTCGACCGTCCGGCTTGAGCACCGCCAGCGTGGCGTCCACCACCCCGCCGACGAAGTCCAGCACCACGTCGACGCCGCCGGGTGCGAGCTCCCGCACCCGGTCGGCCAAACCCTCGCCATAGGTCACGGCGTCCGCACCGAGCGAACGCAGGTACTCGTGGTTCTCCTCGGAGGCGGTGCCGATCACCTGCGCACCCCGTGCCCGAGCGATCTGCACCGCCATCGACCCGACGCCGCCGGCGGCCGCGTGCACCAGCACGGTGTCGCCCTGTCCGATGTGCAGCCGCTTGATCATCTGGTACGCGGTGAGCCCGGTGAGCGGCAACCCGGCCGCCTGGTCCCAGTCGAGGCTGGCCGGCCTGCGCGCGAGCGCGCGTACGGGCACGGAGGTGAACTCCGCGAACGTGCCGCCGTGCACATAGTCCTTTCGGCAGTACGCGATGACCTCGTCGCCGGGCTTGAACTCGGGCGTGTCGATGCCGATGCTCTCCACCACGCCGGCCACGTCCCACCCTGGGACGACCGGGAACAGCACGTCCATCATCGCGTCGAGCTTGCCGTTCATCAGCTTCCAGTCGACGGGGTTGACGGCGGCGCTGCGCACCTTGACCAGCACCTCCGCCGGCGCCACCTTCGGCTCGGGCTGCTCGGTCAGCTCCAGGACGTCCGGTCCGCCGTACGCGTCGTAGGTGATCGCCTGCATGTCCTCGCCCGACTCCGTTCTGCGGCTTCGGTTCCCGCGGGTACGGCCGTTGGGCCGCGCACTCATGGAACGTACTGCCCCACCCGCCGGGGAAAAAGCGGCGCCGGCTCAGCCGCGCTCCGGCGCGCTCCGCTCAGCCGTGTTCGGCGGCCTCGGCCGCGTCGGCCTCCGCCTTGGTGTGGTGCACAGTGCCCTCGGCGTGGTCCGGCGGGCCGTAGACCGTGTACAGCACCAGCGGCTCGCTGCCGGTGTTGAGGAAGTTGTGGTCGGTGCCCGCCGGCACCGCGACCGTGTCCCCGGGGTTCACCGGCTTGGTCTCCCCGGCGACGCGGGCCTCCCCGGTCCCGGAGACGAACGTGAGGATCTGGTCATTGTGCTCGTGCACCTCGGCGCCGATCTCACTACCCGGCTGGATGGTCATGACGACCAGCTGCGTGTGCTCCCCCGTCCACAGGACCCGGCGGAAGTCGGTGTTCGCCTTGGTCGCTGCAACCGTGTAGTGCTGCATGAACTCTCCTCGTGTGTCGGTGCACCGTCTGCCCGAGCCTTGCACGAATTGCTCGGCACCTGCCAGCCGGTCCCGCGATGGCGCCGCCGTCCGGCCAGGCCCCTCCCCGACCGAGCGTGCGCTCACCGAGACGACTGCACCTCGTCGCGCCGCGGCAGCGACCGGGCGGCACCCGGCCGGCGCACGGTGACCGCCGCCGCGGCGCACGCCCAGCGGGTCGCCTCCACCAGGTCGGCGCCGGCCAGCAGCCCGTCGACGAGCGCGGCGCAGAAGGTGTCGCCGGCCGCTGTGGTGTCCACCACCTCAGTGGGTACGGCAGGGATCGGGCTGACGCGGTGGCCCTCGACCACGACGGCGCCATCCCCGCCAACGGTCACGACCACCGCCGGGCGGCCGGCGGCCATCCCCCGCGACGCGCGCACGGACGCGACCCGTTCCAGCAGTTGCCGCGCGGCGGTCGTCACCTGCTCGACGTCGCCGGGGGTGGGACCCTCGACCAGCACGCCAAGCTCGTGCCGGTTGGGCGTTAGCACGTCCACCCGGGCCAGCACGTCGGCGGTGATCGGGCGGGCGGGGGCCGGGTTGAGCACCACGAGGCTTGCGGGCCCCGCAGCGCGCTTGGCCAGCCGCACGGCCGCGGCGATCCCCGAATCGGGGATCTCGTGCTGCAGCAACAGCGCCGCGGCGCTGCCCAGCAGTTCCGCGTGCGGCTCGACCGCGGCCGCGTCCACCCGGCCGTTGGCCCCGGGCGACACCACGATCGTGCTCTCGCCCTCGTCGTCGGTGATCACCAGCGCCCGCCCGGTCGGGACGCCGCTCAGCCGGCTCAGCCGCGCGGTCACACCTTCGTCGGCCAGCACGGACAGCAGGGTGTCGCCGGCCGGGTCGGCACCCACCGCGCCCACCAGATGGACCCGCCGACCCAGCCGAGCGGCCGCCACCGCCTGGTTGAGTCCCTTGCCACCCGGGCCCTCGACGGCGTCATCCCCGAGCACGGTCTCCCCCGGTCGCGGGGTGCGGGGCACCGCGATCGACAGGTCCACGTTCGCACTGCCGACCACGACGACGTCCGCGGTCTCAGCTCCGGTGTCCAGGTCCGCCATACCGCGGCACGTTAGCTGCCACCCATGCGCAACAACCTCCCAGATCGACCCCAATCGTCCACGTTGTGGAGAACAGCGACCGTTCGTCGCACTAGCGGCACCGCTCAGCGCATGACTGATTGCACAGCGCGACGGGGCCGTTTGAAGGTGGGAGCGGAC
>CAZNCE010000278.1:1247-2729 GCA_964571285.1 uncultured Nocardioidaceae bacterium | reverse complement strand
TCTTTCACGATCTGGTGAAACACGCGCAGCAAGAGTCGCCGCTGCTGCGACCGAAACCGCGATCGGAAAACCCGACCGACCCTCGGCGGCCCTCGGGCCGGTCCGCGCTGGGCCCGGACCCGCTCGCTAGTTCCGCTGCTCCGGCGGCTCGCCGCCCGGATGCTGGCGATTGCGCAGGCTGCGCAGGAAATCGGGGTCGTCGTCGGGTGCCAGCACTCTGGTCTGTCGCTGCGGCGGTCGGCCCGGCAGGGGACGGCCCGCCACCAGCCAGGCGACGGGTCCGAGCACAGGAAGCAGCACGATCACCGCGCCCCAGGCCAATCGGGGCAGGTGACGCACCTCGTGCTCGTCGGACTGCACCAGCTGCACCAGGCAGAACACCGCCAGCACGATCGGGGCGGCGAACACCAGCACCTTCATGTCCACAGGATAGGTCGCGCGAGGATGGGAGCCATGGCGATGATCACGATCGATGACGTACGCGCGGCCGCAGCCCGGATCACCGGCCGGGTGCTGCACACCCCGCTGCTGGAGTGCCGCTGGGCCGACCCGGGGCGGCCGCTGTGGGTGAAGCCGGAGTCGCTACAGTCCACCGGCGCCTTCAAGCTGCGCGGGGCGACCAACGCGGTCGAGCAGCTGGATGCGGCGCAGCGCGCCCGTGGCGTGGTGGCGCACTCGTCCGGGAACCATGCCCAGGCGCTGGCCGAGGCATCTCGGCTGGCCGGAATCGAGGCGACCATCGTGATGCCGGACGCGGCCTCGGCAGTGAAGGTGGCGGCCACCAAGGCCCTCGGCGCCACCGTGGTGCAGGTGCCGGCCGACGAGCGCGACACCGCGGTGGCCGACCTGGTACGCGAGCGGGGTCTGGTGCCGGTGCCACCGTACGACCACGCGGCGGTGATCGCCGGCCAGGGCACGGTCGGGCTGGAGATCGCGGCGGACCTGCCCGACGTGGACGTGGTGCTGGTCCCGGTCGGTGGCGGTGGGCTGGTCAGCGGCGTAGCCGTGGCGATCAAGTCGATGTGCCCTCAGGCCGCGGTGATCGGCGTCGAGCCGGAGTTGGCCGGCGACCTGGCGGCCGGGTTCGCCAGTGGGGAGCGAGTCAGCTGGCCGACCGAGCGGACCTACCGCACGATCGCCGACGGGCTGCGGGTGAGCCCGGTCGGCGAGTTGCCGTGGGAGCACATCCGGGCCCTCGTCGACGACGTGGTGACGGTGTCGGAGGACGCGATCCGCGAGGCGATGCGCCGGCTGGCGTACGGCTCCCGGCTGGTGGCCGAGCCCAGTGGCGCGGTCGCGACCGCCGCCTATCTGGAGCAGGCCGACCGGCTGCCGGCCGGACGTACCGTCGCGGTCATCTCCGGCGGCAACGTGGACCCCGCGGTGCTGGCCGAGGTATTGGCCTGAGCCACGCCTGCCCGGCCCCAAGATCCGACGCCAGGATCCGTCCGGTGCCCCAAGATCCGACGCCAGGATCCGACC
>CAZNCE010000278.1:0-1147 GCA_964571285.1 uncultured Nocardioidaceae bacterium | reverse complement strand
GATCGTTGAGCGTGGGCCGGCTCGGGTACGTCGGACCTTGGCGTCGGACCGTGATGCGGCGGCCGGATCTCAACGTCGGATCTTGATGCGGCGGCCGGATCTCAACGTCGGATCTTGATGCAGGGGCCGGATCTCAGCGTCGGATCTTGATGCCGAACGCGGGGCCTGGCCTCGGATCGTGGGGCAACTGACAGTGCGGCCCGGCAGGCCAGGCCGGCGGGGTTACTACCATTCGCGGTGTGAGGCCGTTCCTGACGTACACCCTGGCCCGGCTCGGGCTGTTCCTCGTCTGCTGGCTGATCGTCGGGCTGGTGGCGTCGCTGTGGCTGGACGGGTCTTCGGCCAGCGTGCTCTGGACGGCGCTGATCGCGCTGGTGGTCTCGGGTGTCGCGGCGTTGTTCGTGCTGCGGCCGCTGCGCGACCGGGCCGCGGGGTCGGTCGCCGAGGGCGCCGGCCGGATCCGCAGCGGCGTCGAACAGCGCCGTACCCGCGAGGACGTCGATGACTGACGAACCGGACGGGCAGCGAACCGGCAGCGAGGCCACTGACCGGCCCGGTGACCAGGCTCACGACTCGGCCGCCGCGCCCGGCGCCAACGCACGGGCCGCGGACTCCGCCCCCGGCTGCGTCGACGTGGCTCGTTCCGCGCCGGGGGCCCGGGCCTGGGTGTCCGAGGCGATCGCCCAGGTCGAGGCGGACGCCAACCGCAGCGCCGACACCCACCTGCACGTATTCCCGCTGCCGCCGGACTGGGGCATCGACCTCTACCTCAAGGACGAGTCGGTGCATCCCACCGGGAGCCTGAAGCACCGGCTGGCCAGGTCGCTGTTCCTGTACGGGCTGTGCAACGGCTGGATCCAGCAGGGCACCACGATCATCGAGGCGTCGTCGGGGTCCACGGCGGTGAGCGAGGCGTACTTCGCCCGGCTGCTGGGCCTGCCGTTCGTCGCGGTCATCCCGAGCAGCACCAGCCGGGAGAAGATCGAACTGATCGAGTTCGCCGGCGGCCGCTGCCATCTGGTGGACGACCCGACGGCGCTGTACGACGAGTCGCGGCGGCTGGCCGCGGAGTGCGACGGGCACTTCATGGACCAGTTCACCTACGCCGAGCGCGCCACCGACTGGCGGGGCAACAACAACATCGCCG
>CAZNCE010000277.1:0-2746 GCA_964571285.1 uncultured Nocardioidaceae bacterium | reverse complement strand
CCGGTACACCACGAGAGGCACCTCTCCACCTGAGCGTCCGGTTGTCAGGTCGCCGCAGGCGATAACAGTGCGACGGTCGGCTGACAACTGGGGCGGCCGGGGCGCGGGCCTTAGGCCTTCCGTGCGCGGGTGTGCGCGATGGCGGCGGCGACCACGCCGGCGCCGACCGGGATCAGCATCGCCGTGCGCAGGCTGGTGAGGTCGGACAGACCGCCGACCGCCGGCGACGTGAACAGGAAACCGAGCCGCATCAGCCAGCCCAGGGCGGCGATCCCGGTGCCCTCCGGGAGACCGGGGATGCGTCCGGCCGCGGCGAAGGCCGCCGGCACCAGCGTGGCGCAGCCGAGCCCGGTAAGGGCGAAACCGGCGAGGGCGAGCGGGTAGCCGGGGGCGATCGCGACCAGCAGGGCGCCGAACGCGATCAGCCCGCCGCCCGCTCTCGCCACTTCGGCCCGGCCCCACCGGTCGGTCAACGGGTCACCGAGCAGCCGGCCGATGAACTGGGCGACGAGCACGACCGTGAGTCCGAGCCCCGCGATCGCTGTCGGCGCCTCGATCACCTGTCCGAGGTAGAGCACCGCCCAGTTGTTGGCGATGTCCTCGATCAACGTTCCGCAGATCGCCAGGATCACCAGCGGCAGCAGCAGCCGCCACGCATGCCGGCGGGCCGACACACCGGCCGCGGGCGCCGGGTGCGCGTCCGGCGCCGACGGGGTCCCGTGGGCCTCGGCCGGGGTCGCGGCCAGCCGGCAAGCGCCGATGGCAACCAGCGCCCACACCGCGCTGTTCGCCAGCATCTGGGTCGACGGCGGCACGCCGGTAGCGGCCGCGGCCGCGCCGATCGCCCCTCCGGTGGCCGCTCCGGCGGACCAGACCGCGTGCAGCGAGTTCATGATCGACCGGCCCACCCACTCCTCGACCACCACCCCGTGGACGTTTTGCGCAGCGTCGATCACCGAGTCCACCGCTCCGGCGAGCAGCAGCGCAGCGGCGAACAGCCACACCACGTCGCTGGCGCCGGCGCCGGCCACGGCAGCGGCGAGCAGGACCGACCCGTACGCGTTCGTCCGCAACCTGCCGAACCGGCGGATGAACCGGCCGGCGAAGGCGGCCGCCAGCAACGCGCCGACGGGGAACGCGATCACCAAGACCCCGAACGCGCTGTTGCTCAGACCGAAGGCCGCCTTGAACTCGGGGAACCTCGGCAGCAGCGCGGCGAACAGGCCGCCGTTGGTGAAGAACATCACCGACACGCCGACCCGGGCCCGGAGCCGAGACGCCGGCCAGGCGCTGCGGAGATTGAGCACGGTGGGAACCTAGCCCCCGGCACAACGCCGTCTCGGACGCCGGTCGTCCGAGGCTGTCGATCGGCCAGTATCGCCACGTCTAGGGAAAATCCAAGATAGGCGGATAGCTGGGCAGCTAGCGAGTCCCCTCACCGACCTTCTCGCGGCCGTTGCTCACACCGCGACCCCGGACACGCCGATCGGGTTCGCTAGGGCAATCTACGGATTCCGCTAGACCCACCCATAGAGTCGCATCGTGGATCCCGTGCGCAACCCGTACGCCCCCGGCGCAGGACAGCGCCCGCCCGAGCTCGCCGGCCGCGACCGCGAGCTGCGGCAGTTCGAGGTCACCCTGGAACGCGTCGCCTCGCAGCGTCCGGAGCGCTCGATGGTGGTCTCCGGGCTGCGAGGCGTCGGCAAGACCGTGCTGCTCAACGCCCTGCGCGGGCTGGCCGTGCAACGGGCCTGGGGCACCGCCAAGGTCGAGGCCCGGCCGGACCGCGGTGTCCGGCTGCCGCTGGCGCAGGCCGTCCACGCGGCGGTACGAGAGGTCGCGCATCGCCACCGCGACCCGGACCGCGTGGAGGCGGTGGCGGGCGTGCTCAAGTCGTTCGCCATGCGCACGCCGATGGAGGACCGCAGGGGCGTCCGGTGGCACCCGCCGATCGACGTCACCGCGACCAAGGGTCGGGCGGACTCCGGCGACCTGGAGCTGGACCTCACCGAGCTGTTCTTCGACGTTGCCGAGCTGGCCCACGACCTCGGGGTCGGTGTTGCGCTGTTCGTCGACGAGATGCAGGACGTCGAGCCGGACGAACTTGCCGCGCTCTGCTCGGCCTGTCACGAGCTCAGCCAGCAGGCCGCCCCGCTGATCATCGTCGGCGCCGGGCTGCCGCATCTGCCCACGGCGCTGAGCGCCAGCCGTTCGTACGCCGAACGGCTCTTCCGGTACGTGACCGTGGACCGACTGCCGCGTCCCGCCGCCGATCAGGCACTGCTCGTGCCGGCGTCCACGGAGGATGTGGACTACACGCCGGGGGCGCTGGACGAGCTGTACCGGCTCACCGACGGGTACCCGTACTTCATCCAGGCCTACGGCAAGGTCACCTGGGACGCCGCCCCGACATCACCGATCCGGACCGACGACGTCCGGCAGGCCGCGTCCGAGGCGGAGGCGGAATTGGCCGTGGGCTTCTTCGGCGCCAGGTACGAGCGCGCCACCCCTGCTGAGCGGGACTACATGCGGGCGATGGCGGACCTGGGCGCGGAGTCCAGGGACGGCCCGGTGCCGACATCAGAGGTGGCCAAGAGCCTGGGCCGCAAGCCGCAGAGCCTGTCGCCGGCCCGCGACGGGCTGATCAAGAAGGGGCTGGTGTTCGCCGCCGAGCGGGGCACGATCGCGTTCACCGTCCCGCACTTCGGCTCGTTCCTGCGCATGCAGTCCCGCTGAAGCCCCGCCC
>CAZNCE010000276.1:0-2807 GCA_964571285.1 uncultured Nocardioidaceae bacterium | reverse complement strand
ATCTACGACTCGCTGCTGTCCGAGTACGCCGCGATGGGCTTCGAGTACGGCTACTCGGTCGCCCGGCCGGAGGCGCTGGTGCTGTGGGAGGCCCAGTTCGGCGACTTCGCCAACGGCGCGCAGACGATCATCGACGAGTTCATCACCGCCGGTGAGGCCAAGTGGGGTCAGCGCTCTGGTGTGGTGCTGCTGCTGCCGCACGGCTACGAAGGCCAGGGTCCGGACCACTCCTCCGGGCGGATCGAGCGGTTCCTCACCTCCGCCGCCGAGGACGCGTTCGTGGTGGCGCAGCCCTCGACGCCGGCCAGCTACTTCCACCTGCTGCGCCGGCACTCGCTGACCGACGAGCACCACCCGATGATCGTGTTCACGCCGAAGTCGATGCTGCGCCGCAAGGAGGCGACCTCCCAGCCGGCGGACTTCACCGAGGGCGGTTTCCAGCCGGTGCTCGGTGACTCGGTCGCCGATCCCTCCAAGATCGAGCGCGTACTGCTGTGCTCCGGCCGGATCACCTGGGACCTGCTCAAGGAGCGGGCCGCCCGCGAGGGCGACTCCCCCAGGACAGCGGTCGTCCGGGTGGAGCGGCTGTACCCACGTCCGGTGGAGGAGATCAACGCCGAGTTGGCGAAGTACCCGAACCTGTCCGAGGTCCGCTGGGTGCAGGACGAGCCCGCCAACATGGGCCCGTGGCCGCACATGGCGCTGCATCTGACGTCCGAGCTACCGGTGCCGTTCTTCCGGGTCTCGCGCCCCGAGTCCACGGCACCGTCGGTCGGCTCGGTGAGCCGCCACCGCGAGGAGGAGAAGACGCTCATCGAGCAGGCGTTCAGCTGAGGGATAGATGTACTTCACTGATCGCGGCATCGAGGAGCTGATCGACCGCCGGGGCGAAGAGGAGGTCACCCTGGCCTGGCTCGCGGACCGGCTGCAGGAGTTCTGCGACGTGCACCCGGAGTTCGAGGTGCCGGTCGAGCGGCTGGCCACCTGGCTCGCCCGGCTGGACGACGACGACGAGGATTGACGCCCCGTCTCAGCTGCAGCCTCACCTGCCCGGGCCGGGGCCACGCCTCACAGGGTGAAGACGACCTTGCCGAACACGTCGCCGTCCTGCATCGCCGCGAAGCCCTGGTGGGCGTCGGACAGCGGGACGGTCCGGTCCACCAACGGCCTCGTGCCGGTGACGTCGAGGAAGTCGATCAGATCGGCCAACTCTGTCCGCGTCCCCATGGTCGAGCCCTGCACCCGCATGGAGAGGAAGAAGATGCGGGTCAGCTCGGCATTGTCGGGGTTCGGGCCGGAGGTGGCGCCGGAGATCACCACGGTGCCGCCCGGCTTCAGCGACTTGATCGAGTGCGACCAGGTCGCCGCCCCGACGGTCTCCAGCACGGCGTCCACCCGGTGCGGCAGCCGCGCTCCCGGCTCGAACACCTCGTGCGCGCCGGTCTCCAGCGCACGCGCCCGCTTGCCCTCGTCCCGGCTGGTGACGAACACCCGCAGGCCGGCGGTCCGCGCCAGCACGATCAGCGCGGTCGCCACCCCGCCGCCCGCGCCCTGGATCAACACGCTGTGGCCCGGCCGGATCCCGGCGGACGTGAACAGCATCCGGTAGGCGGTGAGCCACGCGGTGGGCAAGCAGGCGGCCTCCACCATCGACAGGCTCGGCGGCTTGGGTACGAGGTTGCGCCGTGGCACCGCCACCCGCTCGGCGAACGTGCCCTGGTAGCGCTCGGACAGCAGCGAGCGGCGCGGGTCGAGCGTCTCGTCGCCATCCCAGTCCGGGTTGGCGATCACCGAGTGCACCACGACCTCGGACCCATCCTCGGCCACCCCAGCGGCGTCGCAGCCGAGGATCATCGGCAGCCGGTCCTCGGACAGGCCGACCCCCTGCAGCGACCACAGGTCGTGCCGGTTCAGGGACGTCGCCTTGACCTGGACCGTCGTCCAGCCGTCGGGCACGTCGGGTTCCGGCCGCTCGCCGGAGCGCAGCGCCGACAGCGGCTGCTCGCGGTTGAACGAGTCGGCATAGACGGCGAACATGGTGCTCACCCTAACCACGGGGTTTCCGGCGCCTCCCCGGGAGGCCGGGACGCGGCCAAACTCGGCAGACCACCACGGCGACCACATCCCAGTCCGGCACCGCGCCCACCTGCCACGAGTCCACCCCCTCAGCGGGGTTGTCGCGCTCGACCCACCAGCCCCCCGGCTCCCGGTGGGTCAACCGCTTGACCGCGAGGGGCCGCTGCGGGAGCCGTACCAGCGCCAGCCGCCCGGGCCGCGGGGCCCCCGGGTAGCGCACCAGTAGCCGGTCCCCCTCCCGCAGGGTGGGCAGCATCGACCGGCCACGCACGATCGCCAGGCCCCACATCGGCGCATCCTCTCCTCCGCGACGGCCAGGTTCGCCGCGGCCTACCCGTGCCCGACCCGTATGAGCACGGCGCGCATGGGTAACCTGCCGTGTAGCGTCCCGCCGAGGCCGCGGGTCGTCACCGAAGCGCACCGTAGTACGTCTGGTCGATAGAAAGGACAAGGCATGCTGTCGCGACTGTTCGCCCGCACCGTGGAGGTTCACGCCCACTGCGATCTGCCCTGCGGCGTGTACGACCCGGCGCAGGCGAGGATCGAGGCCCAGTCGGTCAAGGCCATCATCGAGAAGATGGCGGGCAACGACGACCCCGAATTCCGGACCCGCGCGATCTTGATCAAGGAGCAGCGCTCGGAGCTGGTCAAGCACCACCTGTGGGTGCTGTGGACCGACTACTTCAAGCCGCCGCACTTCGAGAAGTACCCGCAGCTGCACACCCTCGTCA
>CAZNCE010000275.1:0-2978 GCA_964571285.1 uncultured Nocardioidaceae bacterium | reverse complement strand
CGTTGGCCGAGTCGTTGTTGCCGATCTGGCCGTCGGTCCACTCCTTGCACTCGACCCGGATGTCCGACCCTGGCTTGATCGTCACGGCGGGCGGGATGTCCGGGTGCCAGCGGTTGTGTCCGGGGACCGCCTGGTCGCGCATCGATTTGCTCTGGTCAACGCTGAAAACGACTTCCGGCATGGATTCGCCTTTCTACGTGGTCACCGGGGTGGATCCCGGTGTCGAGGGTTGAGAGGTGGCCGCAAGAGCACGGCCGAGCGGAACACTGGCGGCGATGAGCACCAGGCCGAGGACGGCGATCGTCACGGCCTGGGTGTCGGAGGTGCCCCACCAGCCGCCGATGATCAGGAACGCCGGGACGCCGGCGGTGAGGATCCCCTCCCCCGAGGCGAGGATGCCGACCGTCGGACCCAGGTGGTCCATGCTCAGCCCCAGCAGCAGGAAGAAGCTGAACCACAGCACCGCCCAGAGCAGCCAGATCACGGCGAACGAGTGGTCCTCCAGCACTCGCCAGGAGTGGAGGGCGAATCCCACGGCCGCGACCGCGACGGTCAGCGAGAACCAGCCCAGCCCCTGCCCGGGCCATCCGGTGATCGCGTTGATGCCCACCCACAGGTAGGTGAACGCGAACAGGTAGAGACCCGCCGCCAGCGAGATCGCCGTGGCATCACCGTCGGCCGCGATGATGAGGTACGTCGGCGTGACGCACTGCAGTGCGCCCACGAACAGGTTCAGCGGGGCCGCCCCGCGCGGCGGGACGTGCCCCAGCAGCATGATGCCGTTGACGAACAGCACTATGCCGACATAGAGCAGTCCGACGGCTGCCATGGCTACAACCTCGGTAGGGAGGGATGCGGGCCGGCCGGGCGACGGGCGGCGTTGACCGGTTTCGCGCCGGTGAACGGGCTCCACCGCGGCTGGCGTGGTCGTGGTGCGCCTTGGGGGATCGACCGCACGACCTGTGGTTCGTCCGCGCTGGCGGCCGCCGCGTCGGCGGCCCGGTGCAGCCCGCGCGACAGGGTGGCCAGGCGCGGGGCCGTGAACACACGCTTGGCGTCGGCACCGCAGCCGGGACACGCATGAGTCGGCCGCACCGACGCCATGGGTTGCACGACATCGAACGAGTCGCAGTCTTCGCACCGGTAGGTGTACGTCGCCATGCGCGCCTCCTTGCTTTCAAATGAAACCTATTCAGGTGAAAACAGTAAGTCAAGGGTGTGCACGGCTGCTGGCGATGCGAAGCCTCGGCCTCAGAGTCGGGCGAGCACGTCGAAGTCGTATCCGGCCGCGGTGGCCAGGTAGACGTTCTGGTTGAGGTGGCCACCGGTCATGCTCATCGCCCCCCGCGGCCCGTCGTAGCCGATGCCGTCGGCATTCGCCACCATCCGGCGGACGTCGAGACTACCGGCGCGCCGGGCGAGTGCCGCGATCGTCATCAGGCCTTCGAAGCAGGACTCCGCGGCATTGTTCAACGGCGGCGCATCCGGCCCATGGTCATCGACGTAGCGCTGACACAGGTCGAGTGCCGAACCGGTGGCCAGGGACCTGAAGTACGACGCGGCCACGAACAGGTTCTGAGTGCCCTCCACGCCACTCGCCAGCAGCATGTTCTCTTCCATCAACGGGGTGAACCGGATCAGCCGGTCGGCCACCGCCGACGTGGCGAACGCCCGATTGAAGTGCACGGCATCCTGGCCGACCAGATAGAGCAGCACTCCCTGCGCGTCACTGAGCCTGATCGACTCCAGCACCGCGGAAAAGTCCGGCGCCCCCAGCCGCACGTACCCGATCCCGCTCAGCGTGAGCCCGAGCTCGTGGGCGAAGTCCCTGGTCACCTGCGCGGACGCCCGCGGCCAGATGTAGTCGTCGCCGACTATGAACCACCGATGGACACCGAGGTGATCCCGCAACCACCGCAGGGCCGGGCCGACCTGCTGCGTCGGGGTCTCGCCGGAGCAGAACACGCCGGGCCGGCGTTCGCCCCCCTCGTAGAGCGAGGTGTAGACGTAGGGCACCCGACCGTCGGTCACCGGGGCCACCGTGTGGCGGATGGCCGAGATGTGCCAACCGGTGACGCCGTCCACCTGGCCGGCGTCGACGAGCGCCTTGACGTTCGCCGCCACCGTCTTCGGCGGGGCGCCACCGTCGACGATCCGTACCGTCATCCGACGGCCCAGCACGGGCTGCTCGTTGATCAGGCGGAGCGCAGTGTCGGCGACCGCCTCGCACGACGGGCCGAAGATGCCGGCCGGACCTTGTAGCGGGACGACAAGTGCAATGGAGATCTCGTCCTGGCGGCGGTTCATGGTTCCCCTCGCGGTTCTAGCACTCCACGAGTGTCTGCGGCCCGAGAGGGCGCGGAATGTTTAACTTGGGCGGATAGGGACAACTATCCTTGGATTACGTACCTTTGTGAAGGGCTACGTGAGACGACGGGAACAGATGCCAGCGTGGAACAGAAGACCCGGACCCGGAGTCCTTCGGATCTGGAGATGCTCAGTCAGGCGACCAGCGCCTTGGCCGGTCGGATAGCCGCCACCCTCGCCGAGCATGACCTGACCCTCGATCAGTGGCGGGTGCTGCACACCCTCACCGAAACCGGTCCGCAGACGATGAGCGAACTGGTGCGCGAGACCCACATCACCGGGCCGACGATGAGCCGCGTGGTCGACAAGATGGTCGAGCGGGCCCTGCTCTACCGCAACGTCGACACCGACGACCGGCGCCGTGTCGTCGTGCATGCCGCCGACCGCGGAATCGCGCTCGATCACGAGCTCGCCCCCCGGATCCGGGAAGCCGAGCACAGCGGGCTGGTATCGCTGTCGTCCCGGGAGGCCCGAACGCTGCGGCGCCTCCTCGAGCGGATCTCCCACGACCAGTTCGACTGACGGGTACGCCCCGGTCGGCTCGCAACTAGACTCGCGCTCCATGGAGCCGCCCGAGAACCGGCCCGGTGCGCCGGGTGGGGGTGCGGACG
>CAZNCE010000274.1:0-2990 GCA_964571285.1 uncultured Nocardioidaceae bacterium | reverse complement strand
CGATCCCCCGGTGCGCGGCGACCACGGCGCCGAGCAGGAAACCGCGCGCCTCGAGCCCGGCGATCTGCTCGACCGACTCGATCCCCGGCACCGCGGACAGACCGGCGGCCAGGTCCTTCAGACCCTGCCCGTCGGCCAGCACCGGGGTGATGTCCCGGAACAGCACGCCGGGGCTCGGAAAGTCGGGCACCACGCGGGTCAGTCGCTGCAGCGAGGCCACCGCACGCGCGCGCACCGCGTCGGGGGTGGGAGCACCGGTCCGCATCATCGCACCGCCGCGGTCATGGCCGCCGGGCCGTCCCGGTCACGACCGGCGTTTGCCGACGGGTCGGGCCCCGGCCGCGCGATCCGCCTTGCCCCGGGGCGCGGACTGCGACACCTTGTTCCGCGGACGCACCGGCTTGACGCCGGGCAGCGGCCCGGAGCCGGGGGTGAGCAGCGGTGACGCCGGTTCGGCCTGCGCGCCGCGCACCGGCCCGCCCCGATGCACCGGCGCGATGACCTCGCCGTCCCCGCCGGTGACCTCCACGCGTCCGGTCGGGTCGCCGTCGGCATCGACGAGCAGGCCCTCCGACTTGCGCTTGGCCAGCACGCGGCGGGTGTGGTTCTTGATCGCGGGGTCGCGCATCTTCATGTCCACGGCCAGCGGGACGGCCAGGAACACCGACGAGTAGGCGCCGATGAGCATGCCGCAGAGCATGACCAGGGAGAGGTCCTTCAGCGTCCCGGAGCCGAGGATCGCCACGCCCGCGGTCAGCAGGCCGGCGACCGGCAGCAAGGCGATCAGGGACGTGTTCACCGACCGCATCAGCGTCTGGTTGATGGCCAGGTTGGCCGCCTCCGGATAGGTGCGGCGCAGCAGCGAGGTGAGCCCCTTGGTGTTCTCCTCGACCTTGTCGTAGACCACCACCGTGTCGTAGAGCGAGAAGCCCAGGATCGTCAACAGGCCGATCACCGTGGCGGGCGCGACCTCGAAGCCGATCAGCGCATAGACCCCGGCTGCTACGACGAGGTCGTGCAGCACGGACAGCACGGCACCGATCGCCACCCGGTGTTCGTAGCGGATCCAGATGAACAGCGCCACCGCGATCAGGAACACGATGACGGAGATCAGCGCCCTGGTGGAGATCTCACTGCCCCACGTCCCGGACACCGCCGAGTCGGACACCGCGGCGGTGAGGTGGAACGCCTTGGTCAAAGCCTCCTTGGCGGCGGTGACCTGGGAGGCGTCCAGCGTGGTGAGGCTGACCTCGATATTGGAGCCGACGTCGACGACGCTGTCCGTCTCCACCCCAATGGAGTCATGCAGCACCTTGGTGACCTGCTCGTGCTGCACGGTGCTCTCCGGGTGGAACGTCAGTTGCGTGCCGCCCTCGAAGTCCAGCGACCAGTTGAAGCCGCGAACGATCATGAACAGGATGGACAGCACCACCAGCACCGTCGAGAAGATGTAGTACGACCGGCGGTGCCCGATGATGTTGAACGCGCCGGTGCCCGTCGACAGCCGGGTGAGCAGGCCACGTCCATGTTGCTTGTCCCGGGCCTTGTGCTGCTGCGTGGAGATCGGCGCCATGCCCTGGCCGAGCCCGGTCTCCTCCAGGGCTCCGGTGTCGCTGCCCGACGGTTGGTCAGCCATCTCAGGCCTCCTTCGCTGTCAGCCGGGCGGTCGCGGCGCGGTGCTCCTGGCCGGCGCGGGCGACGCTGCCCAGCCCGGACCACACCGGGTGGCGGAAGATGTCCCACTTGGACATCAGCGCCACCAGCGGGTGCGTCACCAGGAACACCACCACGAGGTCGAGCACGGTGGACAGGCCCAGCGTGAACGCGAAGCCCTTCACGTCGCCGACGGCGAGCATGTACAGGATGGCCGCGGACAGGAACGACACGGCGTCGGCCGACAGAATGGTGCGCTTGGCCCGGGTCCAGCCGCGCGGCACCGAGGACCGGAATGTGCGGCCTTCGCGCACTTCGTCCTTGATGCGTTCGAAGTAGACGACGAACGAGTCCGCGGTGATTCCGATCGCGATGATCAGACCGGCGATGCCGGCCATGTCCAGACTCAGTCCGATCCAGCGGCCCAGCAGCACCATCACGGCGTAGACCAGGGCCCCGGAGAGCAGCAGGGACAGGATCGTGATCAGCCCGAGCAGCCGGTAGTAGACCAGGCAGTACAGGATCACGAGTGCCAGGCCGATTCCGCCGGCGATGAGGCCGGCCTTGAGGTACTGGAATCCGAGCTCCGCCGAGACCTGCTGCGACTCCTGCCGGTCGAATGCCAGCGGCAGCGAGCCGTACTTGAGCGAGTCGGCGAGCGCCTTGGCGGTCTGCTGGGTGAAGCTGCCGGACACCTGCGTGCCCGGGGTGGTGATCGGCTCGTTGATGTTCGGCGCCGAGAGCACCTCGCCGTCCAGCGTGAACGCGGTCTGGGTACCGACGTGGCCGGTGGTGTAGGCCGACCAGGTCTTGAAGCCGCCGGACTTGAAGTCGACGTTGACGACCCAGCCGTGACCGCCCTGCCCGTCGAATCCGGACGTGGCGTCATCGATCTCGGTGCCCGGGATCAGCGTCTCCTGCAGCAGGTAGACGAAGTTGCCGTCGTCGTCGCAGGCGAGCAGCGGCTTGTCCGGGTCGTCCAGGCCCTGGTAGTACTCCAGCTGCGCGCAGGTGGGGCCGCCGCCGGTCTGCGCGAACGCCGCGGCGGCGGACTCCCAGGCCTGGAACGCGGCCTGATCGTCCCCGGCGGGCTGGGTCGGGACGTTCTTGTCGCTGCCGGCCGGGAACACGGACATCGGCGGTTCCGTGGTGACCGGCGCGGTCCCGTCGGTGCCGGTGGCACCACCGGTCGTGGTCGCCGCGTCGGTGCCGGTCGCGTCGGTGCCGGCGGTGGTCGCCGGGGTGGAGGTCGTCGTGGTCGGCCCGGTGCTGGCGTCCGGGCCGGTGGTGTCCGGGGTCGGTGCGGCGGACGGTGACGGGCTCCCCGTCGGTTGCGG
>CAZNCE010000273.1:0-2991 GCA_964571285.1 uncultured Nocardioidaceae bacterium | reverse complement strand
CACGACCCGTCTTTCACCAGATCGTGAAAGACGCGCGCCCCGGCAGCCCTACTGGATCGGGCCGGTCTCGTTGATCCGCTGCGACCCGAGCACATTCGTGCCGTCGGTCTGCACCAACCACGCCGCGGGGTTGAAGTCCTTCTTCGCGTTGTCGTGCCCGGGGGTCGCGGCGAACGCCACCACCACCTGCCCCTCCTCGTCAGCCGGGAAGATGGCGCCCTCGGGGAAGGTCAGCCGCGGCAGCGAGTGGGCGAACTTGGTCACGTCCTCGGTGGTCCCCCAGTCGCACTGCGGCTCGCAGGCGTACGGCAGCCAGTACGTCGGCGCGGCGACCACCACGTAGTACGCCCCGCCGGCGATCTCGTCGGCCGCCTTCCAATGCACGTTGACCAGCAGCAGGTCGTCGGACGGCGCGTCGTCGCGCAGCGAGTCGGGCACCCGGGCGTCCTGCGCAGAGACGAACTGGAACGAACCGTGCACCACGGCGAAGTCCACGGTGTGCGACCTGCCGGCCACCCACATGTAGCCGACATAGAGCAGCACCATCGCGGCCACCAGTCCCGGAAGCGCCACTTCACGTAGCCGCCGCATACGCTTGTTCGGCTCCTCTCCGCCGGTCGGTCCGGTCGCTGCGGGTCTCGCCGCATCCTAGACGGCGCGGCGGACGGCGGCGGCACGGACGGGGCGATGACGCCCACCCGCCCCGCCATCCGGGCCATCTGTTCTAGGCTCCTGCCCATGTCAGATGGCACGCCCGGCGCGTTGCTGGCGATCGGCGGCGCCGAGGACCGGGCGGGGTCGCGCGGCAGCGTCTTGGACAGGTTCGTCCGGCTGGCCGGACGGGACCTGGCCCGGATCGCCGTGATTCCCACCGCCTCGTCCCTCGGGCCCGAGATCATCGACTCGTACGAGCGGGCGTTCCACCGGCTCGGCGCCAAGGAGGTGGTGCCGCTGCGCCCGACCTCCCGGATCGAGGCCCACGACCCCTCGCTGGTCGCCGAGCTGTCCCGGGTGACCGGGGTGTTCATGACCGGCGGCAACCAGCTGCGGCTCTCGGCGGTGGTGGCTGGTACGCCCTTCGGGGAGGCGATCCGCGAGGCGCACCTGCGCGGTGCCGTGGTCGGGGGTACGTCCGCGGGCGCCAGCTTCCTGTCCTCGCACATGGTGGCGATGGGCCCCGGCGGGGCGACCCCGAAGCAGCGCATGACCCAGCTCGCCGCCGGACTGGGGTTGTTGCCGAACGCCGTCGTGGACCAGCATTTCCTGCAGCGCAACCGGTACGGCCGGCTGCTGATGCTGGTGGCCCAGTCGCCCGCGCTGCTCGGGATCGGGGTCGACGAGAACACCGGCGCCGTGATCGAGGACGGCCACCTGATGAGCGTCGTCGGCCGGGGCAGCGTGACCGTGTTGGACGGCTCGAACGTGGAGTCCAACGCCTGGTCGGCCAAGGGCAGCGCGCCGCTGATGGTGTCCGGCGCGGTGCTGCACGTGCTGCCGGCCGGCAGCAGGTTCGACCTGGCCACCCGGTCGCTGGCCGGCGGCCCGGCGACCACGGGCACCGAGGGAAGGAACGACCGGTGAACGACCCGACCCAGACCACCGACGACCGGTCGGCGAGCGACGGCCGGCACGACGAGGCCGAGGACACGGCAACGGACGCCCAGCGCGCGCCGAGGTCCGGCCGCCCGCAGCCCGATCTGGCGATCCTGGACACCCGCGTCTACCGCGGGCCCAACCTCTGGTCGTACGACAAGGCCATCCACCTCACCGTCGACCTCGGCACGCTCGAGGACTGGCCCACCGACACCCTGCCCGGGTTCACCGAGGAACTGCTGGAGGTGCTGCCCGGCCTGCGCGACCACTCGTGCTCGAGGGGCCGGCGTGGGGGGTTCGTGGAGCGGCTGGTGGAGGGCACCTGGCTCGGCCATGTGACCGAGCATGTGGCCCTGCAGCTGCAGCAGTTGGTCGGGCACGACATCCGTCGGGGGAAGACGCGGCAGGTGAAGGGTGTCCCCGGCCGCTACAACATCATCTACGGCTACGCCGACGAGCAGGTGGGCCTGGCGGCCTCGCGGCTGGCGGTTCGGTTGGTCAACCACCTGGTCGAGCCCGACGACGACTTCGACTTCGTCGAGGAGCTGGAGCGGTTCATCGTCCGCGCCGAACGGACCGCGTTCGGGCCGTCCACCCAGGCGATCCTGGACGAGGCGATGGCCCGCGACATCCCGTGGATCCGGCTGAACCAGTACTCCCTGGTCCAGCTCGGCCAGGGCGTGCACCAGCAGCGGATTCGGGCCACGATGACGTCGCGGACCTCCGCCATCGCCGTCGACATCGCCTCCGACAAGGAGCTCACCGGCCGGCTGCTGACCGCCGCCGGGCTTCCGGTCCCCCGGTCGGAGGCGGTGCGGACCGCCGACCAGGCCGTCGCGGTCGCCGACCGGGTCGGCTACCCGGTGGTGTGCAAGCCGCTGGACGGCAACCACGGCCGTGGGGTGTGCCTGGACCTGACCGACGAGGACGCGGTCCGTGCCGCGTTCCCGGTCGCGCAGGAGCAGGCCCGGCGCGGCTGGGTGATCGTGGAGAAGTTCATCACCGGGCGCGACTACCGCTGCCTGATCATCGACGGCCGGCTGTACGCGGTCGCGGAGCGCGTACCCGCCCATGTCATCGGCGACGGGCTGCACACGGTGGACGAGCTGGTGGAGTCCACCAACGCCGACCCGCGGCGCGGCGTCGGGCACGAGAAGGTGCTCACCCGGATCCGGGTGGACCGGGCGGCCGAGGAGCTGGTCCGGTCGCAGGGGTTCGAGCTGGACAGCGTGCCGCCCGAGGGCACCATGGTGAAGCTCACCCTCACCGGCAACATGTCCACCGGCGGTGTCGCGATCGACCGGACCTTCGAGGCGCATCCGGAGAACATCGAGATCGCCGAGGAGGCCGCCCGGGTGATCGGCCTGGACATCGCCGGCATCGACTTCATCTGCCCCG
>CAZNCE010000272.1:0-3005 GCA_964571285.1 uncultured Nocardioidaceae bacterium | reverse complement strand
CCACTGCGCTCGGCGGAGCTGGAGGCTCTGCAGCAACAGGCCGATGCGTACGGCGAGTACCTCCGCCGTACCGCCGAACTCGTCATTGTGGGCGAGGCGGCTGACCGTGCTACGGCACGGTACTGGTAAGACGCTCGCGATCATTCCGCGAAAGCTGTGGGACGTTCGGTCGCATAGCTGAGTCACTTGCATTGTAGGGTAGCTCAGCAAGCTATCCCGCCGCGAGAGCCGATCCTCAACGTGCGACCAGTATCCAAGCGGCCGCAACTGATTGCGCACGCTCTAGATAGCACTAGGGGGCCATTCAAGGGATGTCCCAGGTAGCCGCGTTTCCCAGCAATGATTCCTTCACGGGTATTGCCTTAGATCACGATCGCCGAATCCATCCGTCGCATGCGGAAGGGGCTCTCCCTGGCAAGGAGCCAGAGTAAGCCCTTAGACACAAATCTGCTCAGGCAGCAAGGAATTTTGTCTCGAAGTGCCATGCCAGCGCATCCCTGTCCGGCCGGTGGTTGGGGTCCTTAGGCGCTGGGATCCTGTAGCCAGCCGCCTCACGTTCGTAGAACTCCGTACCGTTCCATCCGCGAATGCGCAGCTGAGGAGAAACTCTCAACCGGAAATCGGCATCGATGCTGAGGTATCCGCGGTCGTAGAGACGGTGGACGTCGGTGCGCAGGAGAAGTCCGTTGGAGACGGCATGCGCGCCGCCATCGGCAAAGGGTCGTATGTGCGCGGCTTCGAGACTGGGAAAGGTGGCGCTCGCCGTCACAGCGCAGCGGTGTTGATAGGCATCGGCGACGGCTCGCTTGAAGTGGCCTTGGCCCATTCGTGGGCGGACAAGGACTGGAGGACCGTGCCGCGGTCCCTGCCACTCAAGACTGACTCCGCGGAGATCTGGTTCCCAACCAAAGTCTATGCGGGCGCGCTGCTGGAGTACTGCAAAGGCGTGATTCACATAGTCCGCGTCTGGACGTGTGTCAGGCTCTCGCAATTCGTAGCCAGCGTAGGTAACTACGTTTCTTGGCCACCCGGGGGGCTGTGGCAACTCTTCACCGGGATTGGCGAAGAAGACGTTCCGGAGGACAATGCAGCCGATAGTAGGATCTGGATCTGGCAGCTTGGACTGCCGCGCGCGGAGCGCCTGTGTTCTGGAAAGCAACTCAGCCTCACTGGCCACGCCGTTTGCGGGGCCCCAGATCATCCAAGCCTCGCTAACTCGCAGCTCAACATACTCGTCGAAGAAGCCGCCTCCTACGAGGTGATACCCGGGAATGTCGAGTCCCCTGAACTTCTTAGGGTCTTTTGTTTTGAACAAGAACGGCTCGCCCTGCGACAGGGCCTTGAAGGGGTGCGGAGAGGGCTGCCAGAAGTTGGCTTCAGTGATCTTGCTCTGGTCGCGAAGGAAGGCCGCCCATTGGTTGTCGGTGACACCAACGACGATCTTCATGGTGGCAGCATATACGCAATACGTGGGTGCCGCTCAGACCTGAACTCCATTGCGTGCATCCGTTGATCGCCGTGGGAGTGTCTTCACCAGGCCTAGATCGCCGTCCCGCCTAATGGCCACCCAACGCGGAGGGGGATCTTTGGCGTTAGATGGCTCCGGTGTCCACTTTCACGGTCGCCGACTTTACCGACGCGTATGGAATTGCTGAACCGCTTGCTGACCACGGTGTTCTAGATCAAGGTGCCGACCCGCTCAGCTTCTAGATCCGCCGAGCCTGGTGTATGGCTGTGCGATCTTCGACCATGAGGCCTTCCGGAGAACGACGACTGGCAGTCTCTTGGACGATGATGGGGGACCCCGAGGCTGCGACAGCGTGCTCGGTCTCCTCCAGCACCAGGTCGGCGTTGATCTGGGCGCCCGCGGAGGCGCCGGCGGCGGCTGCCGCGCCCACCTGTGCGGTCAGGTCGGTGACATTCCCCGGCACCCACACGCCGGGTACGGCGGTGCGGCCGGTCGGCTCGCAGGCCAGGTGTTCACCGACTCCCCCGGGATGCTCCTGCGGCTTCAGTCCGAGGTCGGCCAGAAAGTCCGCGGGCAACCATCCGAGTGGCGACCGCCAGCGCCTGTCGCTCGACCAGCCGACCGTCGCGCAGCAGTAGGCCGGTGAGCCCGTCGGCCCCGATATCGACCGAGGCCACTGCACCGTCGACGACCGAGATCCCGCGTGCTGCCAACTGGGCCGCCTGCTCTGCCGGCAACTGCCCACCGTTGTGGGTGAAGTACACGACGTCGTCGCTCAGCTGGCGGAACAGGAACGCCTGGTGCAGCGACATGGGTCCGCTGGCAAGCACCCCGATGGTCTGGTCACGCACCTCCCAGCCGTGACAGTACGGGCAGTGCACCGCGTCGCGGCCCCACCGCTCACGCAGGCCGGGCAGGTCGGGCAGTTCGTCCACCAGGCCGGAGGTCACCAGCAGTCGCCGGGCCCGGACCGACCGACCGTCGGTCAGCTCGACCAGGAACCGGTCGCTTTCCCGGAAGGTGGTGCCGACCTCGCCGGTCACCACGTGCCCGCCGTAACGACGGACCTCCGCACACCCCCGTGCCAGCAGCTCACTCGGCGGCAGTCCGTCGTGACCGAGCAGCCCGTGGACACCGGTCGCCGGTGCGTTGCGCGTTGCGCGGTGCGCCCGCGTCCACCACCGCCACCGACCGGCGCGACCGCGCCAGCATCAGTGCCCCGTTCAGCCCAGCGGCCCCACCGCCGATCACTACCGCGTCGTACTCCCCAACTGGTCCTCCATGAACCCACCTCCGTGGGCCGAGGCTGCGCCACCCAGGACGATTCAGCAAGGTGATTTGCCGGAATGGCAAGCACGGCGCCGGCGCGCGGATCCAGGTGGCGAGCATGGCCGCCCCGCAGCAGGAACCGGATCTGGATGCGGATGTCACAGCCGGCGGCGCTGTCTCGTCTCGGGACCGTAGGGGTTTGTGAGCGAGGAGGGTGAGCATCATGCGCGTATTCGTGGCGGGCGGGGCCGGCGTCCTGGGGCGGCGG
>CAZNCE010000271.1:0-3006 GCA_964571285.1 uncultured Nocardioidaceae bacterium | reverse complement strand
CCGCACGGTGGTGGCGAGGGTCGTACCTCCGGCGGCCGCCACCCGGTGTCGCCGTGGGGTCAGCTCGAGGGCCGTACCCGCAAGCGCAAGGCCAGCGACCAGATGATCATCCGTCGCCGCAAGAGCGGCCGCTGAGGAGGGCGGGACCGATGCCACGCAGCCTGAAGAAGGGGCCGTTCGTCGACGACCACCTGATGAAGAAGGTCGACGACCAGAACGACAAGGGCACCAAGAACGTCATCAAGACGTGGTCGCGGCGCTCCATGATCGTGCCCGCCATGATCGGCCACACGATCGCCGTGCACGACGGCCGCAAGCACGTGCCGGTGTTCGTGGTCGACTCCATGGTCGGTCACAAGCTGGGGGAGTTCGCCCCGACCCGCACCTTCCGCGGCCACGAGAAGGACGACCGCCGGAGCCGCCGCCGCTGACCCGGCGGTGCGATCGACCAGACGACAGCTATAGACGAGAGAGTTCGAACAGATGAGCGTAGTGGAACGGGGGCGTGTCAGCGCCCGGCGTGAGAGCCTGCTGGGCGAGCGTCCCGGCGCCTTCGCCGTCGCCCGCTTCGTCCGCGTGACGCCGCAGAAGGCCCGCCGTGTGGTCGACCTGGTGCGCGGGCTCGAGGTGGACGAGGCCCTGGCGCTGCTCCGGTTCTCGCCGCAGGCGGCCAGCCGGCCGGTCTACAAGACCTTGGAGAGCGCGGTGGCCAACGCCGAGGGCGGCGAGTCGCTGGACCGCGGGGAACTGGTCGTCAGCCGGGTCCTGGTCGACGAAGGGCCCACGCTGAAGCGGTGGCGCCCGCGCGCCCAGGGACGGGCTGCCCGGATCAACAAGCGCACCTGCCACATCACCGTGGTGGTCGAGCCGCGCAGCGAGGCCCCGGCCGCGCAGTCCAGGGCCGCACAGAAGAAGGGGAGCACCCGGTAATGGGTCAGAAGATCAACCCGAACGGCTTCCGCCTGGGCATCTCCACCGACCACCGCAGTCGGTGGTACGCGGACAAGCTGTACAAGGACTACGTCAAGGAGGACGTCGAGATCCGGCGCTTCCTCACCAAGGGGATGGACCGCGCCGGCATCTCCCGGGTGGAGATCGAGCGCACCCGCGACCGGGTCCGCGTGGACATCCACACCGCCCGTCCCGGCATCGTGATCGGCCGCCGGGGAGCCGAGGCCGACCGGATCCGGGGCAGCCTGGAGAAGCTCACCGGCAAGCAGGTGCAGCTGAACATCCTCGAGGTGAAGAACCCCGAGATCGACGCGCAGCTGGTGGCCCAGGGTGTGGCCGACCAGCTGTCCGGCCGGGTGATGTTCCGTCGGGCGATGCGCAAGGCGATCCAGTCGGCGATGCGCTCCGGCGCCCAGGGCATCCGGGTGCAGTGCTCGGGCCGGCTGAACGGTGCCGAGATGTCGCGGACCGAGTTCTACCGCGAGGGTCGGGTGCCCCTGCACACGCTGCGCGCGGACCTCGACTACGGCTTCTACGAGGCACGTACGACCTTCGGCCGGATCGGCGTGAAGGTCTGGATCTACAAGGGCGAGGTGGCCGGCACCAGGGCCGAGCGTGAGGCGCAGGCCGCTGCCCGTGCCGCCGCCGGTGGCCGGGCCCGTCCGACCCGTCGCCGTGGCGACCGGCCCGACCGTGGCCGCGGCGGGGAGCGCGGCGGCGACCGGGGTGAGCGCCGGGCCGTGGAGCCCGCGACGCAGAGCGCTCCGGCACCGGCGGAGGGCGCCACCGAGACCGCCGCCCCCGCGACCAGCGGACAGGAGGGCTGACGCATGCTGATGCCACGCAGGGTCAAGCACCGCAAGCAGCACCACCCGAAGCGCCGCGGGATGGCCAAGGGCGGCACCACGCTGGCGTTCGGCGACTACGGCATCCAGGCGGTCGAGAGCCACTACGTGAGCAACCGGCAGATCGAGTCCGCCCGGATCGCCATGACCCGGCACATCAAGCGCGGCGGGAAGGTCTGGATCAACATCTTCCCGGACCGCCCGCTGACCAAGAAGCCGGCCGAGACCCGGATGGGCTCCGGCAAGGGTTCGCCGGAGTGGTGGATCGCCAACGTGAAGGCCGGCCGGGTGATGTTCGAGCTGTCCGGTGTCAACGACACCGTGGCGCGGGAGGCGCTTCGCCGCGCCATGCACAAGCTGCCGATGAAGTGCCGGATCGTGTCGCGTGAGGGGGCGGAGTGATGGCCCAGATGAAGGCAGCGGAGCTGCGCAACCTGGATGGCGAGGATCTGGTCGACAAGCTGCGCGAGGCCAAGGAGGAGCTGTTCAACCTGCGCTTCCAGGCCGCCACCGGCCAGCTGGAGAGCCACGGTCGGCTGCGTTCGGTCCGCCGGGAGATCGCCAGGATCTACACCATCCTGCGCGAGCAGGAGCTCGGCATCACCGAGACCGTCGAGGCGACCGCTGACGGAGACCAGGCATGACCGAGACCACGAACGAGCACAACGACGCAGACGTCAGCAGGGAGAACACCGTGAGCGACACGGCCGAGGCAGCCGTGCAGGAGCCGGCCACGCGGGATCGGGCCCGGCGCAAGACCCGCGAGGGTCTCGTCGTCAGCGACAAGATGGACAAAACCGTCGTGGTCGCGGTCGAGGACCGGGTGAAGCACGCCCTGTACGGCAAGGTGCTGCGGCGTACCAGCCGGCTCAAGGCGCACGACGCGCAGAACCAGTGCGGGGTCGGCGACCGGGTGCTGGTGATGGAGACCCGGCCGCTGTCGGCGAGCAAGCGCTGGCGCGTGGTCCAGGTCCTCGAGAAGGCCAAGTAGTCATTATCCGTTCCGCCAGGCTCGGCCGCGCCCCCGCGGGGGCACCGAGAACCGGCGAGACAACCAGGAGAGACCGATGATCCAGCAGGAGTCGCGACTCAAGGTCGCCGACAACACGGGTGCCAAGGAGATCCTCTGCATCCGCGTGCTCGGCGGCTCCGGTCGGCGCTACGCCGGCATCGGCGACGTCGTCGTGGCCACCGTGAAGGACGCGATCCC
>CAZNCE010000270.1:0-3042 GCA_964571285.1 uncultured Nocardioidaceae bacterium | reverse complement strand
GCACCCGGGTGGGCGAGTAGGTGTACCAGGAGAACGAGGCGCCGCGGGGGCAGCCCCGCGGTTCGTATTCCGGGCTGTCCGGGCCGACCGAGGGATAGTCGGTCTGCTGCGTCTCCCAGGTGATGATGCCGTCCTTGACGTACACCTTCCACGAGCACGAGCCGGTGCAGTTGACCCCGTGGGTGGAGCGGACGACCTTGTCGTGCCGCCAGCGCTCGTGCCAGAACTCCTCGGCCTGGCGGCCGCCCTCGCGGTGCACCTCCCGGTAGTCCGGCGACGGTGTGCCGGGGGTGAAGAACTGTGCGCTGCGCAGCAACCGCTCGACCGGTTCACCCCCGGGAAGCAGCGGTGCGAGGAGATCGGCAGGCGGCGACGGGCGTTCCGGAGCAGGCTGGGGCATGGACACCTCGCACAGACGTCGGACTTCCGCTCTATCACCGTCGCCGGTGGTTGTCACGTGTCAAATGCTCGTCGCGGGCGTCCGAACCTGGTCCGATTGAGGGCCTCGGCTGTGACCGCCGTCACTCCGTTCCGGTCGCCCACCAGCTATGCTGAATTAAGCAACGTTTCTGTTGCTTAATTCAGCCGGAGGTGGCCATGACGGAGGTTCAGGAACTGGCCCGCTTCACCGCGGGCACGGACTACGGACAGCTGAGCGGCCCGGCCGTCCACCAGCTGAAGATCCGCGTGCTGGACACGCTCGGCGTGGCGATCGGGGCGCTGGATGCCCCACCCATGCAGGCGATCCGCGCCCTCACCGAGGACCTGGGCGGCCATCCGCAGGCCACGCTGATCGGCGGTGGGCGCACCGCCCCGGACCGGGCGGCGTTCTACAACGTCGGTCTGAGCCGCTATCTCGACTTCATGGACAGCTTCCTGGGTGCCGGTGAGACCAACCACCCGTCGGACAACCTGGGAGCGGTGCTGGCTGCTGCGGAGAGCGTGGACGCCGATGGCCGCGAGTTGCTCACCGCGCTCGCGACCGCGTACCAGGTGCACATCCGGCTCTCCGACGTCGCGCCGGTCCGCGCCCGGGGGTTCGACCACACCACGCAAGGGGCCTACGCCGTGGCGGCCGGGGTCTCGCGGGCGCTCGGGCTCACCGCCCAACGAAGCGCCAACGCGATCGCGATCGCCGGGACCGCCAACAACGCGCTCCGCGTCACCCGCACCGGCTCGCTGTCGCACTGGAAGGGGCTGGCGTACCCGCAGGTGGCCAAGGAGGGCACGTTCGCCGCACTGCTGGCCCGCGCCGGGATCACCGGCCCGGCCGAGGTCTTCGAGGGCAACAAGGGTTTCAAGGAGTCGATCGCCGGCGACTTCACCATCGACTGGTCGGCCGAGGACCTAGAGGGTGTGCACCGCACCATCATCAAGAAGCACAATGCCGAGATCCACTCGCAGTCCACCATCGACGCCGCCCTGCAGCTGCGCGGCGACCACCGGCTGTCGCCGGATGAGGTGCGCGAGGTCCGGGTCACCACCTTCCAGGTGGCCTTCGACATCATCGGCGGCGGTGAGGAGGGTGACAAGCACCGCATCGCCACCAAGGAGGAGGCCGACCACTCGCTGCCGTACCTGATCGCGGTCGCGTTGCTGGACGGGCAGGTCGAACCCGAGCAGTACGCGCCCGAGCGCATCGTCGCCGACGACGTGCAGCAGCTGATGGCGAAGGTGCAGGTGCGGCCGAGCGCGGAGTTCTCGGCCCGGTTCCCGGACGAGATCCCGAGCCGGGTGGAGGTCGAGCTGGTCGACGGCACCGTGCTCGGCGCCACGGCGACGAACTACCGCGGGTTCCACACCGACCCGTTCGGGTGGGGCGACGCGCTGCAGAAGTTCCACCGGCTCGCCGCCCCGTTCGCCGACGACGGGCTGCGCGCCCAGATCGCCGAGGTGGTGCGGACCCTGGACGCCCGCAAGGTCGGCGAGCTGACCGACCTGCTGGGCGAGGTGGCGCTCGAGCGCCGGCGCTGACCACTGCTCACCCAGCTCGCACCGGCGTCGACTCGCCGGAAACAGGACTGATTTTTCTTACTCAGAAGGGAGTTTCCCACCATGGCAACCACTTCATTCGACTTCGTACCCCGTGCGTACCGACCGCCGAAGCCCCGGCACGTCGGGCTGACCGAGGTCCGCGGACCCTACTACTCGACGTACGGCGTCCGGCACTTGCGCGACGTCCTCGAGGTCGCCGGGGACTGGGTCGACGGCGTCAAATGGGCGGGCGGCTCGTTCGCGCTGCTGCCCCCGGAGCAGGTGCGCGCGTTCAGCGACATCGCCCACGAGCACGAGGCGTACATCTCCTCCGGCGGCTGGATCGAGACCGTGTTGCGCTATGGCCCGGACGCGGTGAACAAGTATCTGGACGAGGCCAAGCAGCTCGGCTTCGACGTGATCGAGATCTCGACCGGGTTCTTGTCGGTTCCCACCTCCGGCCTGCTGCGGTTGGTCGAGCAGGTGACCAAGGCCGGTCTGAAGGCCAAGCCCGAGCTGGGCATCCAGTTCGGCTCCGGCGGGGACTCCACCGTCGAGGAGTTGGCGGCGGAGAGCAAGAAGGACGTCGGCGACCTGGTCAACCGGGCCACCCGGGCCCTCGATGCCGGCGCCAGCATCATCATGATCGAGTCCGAGGGCATCACCGAGAACGTCAACGAGTGGAACACCGCCGCGGTGGCGCAGATCATCAACGGCCTCGGGCTGGAGAACGTGATGTTCGAGGCCGCCGACCCGCTGGTGTTCGAGTGGTACGTGAAGAACTACGGCAACGAGGTGAACCTGTTCGTCGACCACTCCCAGGTGCTCCAACTCGAGGGCCTGCGGCAGAACATCTGGGGCAACAAGTCCACCTGGGGCCGGATCGCCAATCCCGCACCGGCCGACTGAGCCGACGACTGCACGGCCCGATGTCCGTCCTGGCGGCCGGGCATGGTCGTGACCGAAGCCCGTCCGGGGCGCGGGCGCCGGCACCGAATCCACCCCCGGCGCCCGCTCCCGGACGACCCTTCCTCCCCGCCGAGCCCGCGCTCCGGTACACCCGCCAGA
>CAZNCE010000269.1:0-3059 GCA_964571285.1 uncultured Nocardioidaceae bacterium | reverse complement strand
GATCGGCGAGGCGGCCCGGTTGCACCGTCCCCAGATCGTCCGCGGCGCCGATCCGCTCGGCAGGCACCGCGGTCGTTGCCCGCAGCGCCTCGTACGGCGACCAGCCGCCGAACCGCACCAGCTCGCGCATGGTCTCGTGCAGGCTGAACGCGACCGTCATCAGCGGCTCATCGGTACCGACGATCACCGTCCCGCCGCTCTGGATCACCTTGTGCAGTGCGGTCAGCTGCTTGGTCAGCCGCTGCCGGTCCAGCGTTTGGTCGTTGCTCACCGCACTGTCGTACGCGGCGCGCAGCGCGGCCATCTGCCAGTCGGTGTAGAGGCTGCGGATGCGCGGGTCGGACAGCACCTGCGGATGCTCGGCCAGCAGCGTGTAGCTGAACGGCGTGGCGGTGATCGACATGCCCGAGACCGCCGCCAGCTTGAGCACGTCCTGGTAGGTGATATCGGCGTTGGACCGGGTGCGCGAATAGCCCAGTCGCTGGGTCGCCGACAGATGCGACATCCCGTCCTGGCCGAAGTCCATGGATGGGTAGAAGTAGTGCGAGTACGCACCGAGGCCCATCGCATGGGCAGCGTGGATCGCCCGCTGCTGGAAGTTGTTCGGCAGTCGCACGTAGGTCTTCAAGATGTCGGTGTCCAACGCCTGGTGCCGCGAGATCTCCCGTTGCAGTTGGTCGAAGGACGTCGTGGTGCGCATGTAGGCGTAGTAGGTCCGCGAGCCGTTGATCGGCTCGGCGTTGGTGAACGCCCGCGGACCGACCACCGCGTTCGCCGCGATCGACTCACGGGTGGACCGGGACCGGTAGATCGGGTCGCCCATCGACAGCGTGCTGGTGATGCCGTACGACAGCAGTTGGCGACCCTCGCGGGCGCCGAGGTACGGCACCCACTCGCGATGCATGTGGGACTCGATCAGGCCCGGCATCACGGTGAGGTTCGACGCGTCGACATAGCGCACCCCGCGCGCATGGGTCGCGACGGGGCGATGCGGGCGCACCTTCTTGATCCGGTTGCCGCGCAGCACGATGTCGACATCGTGCCGGAGCCGCCGGCTTACGCCGTCCCACAGCGCGCCGGCGTGGATCACCGTACGGCCGCGCGGGATGTCGAGCCGGTAGTGCAGCCGCAGCGGCACCGACCGCTCGTCGCCGCCGGTGGCCGCGATCGTCTTCAGCTCGCCGTTGGACACGTACATCAGTCGCTGCGAGTCCCCGGTCCAGCTCAGGTAGTCGGCGTTGTCGCGGCTGACCTGCTGTGGCTCGCCGGCCTTCCGGCCGTCGGGGGTGACCGGCATCGTCCACAGCACGCTGCCCATCACGAACGCCATCGTGGTGCCGTCGGGCGACCAGACCGGCCCGTCGCCGGACGTGCGGTCGCTGAGGTTGTCCAGGTGGATCGGCTCCACCCAATGCTGCTTCAAGGAGTCGACGTCCACGGTCAGGATCTGGTTGGTCCCCTGCCGATAGCGATCGGAGAACTGCTTCACCGCGGCAATCGCCAGCGTGTCGCAGCCGGGACCCCAGGTCGGCCGCCCGGGTTCGAAGATCTCCGGCAGCACCTGCTGCACGGCGCCGGTGTTCGCGTCGGCGACATAGGTGTAGGCCTCACCGTGCCCGCTGATGCCCGACATGAAGGCGACCTTGTCGCCGTGCGGGCACCAGCTGGCGTTCCACTCGTTGTCCGCCGCCAGGTCGGCGTCGGCGCCGGTCAGCCGGCGCAGGCGCCCGGTGTCCATGTCGCGGATGTAAATGTGCTCGGTGCCGGCTTTGTCCGAGGAGTACGCGAGCTGGCTGCCGTCCGGTGACCAGGTCGGCTGCAGCTCGGTGAACCCGTCGTGGGTGAGCCGGTGTGGCTTGTGCCCGATCTTCATCAACCACAGGTCGTTGAGCGCGACGAACGCGACCTCGCCGCCGTCGGGTGATACCGCCGGCGACAGGATTCCCTTCACCTGTTGCGCGGAACGATCGTCGAAGCCGTGGTCCTTGGGCGTGTAGTGGGTGGAGTCCACGTGTACCCGCGCGGTGAACGGCACCTCGGTCGCGTCGGCGGCGAGCGTACGCCGCATGACGTGGCCGTCCGCCGTGTACACGTACTCCTCGTTGGACAGCCAGCGCACCGGGAACGGGAACACGTCCTCGTCGCCCGACACCGTGTCACCTCCGACGACCAGACTGCTCACCTGGTCCTGCAGGCTCACGTAGGCGAGGATCGAGCCGTTCGGCGACCAGGACGGTGAGTCCAGCACCGCGTCCGGGTCGGACACCTCCGTGGACTCATCTCCGGCCCCGGTGACGGTCTTGATCAGGTGACCGCTGTCCCCGTCGGCCTGCACGTAGGTGATCGCCGACCCGTCCGGGGTCCACGCCGGCTCGTACTCCTCGGTGTCGTCATCGGTCCACTGGGTGAACGTGCCGTCGGACAGATTCGCAACCCAGATGTCGTAGCTGCCCGCACGGTCGGAGGAGAACGCGATCTTGGTGCCGTCCGGCGAGAACGCGGGTTCGCGGTTGTCGTAGCGGTCCTGGGTGAGCCGGTGCCGGTCGGTGCCGTCCGCGTTCGTCAGCATGATGTGGAAGTTGTTGTCCACATAGCTTTGGAAGGCGATCTGGTCACCGTTCGGTGACCAGTCCGGCCGGGCCACCGCGACCGGCACCGGGTTGAGCCGGTGCGCGCGGCCGCCGTCGATCGGCAGCGTGTAGAGGTCACCCTGCAGGTCGATGGCCACGGTGCTGTGGTCGGGGGACACGGCGGCCGCGATGTTGGTGCCCTCGGTGAGGGTCACGGTGCCGCCTGGTCGGTCGATGTCCGGGCCGCGGGCCGGGTTGGCGCCGGCGGTCCCGGTGGCCAGCAGGGGTACGCCGACGGCGACCACTGCGGCCACGGCCAGGACGGGGTGGCGAAGCTTGGAACTGGACATGATCACTCCCTTTCGCCCCGAGTCGACGTGGCCGGAACACATCGGCTCGCGGTTCGAGCCGGGGGCCACGCGGCTACGGGAGAGGTCCGCTCCCACCTTCAAACGGCCCCGTCGCGCTGTGCAATCAGTCATGCGCTGA
>CAZNCE010000268.1:0-3082 GCA_964571285.1 uncultured Nocardioidaceae bacterium | reverse complement strand
AGCCGGATCGTCGTGGCCAGGCTCGACGGGCCGGCGACCAACTGCACCAGCGACGAGACCACGTCGAAGTCCAGCGAGCGGGGGTAGACCTGCCCGACGCTGACCAGGACCCGGTCGAACCCCAGGTGTCCGGCCACCCGCTGCTCCAACTCGGCCAGCTTGGCCGGATCCCCGCCGAGCAGGTCGAGCTGGTCCTGGGCGGTCCCCATCGGGCCCTTGATCCCGCGCAGCGGATAGCGCACCAGCAGGTTCTCCAGCCGCTCCAGGGCCACCAGCAGCTCCTCGGCCACGGTGGCGAACCGCTTGCCCAAGGTGGTGGCCTGCGCCGCCACGTTGTGTGAGCGCCCCGCCAGCACCAGCGCGCGGTACTCCGCCGCCCGGCTCGCCAGCCGGGCCAGCACCGCGACCGCCCGGTCACGGACCAGCCCCAGCGAGGCCCGAACCTGCAGCTGCTCGACGTTCTCGGTCAGGTCGCGGCTGGTCATGCCCTTGTGCACCTGCTCGTGCCCGGCGAGCGCGTTGAACTCCTCGATGCGGGCCTTCACATCGTGGCGGGTGACCCGCTCGCGGCGCGCGATCGCATCCAGGTCGACCTGGTCGACGACCTTCCGGTACGCCTCGATCGCCTGCTCCGGGACGTCCACCCCGAGGTCGCGCTGGGCCCGGAGCACGGCCAGCCAGAGCCGGCGCTCGAGCACCACCTTGTGCTCGGGCGACCAGAGCGTCGCCAGCTCGGCGGACGCGTAGCGCTGGGCGAGAACGTCGGGAATCCGGGGGGACGGCACGGGCCGATTATCCCCAACCGCCCGCGGCGGCGGCACGCGCGGGCCTGCGCGCGGGGCCGGTCAGCCGCTACCCGTGCGTCGGCCGGACCGCGGGTCGTCCGGCGGGACGTCCCGCCGGTCGTCGGTGCGCCCGCGCCGCCCCGGATCCTGGCCCGGCCCGTCCGCCGACTGCAGATGCGGGGCGATCGGGCGGACCGGACACGGCAGCCGCACGACGAACGCCGACCCCTCCGAGGACGAGGAGCGCAACTCCACCGAGCCGCCCGCCGCGGAGACGATCCGCTGGACCACGAACAGCCCGAGGCCGGTGCCCTCGACCCCGGTGTCGCTGCCGCGCTCGTACGGCTCGAACAGTCGCTCGCGCAGCGGTCCCGGGATCCCGTCGCCACGGTCGCGGACCCGGATCAGGCAGCCCTCCTCCACCCGCTCCAGCGCCACCGACACGGCCGACCCGGGCGGGGAGTACTTGTAGGCGTTCTCGACCAGGTTGCGGATCACCTGCACCAACCGGTCCCGGTCCAAGAACACCTCGAGCGGTTCGATGGACACGTCCAGCGCATGGCGGCTGCGATGCCGGGCGGCGCCGTCCAGCGCCACCTCGACCAGCGCGTGCGCGTCCACCCAGTCCGGGGACATCTGCAACGGTCGGTCGTCGGCCCGGCTGCTTACCAGTAGGTCGTCCACCAGCCGCAGGAGTTGGTCGACCTGTCCCTGCATCGAGGCCAGCACCCGGTCGGTGCGCTCGTCGGACAGCCGGTGCCGGTGCTCACGCACCGTCGCCGCTCCGGTGGCGATCGCGGCGAGCGCACCCCGGAACTCGTGCGACGTCACCGCCATCAGCTGGTCCTTGACCGCATGCGCCGAGGCCAGTTGCAGTGCCTGCCGGTGGTACGCCCGGCCCTGCTGGGCCAGGGACTCCACCAGCGTGGACATCGCGGCCGCGACCAACGCGATCAGCCCCGCGGCGTAGAACTGCGCCGACAGCATCGGCTCCTCCACGTAGCGCGCCCGCAGCAGCGACTGACCGATGAACACCACGATCCCGAAGGCCGCCATCCACACCGCGCCGCGCCGCCCGTACCGCAACGCCCCGGCGATCGGCAGCACGGCGGTGAGCGACCAGGTCACGTACGGCTGCTCGTAGGCGAACCCCAGGACGTACCCGGTCACCACGAGCGCGTCGAAGGCCGTGGCGAGGACGGTGAACTGCGCTCGCCGCCGGGTGTTGGTGATCCGCCGGTTGACAACTGCGACCACGACGGTGCCGACCATGAAGAACGCCGTCACACCCCAGACGAAGTGCTGCACGCCGGGGGTCGGATAGTAGGGCGTGGTCAGCACCGAGGGGAGCGCGAACACGATCCCGATGCCCCGCACCCAGGTGAGCCAGCCCTCGATCCGGCGCCGGTCTGCGGTGACGACCTCCACGGGCTTAGGTTAGGTCCCCCCTGGCGCCCTTACCACCGGCCGTCCGGCGGACCGCCGCATCGGCCGTTCTGGTAGTGCGCCGTCACTCTGCGTCAGTTTGGGGCCTGGTCGGCCCCGGGCGCGGTCGCCTGCGAGGATGCGGCGGCCGGGCCCGGCATCCGCTCCGGCGCGGCGACGTCGGAGCGATACTGCGCCCCGTCGAACCGGATCCGCCGCACCGCGTCGTACGCGCGCTCGCGCGCCGCGGTCAGGTCGGCGGCGTGCGCGGTCACCGACAGCACCCGGCCGCCGGCGGTGACCAGCCGGCCATCGACCGCCCGGGTGCCCGCCTGGATCACGTCGACCCCCTCCAGCGCGTCCGCCTCCTCGATCCCGTCGATCGGGTCCCCGGTGTGCGGCTGCTCGGGGTAGCCGGGCGTCGCCAGCACCACCGTCACCGCGGCCCCCGGCCGCCAGCTGACCGGCTCGGCCTGCGCCAGCCGGCCGGTGGCGGCGGCGTGCAGCAGCTGACCCGGCGCGGAGTCGAGCAGCGCCAGCAGCACCTGCGTCTCGGGGTCACCGAAGCGGGCGTTGAACTCGACCACCCGCACCCCGCGGGAGGTCAGCGCCAGACCGGCGTACAGCAGTCCCTGGAACGGGGTGCCGCGGCGCCGGAGCTCGTCCACCGTGGGCTGCAGCACCCGCTCGATCACCTGCGCCACCAGGTCGTCCGGCGCCCACGGAAGCGGGGCGTAGGCGCCCATCCCGCCGGTGTTGGGGCCCTCGTCGAGATCCCGGAGCCGCTTGAAGTCCTGGGCCGGGAGCAGCGGCAGCACGGTGCTGCCGTCGGCCAGCGCGAACAGCGACACCTCCGGGCCGTCCAGGTATTC
>CAZNCE010000267.1:0-3135 GCA_964571285.1 uncultured Nocardioidaceae bacterium | reverse complement strand
CGGTCGGCACCGCGCTCGGCCCGCACGGCGTCAACATCATGGAGTTCTGCAAGGCCTACAACGCGGCCACGGAGTCCATGCGCGGCAACGTCGTACCGGTCGAGATCACGATCTACGAGGACCGCTCCTTCACCTTCATCACCAAGACGCCGCCGGCCGCGGAGCTGATCAAGAAGGCTGCCGGCCTGAGCAAGGGTTCGGGTGTCCCGCACATGGAGAAGGTCGGCAAGCTGACCCGCGACCAGGTGCGTGAGATCGCCGAGACCAAGATGCCCGACCTCAACGCCAACGACGTCGAGGCGGCCATGAAGATCGTCGAGGGCACCGCGCGCTCGATGGGCGTCACCACGGAGTGACGTCACCCCGGGACGCCCGAGCCGGGTGACCCGAACCGTGGCAGGGCCGGCGCTGGCCCGTTCGACCACGACTGGTAACCGCGACACAAGGGAGAGAACCAGCGATGCAGCGCTCCAAGGCCTACCGGACGGTCGCCCAGAAGATCGACCGGGACCGGCTGTACAGCCCGCTCGAGGCGGTCCGCCTGGCCAAGACCGGATCGTCCACCAAGTTCGACGAGAGCGTCGACGTGTCCATGCGGCTCGGGGTCGACCCCCGCAAGGCCGACCAGATGGTCCGAGGCACCGTCAACCTGCCCAACGGCACCGGCAAGACCGCCCGGGTGCTGGTCTTCGCCAACGCCGCCAAGGCCGAGGAGGCCCGTGAGGCCGGTGCCGACTACGTCGGCTCCGACGACCTGATCGAGCGGATCACCGGCGGCTGGCTGGACTTCGACGCCGTCGTCGCCACTCCGGACATGATGGGCAAGGTGGGACGCCTCGGCCGGATCCTCGGCCCCCGCGGGCTGATGCCCAACCCCAAGACCGGCACCGTCACCACCGACGTCGCGAAGGCGGTGGGCGACATCAAGGGCGGCAAGATCGAGTTCCGCGTGGACCGGCACGCCAACCTGCACTTCATCGTCGGGAAGGCCTCGTTCACCGAGCAGCAGCTGGTGGAGAACTACGCGGCCGCGCTGGACGAGGTGCTGCGGCTCAAGCCGGCCAGCGCCAAGGGCCGCTACCTGCGAAAGGTCACCCTGTCCACGACCATGGGCCCGGGCGTCCCGGTCGACCCCAACAAGGTGCGCAACCTCACCGCCGAGGACGCCGAGGGCTGACCCCGCGCCCCCGTACGCTGGAACGACCGGCCCATCCGGTCGGCCTGCCCGCTGAGTGTGCCGTCGAAGTGCGACACACGGTCGAACCACGAACGTCACACGCAACGACGAGATTTCGGGGGACAGCAACCATGAGGATCAAGCGCATCGCGGCTGCGGCCGCGGCCCTGCCACTGCTGCTCGGCGTGGCCGCCTGCGGCAACGCCGACGACGGGGGAGACCCGACCGCCTCGGAGGCCACGACCTCCGACTCGACGGCGGCCGAGGCGGACTCGCCCTCGGCCAGCCCCAGCGAGCAGGCTGAGGCGGGTAGCGAGGTCGATGTCCAGGAGTTCCTGGACCGCATGAAGACGGCCACCGAGGACAAGCAGTCCATGCACATGACCATGGACATGGACGCAGGTGGTCAGCAGATCTCGATGAAGGGCAAGGCCCACATCGCGGGCGATAAGTCCAAGATGGACATGACCATGAACGTGCCGGGCGCCGGCGAAATGCACATGATCTTGGCCGACGGCATGATCTACCTGAACATCCCGGGAGCGACGCCCGACGGGAAGTTCGTCAAGGTCGATCCCAGCGACCCGAAGAACCCGATGAGCCAGCAGTTCGGCGATCTCGCCGAGAGCATGGACCCGACCCGCACCTTCGACGCCTTCGACGCCGGCCTGCAGAAGGTCCGCTACGACGGCACCGACAAGGTGGACGGTGAGGAACTGGACAAGTACACCCTCACCGTCGACACGAAGGCCGCGATGAAGGCGCAGGGTCAGCAGCAGCAGGCCGGTCTGCCCGAGACGCTGGAGTACCAGGTCTGGCTGGACTCGCAGGACCTGATGCGCAAGGTGTCGTTCCAGCTGCAGGGCGCGGAGGCCGTGATCACCACCGACAAGTGGGGTGAGCCGGTCGACGTCAAGGCGCCGGCCAAGGCCGACGTGATGGAGATGCCGGCCGGCGGCTCCGGGCAGCCCAACGGCTGACCCCACCCCCGCTCCACCCGGGTACGGGCCGTGATTTGGCTTCCAGCCGACACGGCCCGTACCCTGTTAGCGAACCAAAGACCGCTGGTCGTCGCCGCTGGCGACCGAAGGCCCCGCTCGACGGGCGGCCCGCGCAGGTGACCGTGACGAGACCGCCTGATCGGCGGCGACGCCCCGTGCAGCTGCGCGTGGGCGTCTTTTCATGTTCTGGGCGTTCGCCGGCGCGTCGATGGCCACACCCGTGCACGCGAAAGGAGAACCAATGGCGCGGTCAGACAAGGCAGCCGCCGTTGCGGAGCTCGCCGGTCAGTTCAGCGGCTCCAACGGCGTGGTGCTGACCGACTACCGCGGCCTGAGCGTGCGGCAGCTGCAGGATCTGCGACGGGCGCTGGGCGACAACGCGGACTACGCGATCGTGAAGAACACGCTGACCAAGATCGCCGCCCAGGAGGCGGGGGTCGAAGGTGTCGACGACCTGCTGGTCGGGCCGACCGCGATCGCCTTCGTCAAGGGCGACGTGGTGGAGGCGGCCAAGGGCCTGCGTGACTTCGCCAAGGCGAACTCCCCGCTGGTGATCAAGGGCGGCCTGCTCGACGGCAAGCCGCTGACCGTCGAGGAGATCGCCAAGATCGCCGACCTGGAGTCCCGCGAGGTGCTGCTGGCCAAGCTGGCCGGAGCCCTCACCGCGTCGCTGCAGAGCGCCGTCTACCTGTTCAGCGCGCCGCTGTCGCAGGCAGCCCGCACCGTCAAGGCGCTGGAGGACAAGGTCGGCGCGGACGCCGGCGAGTCCCCGGCGGCCGAGGGCTGATTCCGCCCCAGCACCGTTCACACCTGCATCGACCACAACCCGCATCGACCGACAGACCCAACGTAGGAAAGGACCGCCGCCATGGCGAAGCTCAGCACCGACGAGCTGCTCGAGTCCTTCAAGGAGATGACCCTCCTGGAGCTCAGCGAGTTCGTGAAGCAGTTCGAGGA
>CAZNCE010000266.1:0-3141 GCA_964571285.1 uncultured Nocardioidaceae bacterium | reverse complement strand
GCGCACCTCGTTCGCAACGAGGGGGTCAGGGGTTCGAGTCCCCTCAGCTCCACCCCGCGCACAAGGCTCGAACCCTTGCCAATGGAATCGTTGGCTGGGGTTCGGGCCTTGTCGCTGTTCTGGGTCCGGTTGAGGGCATTGGCGTTGACCTCGGGGTCGAGGAGCATCTCGAAGGGCCGGTTGTTCTCGACGCGGAGCCCGTTGTCTTCGTCGATGTAGACCTTGGTGAAGAAGGCTTGGTTGCACAGGCGCCGGTTGGCGTCGTCGCACCGTTGGTAAATGTCGGCGCAGTTCGCCAGGAGTCCGAGGGCATCGTCGAGGTGGGCGCGGGCGTCGGCGTAGTCGCCGTGGTGGGCGTCGATACGCCGGTTGAGGCGGTCGAGTTCGCCGAGGATGCGGTCTTGTTCTCGTTTGAGGACGGGCAGCGGGATGGCGTCGGCGTAGTGGGCTTGCATGAGCCGGTCTTGTTCGTGTTCGAGCCGGTCTCGGTGAGCCGTGAGGCGTTCGAGTTCGTCGGTCTCGGCGGCCATGAGCCGGTCGAACTCGTGGCGGAGCATCCCGGAGAGGGCGTCGCGCTGGGCGGGGCTGATCTGTACGCGGGTGTAGTAGTCCTCGATCAGCTTCTCGACGTCTTCGATCAGGATCGCGCCGCGGGTGCAGTCGGTGCGCTTGGAGTGCCGGCCGGAGCAGACGAAGTAGCAGTAGACGCTGCCGTGCCGGTTCTTGGCGTTGGAGACGATCAGCCGCGACCCGCATTGTCCGCAGTGGATGGTGCCTTTGAGGTAGTGGTCGTGGACCTGGGTGGCTTCGGCGGCGGTCTTGTGAGCGGTGAGCACGGACTGGACCTGGTACCAGACCTCGGGTGGGACGAGGGCGGGGTGGGTGCCCTTGTAACGGGTGCCGCGATAGACGACATCGCCCTTGTAGTAGGCGTTGGTCAACAGGCGATGCACCGAGGAGACCGCCAGCGGCTTCGATGGCCGCTTCGGGGTAGGCAGGCTGACCAGTCCGCGGGAGGTGAGTTCGTCGTGGAGCTGGCTGACGGTCCAGTTCCCCGAGGCGTAGGCCTTGAACGCCCACTCGATCAGGGGTGCGCGTTCGGGGTCGAGTTCGACGGTGCGGACCTCGCGGCCTTGGTCGTCGCGGGTGCGGACGTTGAGGTAGCCGATCGGGGCCTTGCCGAGGGTGCCACCGCCGATGGCTTTCTGGGTCATGCCCTTGGTGACCTCGGTGGCGAGGTTGCGGGAGTAGAACTCCGCGATGGTGGACATGATGCCGTGCAGCAGCATCCCCGAGGGGGTCTCGTCGATGTTCTCCGTCGCCGAGACCAGCATGACCCCGGCTTGTTGGAGGGCGAGGTGGATGGTCACGTCGTCGGCGCGGTTGCGGGCGAGCCGGTCGACCTTGTGGACGATGCAGTAGGCGACCTTGTTGGTCTTGACGTACTGGATCATCCGCATCAGGTCGGGCCGGTCGGCGGACTTGGCCGAGGCTCCGGCGTCGACGAACTCCTCCACGATCGCCGCGCCGAGCTGGTCGGCTTTGCGGCGCACCGCGTCGCGTTGGGCGGGGATGGAGAAGCCTTCGTCGGTGCCGCCCTTGGAGGCCTGTTCACGGGTGGAGACCCGCAGGTAGGAGATCGCGACAGCGGTGCTGATGGGCGGGTCGATCAGGCTGGCGGCCGGATCGGCAGCAGCAGTCGTTGTGGTGGTCATCGGGTCCTTGCCTCTCACGCGATTCGACCCTCGCGCCCCAGACGCCTGGGAGGAGATGTTGATCGTGAGAGCAGCCATCGGTGTGGCTGTAGGACGAGACCCGACCGGGTCACGGTGCGTGTTGCCCACCCGCGCGGGTGAGGTTTGGGACCACAACACCCCGCGTACGCGAGGCTTGCTGGTGTCATTCTACCAACGGGGCTGCGACACTCGCCGCTGTGCTGGTGGGTGCGGCTGGGGCGCGGTAGGTCTCCGGTGGTTCGGAGGCGCGGCGGTCGGCGCGGCTGCGGCCGGTCTCCTGCAAGGTCAGCCGGATCAGCACCTCGGCGAGCTTGTGCAGGTCGACTTGGTCCCGGTGCACGGCCCGGACGGAGAAGGAGCGGTCTTCGTAGCGGCGCCGGTCGGTCTTCTTCACGTAGCCGCCCATCAGTCCCGCACCTCCCCGGTGGCCGGGTCAACATCGAGGTCGAGGTCGTCATCGAGGCTGGCGTAGAACTCGTCCTCGGCCTCCTGGCGTCTGCGGACCTGGGCTTGGACGAACTCCACGAACTCGGCGTCGCGGTCGGCGATCACCACATCCTCCACCGGCGGTCCGGGTTCTTCACCGGGCCAGGTGGTCTGCCGGGTGGGCCGGTCACGATCGATCCGGGTGCCCGAGGCGGCCACCCAGTCCCGGAGGCGGGCGCGGGCATCGGCGAAATCGCGGTGCCAGCCGATCGCCGCGGAGGCGTTCTGCTCGGGGTCGTACGCACCCAGCCAGTGCAGGTGCAGCGCGGAGAGTTCCCACAGCAGTTCGGGGTGGTGGTGCCAGAACGGCGGCAGCACGCTGGCGGGGAGTCCGTAGGTGTGGCGCAGCCAGTCCACCCACCGGTTCAGCGCGAGCCATTCGGTTTCCAGGTCATGCGCGGACAGCAGGTTCCAGTTCACCGGGTGCGGCGTCTCGGGCACATCGGCGTCGCTGACGTGCGGCGGACCGTCGAACACATCCGGCTCATCCAGCTCCGGCCCCTCACCGTTGGTCGGGTCGGTGCCGGGTGGATCGGTCTCGGGGGTGTGGTCGGTCATGATGCTCGGCTCCCGGCGTTCACAGGCCGATGGCCGTGGACTGCGGTGCCTGGGCGGGCCGGGACGGTGGCTCGAACGCGGCCGCGTCCCGCTCCGCCGCTGGGCGGCGTGGGGTGCGGTCGACCTCGTAGCGGGTGCGGGCGGTGTCGTGACCGATCTTCTTGGCCACGAACTCCTCGCTCTCGACCGCCTGGCCGTCGCGTTCGTAGTTGACCTCGCGGGTGTAGCCCTCGGCGATGAAGTTGTCGCCCTTGGTGAACCGGTCATGCGCGTGCTCGGCCGACCGGCCGAACATCACCAGATGGTGATAGGTCGTCTCGGTCTGGGTGAACGACCCATCGTCCTCGCGGCGGAAGTGCTC
>CAZNCE010000265.1:0-3167 GCA_964571285.1 uncultured Nocardioidaceae bacterium | reverse complement strand
CGGTCAGTCGCGCGGGCGGTAGCGGCGCTCGGGCCGGCCGGCGCCGCCGTATCGCAGGCGCACGACCGCCCGGCCGGTCTCCGCGAAGTGCTCCAGGTACCGGCGGGCGGACACCCGCGACAGCCCCACCGCCTCCGCGCACTCGGCGGCCGACAGTTCACCGGCGGCCCGCAGTGCCTCCAGCACGGCGTCGGCAGTGGGCGCACTCAGGCCCTTCGGCAGGGACCGCGCCGGACCGGCGAGCACCGGCGTGAACACGGCGTCGATGTCGCGCTGGTCGACCGTGTCGTCCACACCCGTCCGGGTCGAGGTCAGCGCCTCGCGCGCATCTCGCCACGCTTCCAGCCGCACCCGCAGGTCGTCGAAGTCGAACGGCTTGACCAGATAGTGCGCCGCTCCGCCGGCGGCCGCCGCCCGCACCGTGTCGACCTCGCGGGCGGCGGTGAGCATCACGACCCCGACGTCGTTGCCGTTCCCGCGCAGTGTCCGCAGGACCTCGATGCCGCTGAGGTCGGGCAGATAGACGTCGAGCAGCACCAGGTCCGGGCTCAGGCGTGCGACCTCGGACAGCGCAGCGTGCCCGGTCGTCGCCGTGCCGACCACCTCGAAGCCGGGGATCCGCTGCACGAACCGCGTGTGGATGGACGCCACCCGGAAGTCGTCGTCGACCACCAGGACCCGCACCGCCGGGGCCATCTCAGCTCCCCTCACCGGATACCCGAACGCCGTCGTCGGCGTCGCCGGGGACAGCGACGGCATCGGTCACGGTGCGACGCAGCCGGGCGGTGAACACCGCACCGCTTTCGTTGCGGACCTGGACCGAGCCGCCGCGCCGTCGGCACACCAGCTGGACCAGCGCCAGGCCCACCCCACGACCGATCGCGTCCGCGGGCTTGGTCGAATACCCGCGGGTGAAGATGTCGGCCAGTGCGTCTTCGGACACGCCCGGCCCCGAGTCGGAGACCTGTACGACCAGCAGGTCGGAGTCCACGCCGAACCGGACCTCGATCAGCGTCCCACCGCCAGACACGGTCGCATCCACCGCGTTGTCCACCAGGTTGCCCAGCACGGTGCCGACGTCTGAGGACAGGTCGGGCTCCAGCCGCGGCAGCGAGCACCCGTCCCGGGCCAGCACGATCCGGACCCCGCGTTCGGCGGCCAGCGACATCTTCGCGACCAGCAGCGCGGACACGGAGGCGTCCTGCACGGTGGCGGTGACCGTGCCGCTGATCTCGGCGCGCTGCCGCGTGAGAGCCCCGACGTAGGAGTTCACCTCGTCGTACTCCCCCAACTGGACCAGCCCGGAGATCGTGTGCAACTGGTTGCTGAACTCGTGGGTCTGCGCCCGCAGCGTCTCGGTGATGCTGACCCGGGCGCTGAGCTCGCTCTGCATGGCCAGCAGCTCGGTACGGTCGCGCAGAGTGGTTACGGTGCCGACCCGGCGACCGCGGTCCAGCACCGCGTTGCGGTTCACCACCAGGACGCGCCCAGCCACCACCAGCGGGCGGTCCCGCAGGTCGTCCGCCCCGGTCAACACGTCAAGGACGTCCGCCGGGAGGTCCAGCTGCTCCAGCCGACGCCCCTCCACCCCCTTGGGCAGCCCGAGCAGGTCGCGTGCGCTGTCACTCAGCACGGTGACCGTGCCGTCGGGCGACAGTGCCACCACGCCTTCGCGGATCGAGTGCAGCAACGCCTCGCGCTGGTCGGCCAGCGCCGCGATCTCGGCCGGCTCCAGCCCACGGGTACGGCGTTTGATCAGCCGGGCCAGCAACCACGCCCCGGCCACGCCCAGCGCCAGCCCGATCCCCAGGAACGTGGCCACGTCCGGCAGGATCTGCTGTGCCCGGGCCAGCACGGACGGATAGGCGTCGGCGATCATCACGTACCCGACCACCCGCGGCGGCTGGTTCGCGACGTCGGGTGCGAAGACCGGCACCTGCACGACCAACGATCGCTGCCCCTCGAGATCCATGTCTCCGGTCCACACCGCCACCCGGTGCCGCGGCTCGGCGCCGAACCGCATCCTGGTCCCGGCGTCCTGCGGGCTGGCGCCGTACAACACCGTGCCGTCGGGTGCGGCCACGCGCACGGAGGTGGCGTCGGCCCGCTGTTGGTACTGCTGGGCGTACGTGGCCAACGACGCCGGCACCGGGCGGGTGCTGGTCATCGACCGGATCACGTCGAGGCCGGCCAGGCCGAGCGCGGCCGACCGCAACGGCGCGCCGCGCTCCTCCCGGAAGTCCGCCTGGCTCTGCCGCAGCGACACCACGCTCGCGACCGCCAACGCGATCAACAACACGATCACCTGGAGCACCATGAACTGCTCGGCCATGCTCGGCCGGGGCAGTCGTGGCACCCGTGACCACAAGTTCCACAACCTCCGTTGCTTTGCCAACCGTGACGCGGCATGCGTTCGGACCCGACCATCAGCATGGCGCTTTCACGGCTCGAGAGGAAGAACAGATGAGACCAGGTCACGCGAGGTGGCTCGCCATGGCCGTCGCGGTGGCGCTGCTCGCCGGCGTGGCCTCGGCGTGCGGAGTGACCCGCGGGGCGGAGTCGAGGGACCTCACTATGTTGATCCCGAACAGCCCCGGCGGCGGGTACGACCAGACGGGGCGCGCCGCGGTGGCGGTGCTGGAGGACGAGAACGTCACCGGCGGCAACATCGAGGTGCAGAACATCATCGGCGCCGGCGGTTCGGTCGCCATGACCACGTTGATGAACGCCGAGGGCGACAACAACACGATGATGACCATGGGTCTGGGGGTCGTCGGCTCGCTGTACTCGTTCGGTGCCAGGTACCAGCCGCAGGACGCCACCCCGCTGGCGCAGCTGATCGAGGACCCGGAAGGCATCCTGGTGCCGGCCGACTCCCCCTACCGCACGGTGCAGGACTTCCTCAAGGACTGGAAGGCCGACCCGGGCTCGATCGTGGTAGGCGGCGGCTCCTCGCCGGGTGGTCCGGACCACCTGTTCCCCATGCAGTTGGCCAAGACCGCGGGCATCGAGCCGCGCGACGTGCGATACGTCGCCTACGACGGCGGTGGCCCGCTGACCAGTGCGCTGCTCGGCCACAAGATCGCGGTCGGCTTCTCCGGCATCGGGGAGTTCGAGGGCCAGATCGAGTCCGGCGACCTGCGGGTGCTGGCCGTCTCGGGGGCCGA
>CAZNCE010000264.1:0-3217 GCA_964571285.1 uncultured Nocardioidaceae bacterium | reverse complement strand
CTAGAGCTTCTTGAACGTGGCGAAGTCGTTGATCCGCCTGGTGAACGGTCCTCCGGCTTCGATCTTCGCCGGGTAGACCTTCATCTCGTCCCGGATCTCCTGCGCGGCGCCCTTGATCACCGGTTGCTCGCGGAAGCTGATCGTCACGTTGAAGAACGGGTTGCTTCCCTGGGTCATCTTCGGCGTGACCACGACAGACAGCGTGTTGATGTAGGTCTGGTGGAACTTCCGGTTCCGGCCGCCGTACGCGCCCGGGAGCTTGACATCGAAATTGTCCATGTACGTGACGCCCTGGTAGCGGTCCAGGCATTCCTGCTTGTCGGTCTCCAAGGCTTTCAGCAGCACGGCGTACTCCTTGAGCTGCCGGTCGGAGAGGACGCCGCCGGAGTCGCCCTCCTGGAGCATCTCCTTCACAAGCTCGTCCGTGCCTTCTGCTTGCCAGATCCGGTCGGACATCTCGTTGCCGGCCAGCTTCGCATGCGGGGCGCGCTGACCATCGCGGAACGTCGACACCGTCTTGGTCACCGCTGCGGTGTGGGTCTGGAGGAGCCGAGCGAGGTCGCGCTCGGCGTTTGTGGACACCCGCATGGAGGCGTCTTCGAATGCGTGGTCCAACCGGGCCAGGGTGTCCCGCTCCCAGGTGTCGAGCTCGTCCTTCTGCACGGCCGACTTCAGTTTGGCCAGCCGGGAGTCGAGGTCCGTACCGAGCCGCTCGATACCATCCCTGACCGCCGAGTTGCCCTTCTTGCGCTTGTTCGCGGCCGAGCCGGCCCAATGCGTCTTCCGCCAGTTGGTCAGCTCCTCGATCAGGGCCTGGTTTGCCGCTTCGATCTCCTCCGCGAGCGTGTCGATGTCTCCCGCTGATGCGGCACTCGGCCGCTTCGTCGTCGACACCCGCTGCTTCAGCAGCGTGGTCACCGCGTCGACCGCTCCGTCCAACTCGGTGGTGTCGGCAGATTTGATCCAGGCCTTGCCCTTCTGGATGTCCTTGAACGCCTCGGCGAGCCGTTGCAGGCTCTGCGCGTTCTCCCCCTCACGCTTGTCCAGTCGTTCGCGGAGGCCGACCGCCATCTGCCACATCCGGTCCTGCATCAGCTTCTCGAGGATCGCCCGCAATGAGGCGAAGGTGTTGTCCAGCGCCGCCTCGTCCAACGCCCACAACTCATACATCAACGTGATCGGTTGGTACGCCTTGATCTTGGTGAAATTCTTGGCGAACTCCGCATCGAAGGTTGCGTCCAGGTTGTCCTCGGTGAAGGAGTCGTTCGACCGGGCCTGTTTCAGTTGCTCGGCGACTTCGTCCTCACGCTTCTTGGCGCTCTTGTTGCCCTTCCGGATCCGGCTGATCGGCCCGCGCACCACCTTGTACCTGACGTGCTTGAAGTAGGCGCTGGCCCACTCCCGGCCCTCGCGAGTGGGTTTCAGCAAGATCACGGGTGCTTCGGTGTCGACGCCGTTCCGGCGCAGGAACTCCGTGTACTTGTTCAGGAACTCGGGCCGAAAGGCCTGGGCGTTGCCCGGGAAGGTGCTGACCAGGCCCTCCTGCTTGACCGTGAAGCGCGCCTCCTTGTCGCGGACCTCCATGGCGAAGCGCTTCTCCTCGATGCGGACCTTCTTCAGCTCGGCGGCCGCCTTCATCAGGTTGGCCGCGGTGTCCCCCAGCTTCGCGATGGCATCGGGGCCCGAGGTGGCTGCCTTCTCGCCTGCCTCGGCCATCATCTCGGCCATTGTTGTATCTCCCTCGGGTCGGAGCGCCGTCAGCCGGGCAACGGTTCGGTGATGTCGGAGTCGTCGGTGTCGACCTCAAGGACGCCACTGTCGATGAGCAGTTCCAGGTCGTGGGTGTCGTCGCTGTCCAGGATCTGGTCCAACTTCTCGGCGCCGCCGGCCAGCAGCTCCGCGATGACCTCGGACACCTCGTCGTACTCCTCGTCGGTCAGTCCCCCTGCCGGCTGCAGCGTCAACGTGGGCAACAGCCCTTCCAGCCGCTCGCGCTTCTGCTGGTCGGTGAGCTCGGTCCGCCAGTCCGTCACGTCGTCCCAGCGGGTGTCCAGATGCGCGGTCAGCGCCTGCTGCCAGCCACCGTCGGGATAGACCTCGTCGGCGAGCAGCTGACGTTGCTCGGCGCTCACCCAGGCCAGCGGGTCCTCCCCGCCGGCGTCTGCCGGTGGTTCGCCGCCTCGCGGTGGCTCAGGCTCCAGCTCCGTCAGCAGCCGATCCAGCAGCCGGGGCTTCAGTCCGGCGTCGATGCCGGTCTCCCAGCCGGGGTGCCAGGTCCGGTCCAGATGGGCCTGCAACTCGTTCGGCCACTGGTCGCCCCACAGGCCTTCGAGTTGGGTACGTTGCGCCGGTCGTACCCAGGCGAACCCGTCCGGTGGCTGCTCCGGCACTCCGGCCTGCTCGCTCGACCCGTCGTCGACCACGGATGGCTCGCCGGCTTGTCGTTCGTCAGGCTGACTTCCGGGAGCGGGGAGCCACCCGGTCTTGTCCGCGTTCAGGGTCAGCCAGCGTTCCCCGTCCCAGTGCAGTCTGGGTTCCCACTCCGTCCGGTCCCGGTTCAGCACCAGCCACTTCTCACCGTCGAAGGTCTCCTGCGGCAGCCACTGGCCCTGCTCGTGGAGGAGCCAGACCTGCTGCTCGTCGTCCCAGACCCACGGGTCCTCGGGCTCCACCGCTGCGCCGGCCGATACCTGCGGCTGGATCTGTGTGGCCTGCTCGGCCCAGGTTCGCACCACCTCGTCGAGGTCGCCTCGCGGTTGCCGGCCGGCCAGCGCCGCCACCACGTCGATAGCCTGGCTGCCGGCGATCGACTCGACGTACGCGACGAACGTCGCTGCCTTGCTCGCTCCGTCCGTCCCCGAGTAGGTCGAGGTGGCGAGCTGCTGGAATGCCGCTGCGAAGTCCGACCAGGCCGGTGGGTCGTCGCCGCCGGTCGACTCCGAGTGGAACGCGTCGGAGACCGCTGCGAACCAGTCGCGAGCCTCGCTCTCGCTGGAGTGGGGGACCGCGAGGATCGCGGCCAAGGCGTTGGCGTCGTTCAGCGTCATAGCCATCACTTGACGGGTGAGTGGGATTCGGCGAGGTTTCGACGCTAGGCGGCGCTCGCCCCTGCTGATAAGAGATGACGAAGCATCGATCGGTGCATGGAAGTCTGCCCGTTCGGGCAGCGGCTCCGGGGTCCGCTCGTCCGGGTGGGTCTCCCATGCGACGGTCTGGC
>CAZNCE010000263.1:0-3221 GCA_964571285.1 uncultured Nocardioidaceae bacterium | reverse complement strand
CCTGGTGCCGCGACGTGCTGCGGCCCTCGGCGCCGCGCCCCCCCTTCCGTCGCACCGGCACCCCCAGCGCCGACTCCGGCGTCGAACGGGTCACCTCGACGAAGTCGGCGACGGACGAGCCGCGCCGCCCCGGAGTGGTCGGCTTGCGCTTGCGAATGCTCATGGTTGTCTGGTCCTCGCTCAGGCCGTCTCGGAGAAGATGTCGATCCGCTGGCCCTCGGCAACGCTGACGATCGCCCGCTTGGTGTCCTTGCGGCGGCCGTAGCCGAAGCGGGTGCGCTTGCGCTTTCCGGGCCGGTTAGCCGTGTTCACCGAGGTCACCGTGACGTTGAAGATCTTCTCCACGGCGATCTTGATCTCGGTCTTGTTCGCCTCCGGGTGCACCAGGAACGTGTACTTGTTCTGGTCCAGGAGCCCGTAGCTCTTCTCGCTGACGACCGGGGCCAGCAGCACGTCGCGGTGGTCCTTGTAGAGCTTGCTCACTGGTCCTCCTCGGTCTCGCCCGCACCGGGCGCCGCCACCTCGGCGGTCGCCGGCTCCTGGGCCGAGTCGTCGGCATCCTCGGCGGCAACCTCTGGGGCATCCTGGGCGGCACCTGCGGCTGCACCGTCGGCGCGCCCGGCGACGAACGCGTCGAACGCCGTGCGGGTGAACACGACGTGGTCGCTGAGCAGCACGTCGTAGGTGTTCAGCTGGTCGGCGGTCAGCACGTGCACCGTGGCCAGGTTGCGCAGGCTCAGCCGGCCGACGTCGTCGGCGCGGTCGAGGATCGCCAGCACCCGCGCGTGCTCGGCCACCCGGGCCAGCGTCGCCACGGCTGCCTTGGTCGACGGTGTGTCACCGTCGACGATCGCCTCGACGACGTGCACCCGGCCGTTGCGCGCCCGGTCCGACAGCGCACCGCGCAGCGCGGCCGCCTTCATCTTCTTGGGGGTCCGCTGGTCGTACTTGCGCGGCACGGGGCCGTGCACGATCCCGCCGCCGGTGAACTGCGGCGCCCGGATCGAGCCCTGGCGTGCCCGGCCGGTGCCCTTCTGGCGGTACGGCTTCGCGCCGCCGCCGCGGACCTCGCCACGGGTCTTCGCGGCAGCGGTCCCCTGCCGGGCCGCCGCCTGCTGGGCGACGACCACCTGGTGGATGAGCGGGATGTTCACCTGCACGTCGAAGATCTCCGCGGGCAGGTCCACGCTCCCGGACTTGTTGCCGGTGGCATCCAGCACGTCGATCGAGGTCACTGCTCGACCTCCTTCTCCATGGCCGCCTTCGCCGCGCTGCGGATGACCACGACGCTGCCCCGGGGCCCGGGGACGGAGCCGCGGAGCAGGATCAGGCCCTTCTCCACGTCCACCGCGTGCACGGTGAGGTTCTGGGTGGTGATGGTGTCGGCGCCCATCCGGCCGGCCATCCGCTTGCCGGGGAAGACCCGGCCCGGGGTGGCGCAGCCGCCGATGGAGCCCGGCTTGCGGTGGTTGCGGTGCGCGCCGTGCGAGGCGGACACCCCGCCGAAGCCGTGCCGCTTCATCACACCGGCGAAGCCCTTGCCCTTGCTGGTGCCGGTCACGTCCACCAGCTCGCCGGCGGAGAACAGCTCGGGGCTGAGCTCTTGGCCCAGGGTGTACGTGGACGCGTCACCGGTGCGGATCTCGGCGAGGTGCCGCCGGGGGGTGACCCCGGCCTTGTCGAAGTGGCCGCGCATCGGCTTGACCACCTTGCGGGCATCCAGGGCGCCGTACCCGATCTGGATCGCCGAGTAGCCGTCGCTGTCCGCCGACCGCACCTGCGTGACGACGTTCGAGCCGGCCTCGATGACCGTGATGGGCACGACCTGGTTGTCCTCGTCCCAGGTCTGGGTCATGCCGAGCTTGGTGCCCAGCACGCCGCGGACGTTCCTAACGCTGCTCATGGGTCTCTCGTCCTCAGAGCTTGATCTCGATGTCGACACCCGCCGGCAGCTCCAGCCGCATCAGCGAGTCGACGGTCTTGGGCGTGGGGTCGATGATGTCGATGAGCCGCTTGTGCGTGCGCATCTCGAAGTGCTCGCGGCTGTCCTTGTACTTGTGCGGCGAACGGATGACGCAGTAGACGTTCTTCTCGGTCGGCAGCGGCACAGGGCCGGCGACCGACGCGCCCGTTCGGGTGACCGTGTCCACGATCTTGCGCGCCGAGGTGTCGATGACCTCGTGGTCGTAGGCCTTGAGCCTGATGCGGATCTTCTGTCCCGCCATCGCTCCTGCTTCGTCCTTCTTCTCGGTTACCGCTGCTGGTCTCGAGACACCTCGGTGAGGCGCTCCTCGGCTGCTCCGAACCCGGCGCACAACCCAGCCGATCTCCGACCCCCGCGGTCGGGCGTGTCGGGACGCGTACAGCGCACGCGCCGATCACTGCGTTGTGGTTGGTGTGGCGTCCGACCAGCTGGCCGGACGTTGCGGGCTCTCCTGGTGCGGCGCATCCGCGACGAGCTTTGCGGTTCGACCGCTGGCTCGTGGGCACGCCCCGGCGACCCCGTCGGAGCAACTTGGCCAGTATGCCAGACACACCGGCTGCTGGCCAATCGGCGGCGGTCGTCACCGCCGCCCGGGGATCCCTGGCACGCAAGGGCCCGGCGGCCACCTCGGTGGCCGTCGGGCCCCGGGGATCCCGTCAGGAGCTTGGGCACACCGGCGGCCCCGGCGGTGCGGCCGCCCTGACGGTTGGCGAACGGCAGGGCGGCCTGCCTGGCGATCGGCTGGATCAGCTCGACCGACATCTCCGTGTTGTCGCCGGGCATGACCATCTCGGTGCCCTCGGGCAGCGAGACGACGCCGGTGACGTCGGTGGTGCGGAAGTAGAACTGAGGCCGGTAGTTGTTGAAGAACGGCGTGTGCCGGCCACCCTCGTCCTTGGACAGGATGTAGACCTGCGCCTCGAACTTGGTGTGCGGGGTGATGGAGCCGGGCTTGACCACAACCTGGCCACGCTCGACGTCCTCGCGCTTGATGCCGCGGAGCAGGAGGCCCACGTTCTCGCCCGCGTCAGCGGTGTCGAGGAGCTTGCGGAACATCTCGATGCCGGTGACGATGGTCTTGGTGGACTTCGGGTGGATACCCACGATCTCCACCTCCTCGTTGACCTTGAGCTGGCCACGCTCGACACGGCCGGTCACCACGGTGCCGCGGCCGGTGATGGTGAAGACGTCCTCGATGGGCATGAGGAACGGCTTGTCGATGTCGCGCACGGGCTCC
>CAZNCE010000262.1:0-3226 GCA_964571285.1 uncultured Nocardioidaceae bacterium | reverse complement strand
AACAGGTCGCGGATGGACACGAAGCCGACCAGCCGATCGTCCTTGAGCACCGGCAGATGGCGGATCTGGGCCTCGCGCATCCGGCGGGCCGCGTCGAGGATGGGCTCGCTCACGTCCGCGGTGACCAGGTCGGTGGTCATGATCTCGCCCGCGGTCAGGTTGTCCGGATTGCCGCCGTCGGCCAGGTGCCGGACCACGTCGCGTTCGGAGACGATGCCGACGAACGAGTGGTCCTCGAGGACGGCCAGCGCGCCGACCTCGTCTGCCGCCAGCTCTTCGAGGATGTCCCGCAGGGAGGTGCGGGTGCCGACCGTGGCGACCGGCCACGTCATGATCTCGGTGACCCGGTCCGTCCGGCTGGCGGTGTGGACCTCGCTCGCGCGCATGATGACCTCTCTTGCCTTGGCAGGTGGCTCATTCGCCGCCCGTGGCTCCAGCATCGCGAGAGTGGGCGGCGCTTCGAAGGGTCCTTGGTCCCGGCGCACGGGCGGAACGGCTGGATCCGGTACGACGACTGCGCGGCCGGCTCAGCCGTGTGCCTGGCGGCGTCGGGACAGCCGCACCGCCAAGGAGACCAGGACCACGCCGGCGGCCATCAGCACCAGCGCGACCACCAGCGAGTCGGGGAACCAGCGCAGCACCCCGATCAACAGCGCGATCAGCAGCCCGAGCGCTGCGACGCCGAAGCTGGGCAGATCCTGCACGCGCATCGCGTGCCACAGCGCAGCCAGGGCCACCGCGAACGCGAGCATCAGACCTGCGTCCGTGCCGGCGGTCGTCAGCGCACCCACCACAGCGGTGGCTATCGCCAGCGTGGGCGCGGGTCGCCGGAACCGGACGACACCGGCGGAGCCCAGCGCGAACCACAACACGCCCGCCAGCCACACGCCGAGCCCAGGTACGTTGCCCGACTCGGTCGCGTCCCACAGCACGGCCGCGGTGGTGCCGGCGAGCGCGAGCATCATCGCGCTCTCCTGAACGACGGTGGGATGCAGCCCCCACAACAGACCGGCCAGCAGCGCAGAGCTCCCGGCCACCAGGATCATGTCGTCGTTGACCGTCAGCTCCAGGTAGGCATCGCCGGCCACCCCGGCGGCCGCGGCGAACGCCAGCGTCGCCCCCAGCCACAGCGCGGACCGAAGCCTGATCGCGACCCGACCGGTGCGCGGCGGGATGGCGAACCCCGCGACCAGCAGCGCACCGGAGGCCGCGAGCAGCAGACCGAAGCGCCCGCCGTCGGGCAGCTGATCCCAGTAGCGGCCCACCAGCAGCACCACGGCCGCGGTCACGATCAGCGCGCCGAGGTAACCAAGCGCCTCGACCGCGCCCGAGCCGCGCGCCCGCACGGTGGAAGCGTCCGACACGACGTCGGTGTCGGACTGCCGGGCTCGGATCTGCGCGGCCTGCTCGGCGCTGATGACGTCGTCGGCCACCCATTCGGCCAGCAGCCGGGACAACGCCACGGGCTTCGCCCGCTGCTCGGGAACAACCGGCCGGGACGAGCGGGCGAGCGCGGAACGCTTCTTCATCAGACTCCTTCCCGTTGGCCAGTCTCTCCGGCGGAATGCCCAATGGACAGGGCCAAAGGTCCCCGGTGAGGGACTTCGGACTCTGCCCTGCTTCTCGCCCTCCGACGAGGATGAGAGGAGAGGAGAAGGGGTGGCAACGATGAGACTCAAAGTCCAAGATCTCGTCGTAGCGATCCTGGTTGCGGCCATCGCGGTGCCGTACGTCGGCTACCTGATCCGTGGTGAGATGCCGTTCATCCAGGACGCGCGTGGCATGGCGGCGACCGGGTTGATCCTGGGTGCCGCTGCCTATCTGGTCATCGGCGACGATGGATTCGACCGGGTGGGCAAGGTCAAGTTGGGCGTCGCGTTCGGCAGCCTCGGCCTCGGAGTCGTGGCCTTGGTCTTCGCCGAAGCAGCGGCAGCCGAACTGCTGCTGGCTCTGTTCATGGGCTCGATCGCCGTGGTGTTCCTACTGCAGTTGTACGACCACGCGATCGGCCTTCCCGGGCACCGCCCGCAGGCCGTATCCCAGTAGCCGGTTTGGGAGGCGCCGAATCGAACAGGGGCCGTCCGGAAACGGGCGGCCCCTCCCTTCATGCACAAGGAAAGGAAGACACCATGGACTACCCACGCTCGCGTCCCGTGACGGTCTGCGTCAACGGAGACAACCATGCCGCGCTCCGGTTCGCCGTGGCCGAGGCACGACGCACTGACAGCTCGCTCCGCATCGTCCATGCCGCCGAGTTCCTGCCCAGGCCGACCTCGAGTCCGCTGATCGCCGCCGGGGCGTACTCAGACGTGGCGCACCGGGTGGTGGCGCGCGCAACGGCCTTCGTGCAGGACGAGTTCGGCAACGAGCCGGCGGTCGCCCAGGGGATCGAAGGCTTCGTGCTCCGGGGTCGGCCCACCCGCGCACTGCTGGACGAGAGCACCTCGGCCAGGTGCCTCGTGCTGGAGCACCGGGACCTGTCCCGGGCGGCTCGTGTCCTCACCGGCTCCACCAGCATCGGCGTTGCCGCCCGGGCGGAATGCCCCGTTTTCTCCGTGCCCGAAGGCTGGACCGAGACCCAGCACGGGCTGGTGGTCGTGGGGGTGGACGAGCGCGGCGGTCCCGTGGACGTGCTCCGCGAGGGACTGACCCAAGCCGCCGAGCGCGGCACCCCGCTCACCGTTCTGCACGCCTGGCGATTGCCCGGGGCGTACACCGACCTCGGGGACGAGCGGATGGTCGAACAGGCCTGGCGGGACGGCACCCTGCCGGAGTTGAGGGCGGCCCTGGCCCGGCTGGCGGACGACTTCCCGACCGTCAAGGCGACGATCGAGATGACCTACTCCTTCCCGGTCGAAGCGCTGATGTCGGCATCGGAACAGGCGGACCTGCTGGTCCTGGGCCGGCGCGCGCGGCGGGGTCCGCTGCGCATCGGCTCGCTGGCCCGGTCCCTGGTCCGGGTCGCACGCTGCCCAGTGCTCGTCACGCCGGTGCCCGAGCGCGCCCTCCAGGACGAGGGCTGGGACGGCGACTCGATGTCCCCACAGACCTGACCAACCGCTGCCGAAAGCCACCACCAGAAGGGAACTGAACCATGAAGGCATTGGTATTCGACGGGCCGGGACGCCGCATCTGGAAGGACGTCGCCGATCCGCAGATCTTGGACCCGGAGGACGCGATCGTGCGGGTGGACGCGGTGACGATCTGCGGCACCGACCTGCACATC
>CAZNCE010000261.1:0-3299 GCA_964571285.1 uncultured Nocardioidaceae bacterium | reverse complement strand
CGCGAAGGGGTGCGGAAGGGGGGTCAGCCGAGCGGGGTCAGCCGAGCAGCTCGTGCAGGTACTGCGGCAGCATCGCCCACCACGTGGGCCACTCGTGCTCCCAGTCCGGGCCCCAGTTGTCCACCCGGTTCGGGATCCGCTTGTCACCGAGCACCCGGGCCGCCGCCCAGGACTCCCCGACGTTCTCCCAGGCCCCCTCGCCGGAGGCCAAGATCACGAACCGGCTCCGCAGCTGCTCCAGCACGTCGCCGTCCAGCCCCGGCACGAAGTACGTCGGCGAGGCGAAGTACAGGTCATCGGAGTAGCCCTCGATCAGCGACTGCAGCTGGTAGGTGCCGCTCATGCAGATCGCGCTGCGGAACAGCCACGGGAACCGGCACAGCACGGCCAGCGCATTGAACGCGCCGATCGACGAGCCGGCCACGATCACCGGCTGCTCGCCGCCGCAGTCGGTGTGGATCGCCGGGACCACTTCGTTGGCGATCGCCAACTGGTACTGGTTCAGCAGCCACGCGCGGTATTGCGGGGTGCCCTCCTTGCGCAGCATCGCCGCGCCCGCAGTGCTGTCGCAGGAGAACAGCTTGACCGCGCCGGCGTCCAGCAACTCACCGCAGTGCGAGACCAGATGGTGTCGCTCGATCTCCTCCGCGTCACCGCCGGCGGTGGGGAACACCAGCACGGGTACGCCGAAGTGTCCCCAGCGGGACAGGGTGATGGGACGCTGCATGCGCGGCGAATGCCACTGCTCGACCTGTTTCACAGCACTACTCGTACACGTACTTGCGGGGTCCTGGGAATATCCACGACAAACCTTCCTGCAGTCGGTCCCGCCAGTTCTCCCAGTTGTGGCCGTCGCGGGCCTCGACGTACTTCAGCTCGATCCCGGCCTGCTGGAAGGTCGCCACCATAGACCGGTTGCGGATGCTCATCGGCTCGTACACGCCACAGGTGAGGAAGATCCGGTCCACCACATGCGCCGGGCGGGCCCGGTACCGGTTCACGAACTTGACCACCGGATCGAACACCGGCCCGCCACCGTGGTCGGCGCCGATGTCGGTGAACAGGAACGACCCCGACTGCAGGAGCAGCGAGCCGTACACACCGGGGTTGCGCGCGGCGGTCGACAGCGAGGCGATCGCCCCGAAGCTGGAGCCCATCAGGCAGCGGGTCGCCGGGGTCGCCGCGAGCGGCAGTTCCCGCTCCAGCTGGGGCACCAGCTCGGCGGTGACGAAGCGGGCATGCGCGGCGCTGTTGGCGTACTCGACCAGCCGGTTGCCCGGACGGATGAACGCGACCACGGTCTCGGCCATGTCCAGCCGGTGGATCAGGTTGTCCAGCACGGTCTTCATCGCGGCGTAGCGCAAATAGTCCTCGCCGTCGTGGACGACCAGCAGCGGGTAGCGCACGGTGCGGCGGAACCGGGCCGGCAGGTAGACAGAGACCGGGGAGATGCGGCGCAGCGCCTGGCTGCGCACCTCCATCTCGATCAGCTCACCCGGCCGCGCCTCGTCGTTGTGGTGCACCCAGTCGGGTACGCGGTAGCCGTGCGCGGCCAGGACCGAGCTGGAGCCCATCGGGCTGTTGGCCACCCGGGGGTTCAGCGGGTCGTTGACGTACTCGATCCGCTCCCCGTTCTGCACCAGCTCGAACTGGTACTCGATGCGGGAGTTCTCGGGCACCTCAACGACGACGTACCACAGGTCGGTGTCGCGGATCCGGCGCAGCCGCAGCGGCTCGGTCATGCCGACCACGCGGTGCCGGACCAGCACCTCGTCGGCGGCACCGCGCCACACGAACGTCACCCGGTCGCCCTCCACGATCGGGAAGTCGTGGCGGGCCAGGAACCGGTCCACGGCGGCCTCGTCCAGCGGGCGCCGCTGCCGCAGCCGGTTGATCGCCAGCTTGCGTCCCGGCGCGCCGCGCCCGGTGCTCAGGCCGCCTCCAACGTCGCGACCTGCCCGCTCTCGGACAGCACGGGTACGCCCGGAGGGCAGCCGCCGCTCTCGGGCAGCGGCACCCGGACACCGTCGTCCAGCACCAGGCAGCAGGCGTCGGGGAACCGGCGGGCCAGGACCGCGACCCGTACCGGGTCCCCCAGGTGCAGCCGCCGGCGGGCGTGCGGCAGCGGCACGACACCGCGGACCAGCCCCATCCCGCGACGGTAGACCTCGGCGAAGCCCTCCCCGTCGACCAGGTCGTCGGCGAACAGCACCACCCGCTCCGACAGGGCCATGGCGCCGGCCGACCAGGCCACCACGGGCAGCTGCGGCGGCGGGGTGTCCAAGAACAGCTGCAGGCAGCGCACCAGCACGTCGACGTGCCCGCCGGTCACCACCAGGGCGCCCACCTTGGCCATGATCGCGGCCACCTCGGTCCGGTGCTCGGCGGCGGCCAGCCGGTTCAGCGGGTCGTACGCGCGCTCGAACTCACCCTCCATCTGGTCCACCCGGGACAGGTGCCAGGCGTCCAGCCGCCGGATCTCCTCCAGGCTGCTCTCCAGCGCCGCGTTGTGCAGGTTCGTGGGGCCCGGCCGCCGCCAGATCGCGTACGTCGCCTCGACGGCGTGCCGCAGCCGCAACTGGTACAGCTGCTGCTGTTCGTCCAGCATCTGGTGGTGCACCCGGGCCACGTCGGCGTACTCGGGATCTACCTCCAGCACGTGCTCGAGCCGGCGGTAGAGCCGCAGGTTGACCGATTGGCCGTCGAGCACCTCGTCGAGTTCGGCGTCGTCGACCTCGCGCTCCTGCCAGCCGGCGTTGACCACCGCGATCGGGCCCTCCACGCCGAGCGAACGCACCGTCGAGCGCGCGGACATCCGGAACCGTTGGGGTCCCAGCAGCGTGACGCTCATCGACCGCCCTCGCCGCCGCTCATCGGGCATGCACCTGCACGGTCCGCCCGACGTCGTCGAGCATGCCGCGCAGCGTGTCGTAGTCCGGATGCCGCATCCGCACATAGGCGTTGGCCATGTAGCCGGCCTCGATCGGCTGGGTCGGCGTGCCGGGATCGGGCAGCCGGAAGTCCAGCACCCACTGGTTGTGCCGGGCGGAGATCTCGTCCACCCCGGAGTAGCCGGTGATCTGTCCGTCGGCGTCCGGGCGCAGCGCCACGATCCCGGCGGCGTACGCGCGGGAGAGCCGGGCGTCGGGGCCGCCGTGCACGATCGCGTGCGCCCACTCGCGGTAGAGGTCGACCTCGTTGGCGGCGGAGTACAGGTCCCAGGCACCGACGCCGGGCGGCCGGCAGCCGATCTCGGAGAACCGCAGCCCCTTCGGGCCGAAGAACCATTCCATGTGGGT
>CAZNCE010000260.1:0-3327 GCA_964571285.1 uncultured Nocardioidaceae bacterium | reverse complement strand
TTTCACCAGACCGTGAAACACGAATGTCTGACCGCTTGCTGGGCTCGTCGGGCGAACGGTTCCTCCGCGCACCCGTCGGCTCGCATCCGGCCGGGGCCGCCGTGGCGCGTTCGGACGGTGGCCGGAGCCACCATGGCGCGTTCCGGGTCACTCTCGGCCCGAGAAGTCACCACGAACGCGCCACGCTGGGCAGCGTCCACCACGAACCCGCCATGCGAGCTCCCACTTTCGTCGCGGTGCGTCCCCGTGCCGAACAAGGGGCTCATAGCAAACCCGCCCGGCCCGGAAATCGGTCGCCACGGCGCGCTAACGTCGAGACCATTCCTTGCATCGACCTGCGACCGCGAACACCGAGGAGACGCCGTGTCTGACGGAGTCCTGGACCTGCCCGAGTTCGACCTGCTGCGTAAGGAGTTCGCCGCCAACCCGCAGTGGCGGCTACTGCAGAACGCGGTCGCCGAGACGCCGGTCGACAAGATCGCGCTGGACCGCGAGATCGTCACCACCACCACACCCACCGTGTCGAACCTGTTGGATCGGTGGAAGGTCACCAACCAGAAGAAGTCGGGCCGCTGCTGGATGTTCGCCGGACTCAACCTGCTCCGCCCCGGCGCGATGGACCGGCTCGGCCTGACCGAGTTCGAGTTCTCGCAGAACTTCCCGATGTTCTACGACAAGCTCGAGCGGGCCAACTACTTCTGCGAGGCCATGATCGAGCTGGCCGATCGCGAGGCCGACGACCGCACGGTCGCGTATCTGCTGGACTCGGTCCTCGGTGACGGCGGCCAGTGGAACATGTTCGCGGCGCTGGTCGCCAAGCACGGGCTGGTGCCCAAGCAGGCGATGCCGGAGACGCAGAGCTCGTCCTCCACGGCGCAGATGAACGCGGCCCTGCGCACCGTGCTGCGCACCGCCACACCCCGGCTGCGGTCCTTCGGATCCGACCTCGCCGCTGCCCGCGAGGCCAAGCGGGATGTGCTGTCCGCCGTGCACCGGATCCTGTCGATCCACCTGGGCACGCCGCCGCAGAGCTTCGAGTGGCAATGGACCGACGACGACAAGCAGTTCCACCGGGCCGGCAGCCTGACGCCGCAGGAGTTCGCCAGGGAGTACGTGACGCTGCCGATGGACGAGTACGTCTGCCTGGTCGACGACCCCCGTCCGAGCAGCCCCCGCGGCCGTACCTTCACCGTCGACTACCTTGGCAACGTGGTCGGCGCCCCGCCGGTGATCTACCTGAACGTCGAGCCGGCCCTGCTACGCGACCTCGCCAGGGACGCGATCGTCGGCGGTGAGCCGGTCTGGTTCGGCTGCGACGTGGGCAAGCAGCTGGACCGTGAGCGGGGGCTCTGGGACGCGCGGCTGTACGACTACGAGTCGGTCTACGACACCGCGTTCGACCTGGACAAGGCCGGCCGGCTGACCTACCACGAGACCGAGATGACGCACGCGATGCTGTTCACCGGGGTGGACGTCGACGACGCCGGCCAGGCGCGCAAGTGGCGGGTGGAGAACTCGTGGGGCGACGAGCACGGCGAGAAGGGCTTCTACACGATGAACGACTCGTGGTTCCACGAGTACGTCTTCGAGATCGCCGCCCGCCGCGACCGGCTGCCGCAGCACCTGCAGGCCGCGCTGGACGAGGAGCCGATCGTGCTGCCCGCGTGGGATCCGATGGGTGCGCTGGCCCGCTGATACGGGTGTCACCCGAGTCGGACGGCCGAGTCGGACGGTCCGAGTCGACCGACCCGAGTCGTACCGGCTTGGTCTAGCGCACCCCGCGCGGCCGGAACTGCACGCTGATCCGCGGACCCACCGGCCGCGCGGTCTTCGGCACCGCGTGCTCCCAGGTCCGCTGGCAGGAGCCGCCCATCACGATCAGGTCCCCGTGCCCGAGGGCGAAGCAGAGCGTGTCGCCCGACCCGTACCGGGGCCGCAGCAGCAGCCGCCGCGGCGCCCCGAGCGACAAGATCGCCACCATGGTGTCCTCCCGACGGCCGCGGCCGATGGTGTCACCGTGCCAGGCGACGCTGTCGCGACCGTCCCGGTAGTAGCACAGCCCGGCCGTGCAGAAGTCCTCGCCGAGCTCATCGCGGTAGTGGGTGCTGAGCGCCTGCCGGGCCGCGCCCAGCAGCGGGTGCGGCAGCGCGTCGTCCTCGCGGTAGAAGCACAGCAGCCGTGGGACGTCGACCACCCGGTCGTACATCTCCCGGCGCTCCGCCTGCCACGGCACCCCGGTGACCAGCGCGGCGAACAACTCGTCGGAACCGCTGAGCCAGCCGGGCAGCACGTCGATCCAGGCGCCGTTGCTGAGCGGGGTGCGGCGCACCCCGGACACCGGGGCGAACCGCGGCTGCTCTTCGGCCAGGTCGAGCAGTGAGCCCTGCAGGGTCACGGACATGCGCCCAGGCTACGCGCGTTCGAACGGATGTTCTAGTGACCCACCGCCGCTGACCGGTTGGACGTGCTGGTTGACTGGCTCCGTGACCATGGCGCTGCTCGCCGTCGGCATGGGCGTCGGCGCCCTGGTCGGCTGGCGCTGGACCCGGTTGGGTTCCTTGTTGCTGATCGCGCTCTCGGCGGTGTGGATCGCGGTCAGCGTGCGGCCGGAAGGTCCGCTGCTGATCCGGCTCACCGAGGGACACGGCATCGTGACCGCCGACCTGGTGGGCGTGGTCGGCCTTTGCGCCGGCAGTGCCCTGCTGGTCCGAGGTCCGGGCTCTCGCCGTTGACCGGTGGGCGGGTTTGGTACGAGAAGCGTTCGTCGCGGTGCGTCAGCGTGCCCGAACCTATCGTCGCGGTGCGTCGGCGTGCCGAACCGGGGACGTAGCACCGACGCCCGATTGAGCCGCCCGAAGGACCGGGAATAGCTGGCCCGGTCACCCCGTTGGACGCTATAGTTGAATCGTCAATCAGATGTTGGAGCGCCAGCGATGCAGTTCGGAATCTTCAGCGTCGGGGACGTCACCACCGACCCGACCACCGGTCGTACGCCCACCGAGCACGAGCGGATCAAGGCCACGGTGGCGATCGCCAAGAAGGCCGAGGAGGTTGGCCTGGACGTGTTCGCCACCGGCCAGCACCACAACCCGCCCTTCGTCCCCTCGGCGCCCACCACCACGCTGGCCTTCATCGCCGCACAGACCAAGCGGCTGGTGCTGTCCACGGCCACCACGCTGATCACCACCACCGACCCGGTGCGGATCGCCGAGGACTACGCCACCTTGCAGCACCTGTCCGACGGCCGGATGGACCTGATGCTGGGCCGCGGCAACACCGGCCCGGTCTACCCGTGGTTCGGCAAGGACATCCGCGACGGGCTGGCGC
>CAZNCE010000259.1:0-3436 GCA_964571285.1 uncultured Nocardioidaceae bacterium | reverse complement strand
CCGCCGTGCTCGGCGGCACCAACTCGCTGCACACCAACGCGCTGGACGAGACGCTTGCGCTGCCGACCGAGCGGGCGGCCGAGATCGCGCTGCGCACCCAGCAGGTGCTGATGGAGGAGACCGGCGTGGTCAACGTTGCCGACCCGCTGGGGGGCTCGTGGTACGTCGAGGCGCTCACCGACCGGATCGAGGCGGAGGCGACCGCGATCTTCGACCGGATCCTGGCGATGGGCGGTAGCGAGCTGTCCTCGGCGGACCCCGAAGGCCTGGCCGGGGCGGTGCAGCGGGCCAAGCAGGCCGGCCAGGACGGTGTCTGGCCGATGACCGCCGGAATCCTGCGCGGCATCGAGGAGGGCTGGTTCATGGCGGAGATCGCCGAGTCCGCCTTCCAGTATCAGACCGCGCTGGAGAAGGGCGACAAGCGGATCGTCGGGGTCAACTGCCACGAGGGCTCGGTGACCGGCGACCTGGAGATCCTGCGCGTGTCGCACGAGGTGGAGCGGGCCCAGGTCGCCGAGCTGGCCTCGCGGCGGAGCGCTCGAGACCAGCAGGCGGTGGATGCCGCGCTGGCCGACCTGGTTGAGGTGGCCCGCGGCGGCGGGAACATGATCCCCACGATGCTGCAGGCCTGCCGGGTCGAGGCGACCATGGGCGAGATCTGCGACGCGCTGCGCGCCGAGTGGGGCGAGTACCGCGAGCCGGCCCGGTTCTGACCGCCGACCGTCCCGCGGCATGCCACGCCGGGCCCGCTCCAGCGGCACGCTCGGCCGGCACGCTCGGCCGGGGGAGGGGCGTCGTGCCCGAGCCCGCGGTGAGGAAAGATAGACGCCATGACTGAGTCGTTCTCCCGTCCAGGTGCGGTCGACCTATCCGGCATGAAGGGCGGCCCGCAGGCCGGTCAGCAATCCGGTCCGCAGCCGGGCCTGGCCGGGCAGCCCGGCGCGGGAGCCGGCGCGGGCAGCGGTTCGGGCCGCGGCTCCGGCGCATACGCGGTCACGATCACCGCGGAGAACTTCCAGTCCGAGATGCAGCACTCGGTGTCGGTGCCGGTGGTGGTGTGCTTCCACTCGCCCCAGTCCCCCGACAGCCAGCAGTTGGTCGACACCCTGGGACGGCTCGCGGACGAGTTCGAGGGCCGTTTCCTGCTCGCCACCGTCGACGTGGACGCCAACCCACAGATCGCCCAGACGGTCGGGGTGCCCGGGGTGCCGCTGGTCGCGGTTGCGCTCGGCGGTCAGTTGGCCCCGATCGCCCAGCAGAACATCCCCGAGGCGGACCTGCGCCAAGTGCTGCAGCAGGTCACGCAGACCGCCATCGCCAACGGCATGACCGGCCGGGCCGAGCCCCGCACGCCGCAGCAGCAGCCACCGCAGCCCCCGGAGGAGGACCCGAAGTACGCCGAGGCGGACGCCGCCCTCGCCGCCGGTGACATCGACGGCGCGATCGCCGCCTACCAGCGGGTGCTCGACGCCGACCCCGGTGACCTCGAGGCCCGGCGTGGGCTCGGCGCCGCCCAGCTGATGAAGCGCACCGAGGGGGTAGACGTCGCGGCGGCGCGCTCGGCAGCCGCAGACCGGCCCGGCGACGTCGAGGCGCAATCGCTGGCCGCCGACCTCGACCTGATCGGCGGACACGTGGAGGATGCGTTCGAGCGGCTGGTCCGGCTGGTGCAGCGCACCTCCGGCGACGACCGCAACGCCGCCCGGAGTCACCTGCTGGAGCTGTTCGACCTGGTGGGCAACGAGGACCCGCGGGTGCTCAGCTACCGGACCAAGCTGGCGAACGCCCTGTTCTGACCGGACGCAGCCCGCGTCACGACAGCAGCCGCCCGCCCTCGAGGTAGAGCACGTCCCCGTTCCCATCCAGGATCGCCCGGGCCCGCCGGGCGGTGAAGTCGGCGGCCCGGTCCACCAACTCGCCGCGGGAGCAGAACGCGGCGGTACGAATCTCCCGCGGCTGCGGGCGGATCCGGTCGGTCAGGGCCGAGTCGTGCACCCCGCCGTCGAAGACGAACAGGCACGCGTCGTCCCAGCCGCCCCACGCCGGTAGCCAGTCCACGGCCAGCAGCCGCTGCGCCCGGATGTCCAGGCCGAGCTCCTCGGCGACCTCCCGCTCGGCCGCTGCCCGCGGTGACTCGTCGTCCTCGACCACCCCGCCGGGCAGGTCCCAGTCGGCCTTGTAGGTCAGCTGGCACAGCAGCAGCCGGTCGTCGGTGTCTCGGATCGCCAGTTGGGCGATGGCCCGCTTCCGCGGGAGCGCCGAGTTCAGCAGTGCCCGGAATCCCTCACCGGCCGTCGGCTCCGGGTCGTCGCGGAGCCGCGCCAGCACCACGAGGTCCCCGGTGTCCGGGTCGGTCGGCGTCCGGGGGGCGCGGCGGACCCCCTCGCGGCGCAGCCCGCTCCGACTGGCGGTGCGCAGGGTCGACGGCTGGTCCGGCGGCACCAGGGTCTCGATCCGGGTGAAGTCCAGCTCGCCCAGCCCGTAGTCCACACACAGCCGGAGCGCGTGGGTGGCGAGCTTGCGGCCGCGGTAGCGCTGGGCGAGGTCCCACCGGACCCGGCCGACGCCGTCCCCGACATCGGTCAGCCACACCCGGCCCACCGTCGCCTCGGGGGTGGTGATGTCCAGCACCATGGTGGCTGCCGGCGGGTCCAGGTCGGCGCGCCGCAGCGTCACCACACCGTCGGTCAGGGTCTGGCCGGTCTCCACGTCAGCCCTTGGGACGCAGCCACAGCGCACCCAGGGGCGGCAGTCGGAGCTCCGCCGACGCGGGCAGGCCGTGCCAGGGCTTGTCGGTGGCGACCAGCTCGCCGAGGTTGCCCACGCCTGAACCGCCGTAGAGCTCCGAGTCGGTGTTGATCAGCTCCTGCCAGGCGCCCGCCTCCGGCAGCCCGAGACGGTAGCCCTCGTGCGGGACCGCGGCGAAGTTGACCGCACAGGCCACCGGCCGACCGTCCTGACCGACCCGCAGGAAGCTGAACACGTTGTTGCTGGCGTCGTTGGCGTCGATCCAGGAGAAGCCCCCCGGGTCGGTGTCGAGCTGCCACAGCGCCGGGTTGGCCCGGTAGGTCTCGTTGAGGTCGCGGACCATCGCCTGCAGCTGCCGGTGTCCGGGGTGCTCCAGCAGCGCCCAGTCCAGCCCCCGCTCCTCCGACCACTCGGTGTCCTGGCCGAACTCGCTGCCCATGAACAGCAGTTGCTTGCCCGGATGCGCCCACATGAAGGCCAGGAACGCGCGAAGCGTGGCCAGTTGCCGCCACCGGTCCCCGGGGATCTTGCGCAGCAGCGACGCCTTGCCGTGCACCACCTCGTCGTGCGAGATCGGGAGCACGTAGTTCTCCGAGTAGGCGTACATCATCGAGAACGTCATCTGGTGGTGGTGGAACTGCCGGTAGACGGGGTCGAGCTGCACGTAGCCCAGCGAGTCGTGCATCCA
>CAZNCE010000258.1:0-3442 GCA_964571285.1 uncultured Nocardioidaceae bacterium | reverse complement strand
GGCCGGGAACCCGCGCGGCGGACCCGGGCTGGTGCCCTGGCGGATCGACGCCGACACCCTGCGGCGCACCGTGCCGGTGCCGGGCCCGGACGTCGCGTTCCTGCGCGAAGCCTCGGCGCCACCCGGAGCGCCGCTCGGGGCAAGGCCCCCGCTTCGGCTGGTGGTGTCCGGGAACCTGGTGCCGCCGGAGGTGTTGCCGTGGCTGCTGCGGGTCCCGGGCGTCGATTCGGCGATGCTGCCGGTCCAGCGGCCGCCGGGCGCGCTGCGCCGGCGGCCGTGGCGATGGCCGCTGCGGATCGGTGTGCTCACGGCGGGCTCGGTCCCGGCCGGCCCGGACCTGGTCGACCCGGATCGGATCGCCCCGGACCCGGTCGACGTCGCGGCCATCGCCGCGGTCATCCGGGCACGGCACAGCCTGCCGGCGGCACTGGTGGACGTACGCGACGTGCACCTCGAACCGGCCGCAGTGGATCTGCTCGTGGTCACCGGGTCGCTCGAGGACACGGTCGCCGCGATGACCGCATCCCGCCAGGTGGCGAACGCGGTGGTGGTGATGGGTCCCGCCCAGTCCGCCTGGCCCGTCGACGACGCCCGGCTGGCGCTGGTGCGGGCCACGTCCGCCGCGGTGCTGGCGGCGCTGGTGCGCCCCACCGGGACTCCTCCCGCGCTGGCCGTTTCCCCCGGCGGCAGCACCTCACTGCCGCCCGCCACCCCGGCCGCCCACCTGGCCGGGGCCCTGGAGCAGGTGCTCGTGGAGTTGTCGCACGGGTGGCCGCTGGACGTGGCCCTGACCCGGGGCTTCGGGCCGTCCACGCTGCTGACCGCCGAACCGGCCGCGGTCGAGGCCACCGGGTTGCCCGCGATCGGCCGCACCATGGCCACCCAGGTCCGCCGTACCGCGGCGCGGATGGCTCCGGAGCCGCCGCCCGACGTCCCGCGCTCCTGGCGCGGCGCCCACCCGGGGTGGACCGAACGCCCCGGATTCGACACCCCGCCGGTCGCCGCCGAGCCGCCACCGCCGCCCCCGGGCAGGTGGACGGATGAGACCCCACCCCCGCCGCTGGACGCGCTGGAAGCCGCGGCCGGTGAGTTGGACGCGATCTCCGACGGCCTGTTCATGGGCGAGTCGCACGAGGCGTCCCGGATCGGCCCGGTGCTCGACCGGGTCGAGGCGGCGCTGGACGCCGCGGTGCCGGTCCGGCTGCTGCAGTGCACGGTAGGGAACGACAACGTGTTCCGCCGGGGAGCGAACGCCGTCGGCGTGTTCATCGGGCCACAGGCGGTCGGAGCGCTCGCGGCCGGTCCGGTCACCGACGAGGAGCTCGGGTTCGACCAGCCGGACGTCACCTCGGTGCGGCTGACCGTGGTGCTGGTGCCGCAGCGGCCGACCGGCCCCCCGAGCCGCGCCGAGCTCGACGTGCCCCGAGCCGGGACCTCGTCGGCGGTCGAGTTCGTGCTGTCGGTGGGACCAGAAGACGAGCAGGTGTCCGCACGGCTGATCGTGCTGCACCGCAACCGGGTGCTGCAGACGGCCGTCCTGGCCGGTCCGGTGGGCGGGGAACCGGCCTCGTTGCGGGAGCTGGCGGTGGTGCGGCGCGACCTCGCGCACCTGGACGATCGGCGGCCGTTCGACGTCGCGCTGGTCGCCAACCACGACGACACCGGGATGGCTGCGCTCACCGCGCACTGCGACGGCTACACCACGGTGGCCGCGCTGGACGAGCTGGGCCCCACCACCGAGCGGTTGCGCACGCTGCTGGTGGTGCCGTCCGCGAAGCTGTCCAAGGAGGCACTGCGCAAGCTGCTGGTCCAACTGGCGGTGCAGGGACACGACCTCTACCTGCAGCTGAGCGCCTACCTGTCCACCCTGCCCGACGCCGAGCGGATCCAGGTCGTGACCGCGCGCAGCAGCTGGTTCCTGCCGCTGGAGTTGGCGTACGCCCGCCGGGCGCCGGACGACGACGCGAAGCTGTGCCCCAACTGGGTGGACGGCGGCGACCGGTGCGGCCCGTCCTGCGGCACCGGGATGGACGACCCGACGATCGTCTGCCCGGCGGCGTTCTGGGGCATGAGCAAGACGATCGAGCGTCACTATTTGGACCAGGCCCTCCCCGAGCTCGGCGCGCAGTTCCTGCTGATCGCCGAGCCGAGGGCCAACGCCCGGACCCTCTCCGCCGGTCGTGCGCTGCTGGGCGCGAGCAGCAAAGTGACCACCACCAGCATCAAGGAGACCCTCAAGTCACTCGGCGACGGCGTGCAGGCCGAGGCCGGCTGGCAGGCGTGGGCCGATGCGCTCAAGGACACCGGCCGGGACCTGCTGGTGCTGATGCCGCACGCGGACACCAAGGCGGCGACGCTGGAGATCGCCAAGAAGACCCTGGACCGCGGCCGGATCCATCCCGACTACGTGACCGGCGGGCATCAGGTACGCCCGATCGTGCTGCTGTTCGGCTGTGACACCGCCGGCTCGCTGGACGATCCGGCCGGCTACGCCACCCGGTTCATGCAGTGCGGCGCTGCGACGGTCCTCACCAGCCTGACCATGCTCCGGGCCAGTCATGCCGCCGACCTGGCGTCGCGGCTGTGCACCATGCTGCGCGACTCCGGTCGGTCCACGATGCCGGTCGCCGAGCTGATCATGCGGTTCCGCCGCGCGGCAGTGCGGGCCGGCCAGCCGGTGGCGCTGGCGATCACCGCACAGGGCGACGCGGACTGGACCGTCTAGCCGGCGGCGGGCGATGTTCACCGTGGAGATGCTGCCGGCGCAGCGTGGGGACTGCCTGTGGCTGACCTACGGCAGCGAGGCCGACCAGCACCACGTGCTGATCGACGGTGGGCCGTTGGCCACCATCCCCCAGCTGGTGCCGGAGCTCGAGTCCCGGCTGCGCGCGCTGCCCGGGCGTACCAACCGGGTGGAACTGCTGGTGGTCACCCACGTGGACGCCGACCACGTCCAAGGCATCGTGTCACTGCTGTCCGACCACCGGCGGGTGCGGCTGTTCCGCGACGTGTGGTTCAACGGGTTCCGGCATCTCGAGCCCGACCCGCTGCTCGGCGCGCCCGACGGCGAGCGGCTGACGGCCGCGCTGGACACCGACCCGGGACGGTGGAACAAGGCATTCGGCGGGGCGGCCGTGGTCGTACCCGACGACGGGAAGCTCCCGACTGTGACGCTGCGCGGCGGGCTGACGCTGACCCTGCTGACCCCCACGCGGCGAGCGCTGGCCGCGCTGGCGCGGCAGTGGGAGGCGGCCTGTCGGAAGGCAGGCATCCTGCCCGGTCAGGGGGCACCGATCACGAGGCCGTCCTGGCAGCGCGACGAGTTGCTGGGCTTCGACCTGGACATGGCGGCCGCCGCACCGTACCGGCCGGATCGCAGTAAGCCGAACCGGTCCAGCATCACGATGATCGCCTCGTACGAGGGGAAGCGGCTGCTGCTGCT
>CAZNCE010000257.1:0-3480 GCA_964571285.1 uncultured Nocardioidaceae bacterium | reverse complement strand
AGGGCGGCGAGTGCCCGCTGCAGAACCAGGCGATGTCCAACGGCCGGGCGGAGACGCGCTACGACTACGCCAAGCGCACCTACGTCAAGCCGATCAACATCTCCGCTCAGGTGCTGCTGGACCGGGACCGCTGCATCCTGTGCACGCGCTGCACCCGGTTCTGCGACGAGATCTCCGGTGACCCGTTCATCTCCATGCACGAGCGCGGTGCGCTGCAGCAGGTGATGATCTACGAGCGGCAGCCGTTCGAGTCGTACTTCTCCGGCAACACCATCCAGATCTGCCCGGTGGGCGCTCTGACCAGCACCTCGTACCGCTTCCGCTCCCGTCCGTTCGACCTGGTCTCCTCGCCGAGCATCTGCGAGCACTGCGCCTCCGGGTGCGCGCTGCGCACCGACCACCGGCGCAACAAGGTGATGCGCCGGCTGGCCGGCGACGACCCCGAGGTGAACGAGGAGTGGAACTGCGACAAGGGGCGGTTCGCGTTCACCTACTCCCGCCAGCCGGACCGGCTGACCCGGCCGCTGGTCCGCGACGAGGACACCGGCGAACTGCGGCCGGCGTCGTGGCCGGAGGCGTTCGCGGTCGCCGCGCGCGGGCTCCGGGCGGCCGGCGCTCAGAGCGGGGTGCTCACCGGTGGCCGGCTGACCGCCGAGGACGCCTACGCGTACTCGAAGTTCGCCCGCTACACGCTCGGCACCAACAACATCGACTTCCGGGCCCGGGCCTCCTCGGCCGAGGAGGCGGAGTTCCTGGCCAGCCATGTGGTGGCGCGCTCGTTGGAGGTCACGTACGCCGACCTGGAGCGGGCCAACGCGGTGCTGCTCGCCGGCTTCGAGCCGGAGGAGGAGTCGCCGATCGTCTTCCTGCGGCTGCGCAAGGCCGCGCGCAAGCACGGCACCCGGGTCTACTCGATCGCCCCGTACACCACCTCTGGGCTGCGTCGGATGAAGGGCACCCTGCTGCCCACCAGGCCGGGTGACGAGGCCGCCGCGCTGGCCGGTGTCGCCGAGGACGCCGGGATCGCTCTGGACGGCGGCGGCGTGATCCTGGTCGGGGAGCGGCTGGCCGCCGTGCCGGGCGCGCTGACCGCCGCCCTGCAGTTGGCCCGTACCACCGGCGCGAAGCTGGCCTGGGTGCCGCGCCGGGCCGGTGAGCGCGGCGCGCTGGAGACGGGCTGCCTGCCCACGCTGCTGCCCGGCGGACGCCCGGTGTCGCGGGCCGACGCCCGGGTCGATGTGGCCGCCGCCTGGGGGGTCGACCTGGTTCCGGAGCTGCCCGGCAAGACCAGCGAGGAGATGCTGGCCGCCGCCGCGTCCGGCGACCTGGCGGCGCTGGTGGTCGGCGGTGTCGAGATCGACGACCTGCCGGACCCGGCAGCCGCACGGAGTGCACTCGACGCGGTCGGTTTCCTGGTCAGCCTCGAGGTCCGTGAAAGCGAGGTCACCGAGCTCGCCGACGTGGTGCTTCCGGTCGCGCCGGTCACCGACAAGTCCGGCTCCTTCGTGGACTGGGAGGGCCGGGTCCGCCGGTTCGACAACGTCTTGCAGGTGACCGGTTCGCTGCCCGACGTGCGCGTCCTCGCCGGCATCGCCGACGAGCTGGAGCGGCCGCTGGGCTTCCTGACCACGCAGGCCGCGCACGACGAGATGGTGGAGCTCGGCCCGTGGGACGGTGACTGGATGGAGCCGCCGAGCGCCGCGGCCGGCCAGGCCCCGGAGCCGGGGCCAGGCGAGGCGGTGCTCGCCACCTGGCGGATGCTGATCGACGACGGCCGGATGCAGGACGGCGAGCCGTACCTGCGGGCGACCGGCCGCGCCCCGGTCGCGCTGCTGTCCGCCGCCACCGCGGCCGCGGTGGGTGTCGCCGAGGGCGAGCCGTTGACCGTCGCCACCGAGACCGGTTCGCTCAGCCTGCCGCTGGTGGTGGCCGACCTGCCCGACGGCGTGGTGTGGGTGCCGCAGAAGTCCGGCGGCACCTCGGTGCACCGGGACCTGCGGGCGCGGTACGGCGACGTGGTGCGGATCGCGGGAGGGGACCGATGACCGGACTGATCGCGGGGCTGACGATGGGCCCGCTCGCTGGGCTGCCGGCACAGGTGAACGGGCAGAGCGACAGCCTGTCCGAGTTCGGCAACGACCCGGTGTGGCTGTGGATCGTCAAGGGCGTCGTGACCTTCGTCGTGCTGGTCATCCTGGTGCTGTTGATGATCTGGGCCGAGCGGCGCGTCGTGGCCCGTATGCAGCACCGGGTGGGGCCCAACGTGCACGGCCCGTTCGGGCTGCTGCAGTCGCTGGCGGACGGCGTGAAGCTGGCGCTGAAGGCGGACCTGGTGCCCACCGCGGCCGACAAGCTGGTCTACATCGTCGCGCCGATCATCGTGCTGATCCCGTCGTTCCTGGCCTGGACGGTGATCCCCTGGGGTCCGGTGGTGACGGTGCCGTTCACCGACATCCAGACCCCGCTGCAGATCACCGACCTGCCGGTGGGCGTGCTGTTCATCCTGGCCGTCGCCTCGATCGGCATCTACGGGATCGTGATGGCCGGCTGGTCGTCCGGGTCGACGTACTCGCTGCTCGGCGGGCTGCGCTCGTCGGCGCAGATGATCTCCTACGAGGTCGCGATGGGCCTGGCCTTCGTGCCGGTGTTCCTGTACGCCGGTTCGATCTCCACCTCCGAGATCGTGGCCGCCCAGGAGCGGCTGTGGTTCGCGATCATCCTGCTGCCGTCGTTCCTGATCTACACGCTGGCCATGGTCGGCGAGACCAACCGGGCGCCGTTCGACCTGCCCGAAGCCGAGGGTGAGCTCGTCGCCGGCTTCATGACCGAGTACGCCTCGCTGAAGTACGCCCTGTTCTTCCTGGCCGAGTACGTCAACATGTTCACGGTCTCGGCCCTGGCCACCACGCTGTTCCTCGGCGGCTGGCGCGCTCCGTGGCCGCTGTCGCTGTGGGACGGCGCCAACGCCGGCTACCTGCCGGTGCTGTGGTTCCTGGCCAAGGTGTCGATCTTCTTGTTCATCTTCATCTGGCTGCGCGGGACGCTGCCGCGGTTCCGCTACGACCAGTTCATGAAGCTCGGCTGGAAGGTGCTGATCCCGATCGCGCTGGTGTGGATCGTGGCGGTCGCCGCGATCCGTGCCGCCACGCTGGGCAACGGCATCAACCGCAACTACGTGATCATCGCCGCGGTGATCGCCGTGCTCATCTTCCTGGCCCTGTCGTTCGTGCCCGAGCGCGCCGAACCCGAACAGGAACCGGAGGAGGAGTTCGACGCGTTCGCCGGCGGCTATCCCGTGCCACCGATGCCCGGCACGCAGACCGCCGGGCAGTCCCCCGAGCTGGCCTCGGTCGCCGGGGAGCGAAGTGAGCCCGGGCGTCGTCGCAAGACGAAGGAGGACGAGCCCGATGCCTAGCCTGAGGGAACAGCTGTGGGACCCGATCGCCGGGTTCGGCGTCACGTTCCGCACCATGTTCCGCA
>CAZNCE010000256.1:0-3519 GCA_964571285.1 uncultured Nocardioidaceae bacterium | reverse complement strand
CCGGCTAGGGCCGGCCTAGGGCTCGGCCTCCTGTCTGGCCACCTCCGCCGCCGCCTGCCGATCACCACGGCCGTTGCCGTCGGAGCCTGTGCCGGCGGTCGCCTCCGCGAACGGTGCCACCGCCGGCGCCAGTGGTGCGTGCTCGCGGACCGGGCCCAGCCGACGCTGGCGCAACGGGTCGCGACGCAGGTCGACCATCAGCGAGGCACACAGCCCGATCAGCACGAGCACGAACGGGGTGGCGGTCAGGATCGCGAACGTCTTCAGCGCCTCCAGGCCGCCGACGAACAGCAGCACCGCGGCCACGGCGCCGGTCAGCACCGCCCACAGCACCACCAGCGGCTCCCACGGCTGGGTACGGCCGCGTGACGACAGCGTGCTGAGCACCAACGCTCCCGCGTCGGCACCACTGACGAAGAAGATCGCGGTCAGGAAGATCACCACACCAGCGGTCACCGAGATCAACGGGTACTCCTGCAGCATCGAGAAGAACCCGGCCGCCTCGTTGCCGGCGCCGGCGATGTCGACTCCGGCGAGCTGCAGGTGCAGGCCCGCTCCGCCGAACACCACGAACCACACCATGCTGACCGCGGTCGGCACCAGCAGCACGCCGAGCACGTACTCCTTGATGGTCCGCCCGCGCGAGATCCGGGCGATGAACGTGCCGACGAACGGCGTCCACGAGATCCACCAGGCCCAGTAGAAGATCGTCCAGCTGGCCAGCCAGTCGCCGCCGCCGAACACGGCCGAGTGGAAGCTCATCGGCACCAGGTCACTCAGGTACGCGCCCACGGAAGACGGCAGCAGGTCCAGCATGAACACGGTCGGCCCGAGCACGAACACGAACACCACCAGCGCGAACGCGACCACCATGTTGGTGTTGCTGAGCCACTTGATGCCCCGGGAAACCCCACTGGCGGCGGATAGCACGATGCCCACCGTGAGCACGCAGATCACGATGATCGCGGTGCGGTGGCTGCCCTCCTCGGGGAACGAGCCGCTGCGCAGCAGCGTGAACCCGGCCGCGATCTGCAGTGCACCCAGGCCCAGCGAGACCGCCGACCCGAACTTGGTGCAGATGATGGCCAGGATGTCGATCGGCTTACCCCAGCCCTTCCGCATCCGCTCCTCGCCAAGCAGCGCCTGGAACGGGGAGCTCATCAGGTTGCCGCGGCCCATCCGATGCGTCGAGTAGGCCAGCGCCAGCCCCACCACGGCGTACATCGCCCAGGGGTGCAGGCCCCAGTGGAAGAAGGTGTAGGCCATCGCCGACCGGGCTGCGTCCGGGCTGCCCGCCGGGGCCTCGACGAACGGCGGCGGATCTGCGAGATGGGTGACCGGCTCGAACACGCCGAAGAACATCAGCCCGATGCCCATGCCGGCGCTGAACATCATCGCCACCCACGACACCGTGGAGAACTCCGGCTCCTCGCCGCTGCGCGACAGCGGGATGCGGCCGTAGCGTCCGAAGGCGAGGACCAGGGAGAAGACCACGAAGCCGCTGGCTGCCAGGATGTACAGCCAGCCGAGCGAGTCGGTGACCCAGCTCAGGGCGGAGCTGGAAATGCTGCCCACCTGGTCGGTGAACACCACACCCAGCACGCAGATCGCGACGATCACGCCGAAGGCGCATCCGAAGACGACCTTGTCCATGCTGGCCCAGCCGCCCCTGAGGTCAGTCACTTTCGGGGGCGGGGCGTCGAGGTTCTCTGTCGGCGTTCCGTTGGTTGTCATCTCTTCGGTTCGCACCCGGTGAGTGTGCCTCAAGATGACCCGTCAGGAACAGGGGGTAGGCACAACAGGTGGTTCCGCCGTTACAGTGGCGGGCATGACGCAGGAGGCCAACCGGCGCGAACGGACCACCCCGGATCGGCGGTCCGTACCCGAGAACAAGTCACGTACGCGGTTCGGACAGACCGGGGAAGTGGAGAAGACCGATCTGCGCGTGGAGGCCCATGGCGCTTGTGAGGAAGCGAACGCCATCCTCGGCGTGACACTCGCGAACGGCGGTCTCCCGCTGGACGTGCAGAAGCTGCTCACCAGCCTGCAGCAGGACCTGTACGATCTCGAGGCCGACCTGATGGCGCCGCCGGGCGCGCCGTCGCGCGATGACGACCCGGTGGTGCGGATCACCGACGCCCATGTCGAACGGCTCCGGCGGGCATACGCGCACTACAACCAGGATCTGGAGCCGGTGGAGATCTACGTGCTGCCCGGCGGCACGCTGCCGTCTTCGCACCTGTTCCACTCGCGGGCGGTCGTTCGTCGGGCAGAGCGCCTCATGTGGCGCGTGATCGACGAGTTCGACGACGTCAACCCGCTGGTCGCCACCTACCTGAACTCGTTGTCCTCGCTGCTGTTCGTCTTGGCCCGCGTCAGCAACGCCGAGCACGGTGACGTGATGTGGCGGCCACTCAGCTCCGTGGCCACGACACAGCAGGCCGGGACGGGGCCATCCGCCGTGGACGCGCAGGCGCAGGCCGACCAACCGGCCTGACCGTCCAGCTGCAAGCGGGCACGAGGCCTGTGCAGCCGATCCACGATCTTGCCTGTGAGCAAGGCCGAAACGGGTTCGTCAGCGCCTTGACCTGGTAGGCGGTCAGTGTTCGCGGCGGACGGGCGGCGGCGCTCAGCCCTGCCAGCCGGGGCCGGCGGTGACGGCTGCAACCGCAGCCTGTAGGGCGGCCTTCGCGGAGCCGTCGAAGGCGACCATCCGGGCCTCGGTCACCCGGGTGCGCTGCTCGGCGATCGTGCGCACCGCGATCGTCGCCGCGTCGCCGAGATCCCAGCCGTACACACCGGCGGAGACCAGCGGGAACGCCAGCGCGCGGGCGCCCAGCTCGTCCGCGACCGCCAACGCGTTTCGGTAGCAGGAGGCGAGCAGGTCGGGGTCGGTCTGGCCGGCATGTCGGTTGGGGCCCACCACGTGGATCACCCAGCGGCTGGGCAGCGCGTGCGCCGTCGTCCAGCCGGCGGCGCCGGTGGCCAGGCCATCGGGGAACCGCTCGATGCATTCCTGCAGCAGTTCCGGCCCGGCGGCCGCGTGGATGGCGCCGTCCACACCGCCGCCACCGCGCATCGCCCGGTTCGCGGCGTTGACTATCGCATCGACGTGTTGGCGGGTGATGTCACCGGGGACGACCTGAATCCGCATTGAGGAACCCTCCGATCAGCGCACGCAACTCCTGGCGGTGCCCCCACAGCACACCGCCGGCATCGAACATCTCCAGCCTGGCCCGGGGCAGTCGTTCGGCCAACTCCTCGGCGACCGCGGCCGGGTGGGTGTCGTCGCCGCGCTGCCCGATCACCAGCACCGGTGTGGTCAGCCTGGACAGGGCAGCGGCATCGTCCAGCGGATGCTGCGGCGGGAGCTCGCGCAGGCCGCGGAGCACCGAGCTGCGGGCCAGCCGCCGCGCCCGCTGCCGGGCCCACACATGCACGTCCGGGCGGTCACGGGCACCGGCGGGCTGTTCGAGGACGAGCAACTCGGCCACCTCCTCCAGATCGCCGGCGGCTAGG
>CAZNCE010000255.1:0-3548 GCA_964571285.1 uncultured Nocardioidaceae bacterium | reverse complement strand
CTGGCACCTCCGGAGGTGTCTTGTGAAGGACTACCGAGCTATATCAGCCGGCGCCAGCGGCCGTCGCTGAAAACCACTTGTGAGTGAGCACTCACTCAGGCTACCGTTCTCCGACGTGACTGCAGCCAAGACGACCAGCCCGAGGGCCCGGCCGATGCCGGCCGAACAGCGGCGCGCCGAGCTGGTCGCCAGCACGCTGGAGCTGATCCGGCAGCACGGGCTGTCGGTCAGCACCCGCCAGATCGCGGAGGCCGCGGGGGTCGCGGAGGGGACGATCTTCCGGGTCTTCGAGACCAAGGACGAGCTGGTACAGGCGGCGATCCAGTCCGTGTTCGACCCGTCGCCGATGGTGGACGCGATCGAGCGCATCGATCCCCGTCTGCCGCTGGAGCAGCGGCTGGTGGCGCTGGTCGGGCTGATGCAGCGCCAGTTCCTCGAGGTGTTCTCGTTCATGCGGGTGGCCGGGCTGGTGCAGCCGCCCGAGCACCACCGGCACGGTACGCACGAGCAGAAGTGGGCGACGCTGTTCCGCGACCGGATCGTCGAGCTGATCGGCGCCGACGCCGCGCGGCTGCGGTGCACGCCGGAGGGCCTGGCCCGGGTGCTGCGGCTGCTCACCTTCTCCGGCAGCCACCCCGGCATCGCGCACCGTCGGCTGCTCACCCCGGAGCAGATCGTGGACGTGGTGCTGCACGGTCTGCTGACCGGCGACGCCGATCCGGCGCCACCTTGGCCGGAGGAGAGTGCTCCGGGCACCGAACACGACGAGGGTTGGAGGGACTGACGTGCTGCTCCAACTGCTGCGCAGCCATCTCGCGCCGTACCGGCGCTGGCTCGGCTATGTCGTCATCTTGCAGCTGATCGGCACCATCGCCGCGCTGTACCTGCCGAGCCTGAACGCCGACATCATCGACAACGGCATCGTGCTGGGTGACACCGGCTACATCCTGCGCACCGGCGGCTGGATGCTCACGGTCAGCCTGATCCAGGTCGTCTGCACGATCACCGCCGTCTACTTCGGCGCCAAGACCGCGATGAGCTTCGGCCGCGACGTGCGCGACTCGCTGTTCCGGCAGGTCGGCCGGTTCTCCGCCCGCGAGGTCAACCACTTCGGCGCCCCCTCGCTGATCACCCGCAACACCAACGATGTCCAGCAGGTGCAGATGCTGGTCGTGATGACCTGCACGATGCTGGTCTCGGCGCCGATCATGTGCGTCGGGGGCGTGGTGATGGCGCTGAACGAGGATGTCGGCCTGGCCTGGCTGATGGCCGTGGCGGTGCCCGTCCTGGTCATCGCCATCGGGCTGATCATCGTCCGGATGGTTCCACAGTTCCGCGCCATGCAGCGCCGGATCGACGTGGTCAACCGGGTGATGCGCGAGCAGATCACCGGCATCCGGGTGGTGCGCGCGTTCGTCCGGGAGCGGCACGAGACCGCGCGGTTCGCGGAGGCCAACGACGAGCTGACGGGTACGGCCATCCGGGCCGGGCGGCTGATGGCGCTGGTGTTCCCGATCGTGATGCTGATCCTGAACGCGTCCAGCGTCGCGGTGCTGTGGTTCGGCGGCCACCGGGTCGACGCCGGCCAGATGCAGATCGGCGCGCTGACCGCGTTCTTGTCCTATCTGATGATGATCTTGATGTCGGTGATGATGGCGACCTTCATGTCGATCATGATCCCGCGCGCGGCCGTGTGCGCCGACCGGATCGTCGAGGTGCTGGAGACCGAGTCCTCGGTACGGCCGCCGGCCAGCCCGGCCCCCGATGTGCCGCGCCGCGGGGAGCTGGAGCTGCGCCATGCCGGGTTCACCTATCCCGGGGCGGCCGAGGCCGTGCTGCACGACATCTCGCTGCAGGCACACCCGGGCGCGACCACCGCGATCATCGGCAGCACCGGGGCCGGCAAGACCACGCTGCTGTCGCTGATCCCGCGGCTGGTCGACGCCACCGAGGGCGCGGTGCTGATCGACGGCGTGGACGTCCGCGACCTGGCGCCCGAGCAACTGTGGGGCCGGATCGGGCTGGTGCCGCAGAGGGCGTACCTGTTCAGCGGGACCATCGCCACCAACCTGCGGTATGGCAACCCGGACGCCACCGACGAGGCACTGTGGCAGGCGCTGGAGATCGCGCAAGCCCGCGACTTCGTCGAGCAGATGGGCGGGCTGGAGTCCGCGATCGGGCAGGGCGGCTCGAACGTCTCCGGCGGCCAGCGGCAGCGGCTGTGCATCGCGCGGGCCCTGGTCGCCCAACCCGACATCTACCTGTTCGACGACTCGTTCTCGGCCCTGGACCTGGCCACCGACGCCCGGCTGCGCGCCGCCCTGGGGCCGTACACCCGGAACGCGACGGTGCTGATCGTGGCGCAGCGGGTGTCCACGATCACCGGTGCCGACCAGATCCTGGTGCTCGACAGCGGCCGGATCGTCGGCCGCGGCACCCACGACGAGCTGCTGGCCACCTGTGAGACGTACGTGGAGATCGTGGAGTCCCAGCTGAGCGCGGAGGAGGCGGCGTGACCGAGTCACCCGGCCGGCAGCAGCCGGCGACACCACCGCCGCCGACCCCCGTGGAGGCCCCCGCGGCTGCCCCCCAGGATGGGGAACCGGGCGCGCCGGAGCAGTCGGGCGCCGCACCGCGCCGGCTGCCCGACCACGGCGCCCGCGGCGGGCACCGGGGCGGTCCGTGGGGCGGCGCCGGCCTGCCCGCCGAGAAGTCGCTGAACTTCTGGCCCTCGGCCCGGCGCCTGGTCGGCCGGCTGCGGCCGGAACGCGCCCGGGTGATCGCGGTCCTCGTCCTCGCGGTGGCCGGGATCACGCTGAGCGTCATCGGCCCGAAGATCCTCGGTCACGCCACCGACGTCATCTTCGCCGGCACCATCGGCTCCCGGCTGCCCGCCGGAACCACCGTGGACCAGGTGGTCGAGGCGGCCCGGGCGCGCGGCGACAACACGTTCGCGGACATGCTGGCCGGGATGCCCGGCCTGGTGCCCGGCCAGGGCATCGACTTCATCGCGCTCGGGCAGACGCTCGGCCTGGTGCTGCTGCTCTACCTCGGGTCGTCGGTGCTGCTGTGGCTGCAGGCGTATCTGCTCAACGACGCGGTACAGAACACCGTGCGGCGGATGCGCTCCGACGTCGAGGACAAGCTCAACCACCTGCCGCTGTCGTACTTCGACCGGCAGCCGCGCGGCGAGGTGCTCAGCCGGGTCACCAACGACATCGACAACGTGCAGCAGAGCCTGCAGCAGACCATGAGCCAGCTGCTCACCTCGCTGCTGACCGTGCTCGGCGTGCTGGTGATGATGTTCGTCATCTCGCCGCTGCTCAGCGTGATCGCGCTCGTCGCCGTACCCCTGTCGATCGTGGTCACCCAGCAGATCGCCAAGCGGTCGCAGCCCAAGTTCATCGCGCAGTGGAAGAACACCGGGGACCTGAACGCCCAGGTGGAGGAGGCCTACACCGGCCACGAGCTGGTCAAGGTCTTCGGCCGGCAGCGCGAGGTGGAGGCGCGGTTCAGGGAGAAGAACGAGGAGCTGTTCCAGGCCAGCT
>CAZNCE010000254.1:0-3549 GCA_964571285.1 uncultured Nocardioidaceae bacterium | reverse complement strand
TCTTGGCGGGGTAGAAGGCCTTCTCCGCCAGCCGCAGCATCGTGATGGAGTCCTTACCGCCGGAGAACAGCAGCACCGGCCGTTCGAACTCGGCCGCCACCTCACGAAAGATATGGATCGATTCCGACTCCAGCTCGTCGAGCTGGCTCATCCGGTAGTCGGTCTGGGTTGTCATTCGACGGTTTCCTCCAAAAGACAGCAGAGGCCATCCTAGCGGCCGCCCGAATTGTCTGGGCCACGCCCGTTGTGCGACTCGAATGCCGGCAGCCCGTTCAGTTGCCGGACCAGACCCCACGCCAGCGGACCGAAGATCAGCAGTGCCGCGCCGGACAGGCCGACGTACTCGGGGGGCATGCCGAGCAGCGAGAACCCGGTGAGGCTGAGCACGATGACGATCCCGCGTTTCACCACGGCCTGCGGCACCCAGTGCGCGATGCGAGACCCGAGATAGGTGCCCGGGGTGCCGCCGAGGATCAGCGGGATCAGGATCACCCAGTCGACACCGGTCACCAGCACGTGGCTGATCGCCGCGGACAGCACGAGCGGCACCGCCTGCACCAGGTCGGTGCCGACCAGCTTGACCGCCTCGAGCGCGGGGTAGAGCAGCAGCAGCGACACCATGATCAGCGACCCGGAACCGACCGAGGTGACGCCGACCAGCAGCCCGCCGGCGGCGCCGACAGCGATGGTGGCGGCCGGCTTCACGTGCACTTGCGCGGAGAACCGGCCCCGTCCGGTCACCCGGTCCCGCAGCTGCAGGTAGGCCCGCAGCGTGTAGGTCGTGGCCGCGAGCAGCAGGGCACCGCCGATCGCGGTCTTGACCAGATTCTGCTGCTGCTCGCCGGTGCCGATGGCGTCCACGATGAACGCGCCGGCGAACGCGGTCGGCACCGAGCCCACGATCAGGTAGCCGGCGAGTCGCAGGTTCGGCGATCCGCTGCGCCAGTGGGTCGCCGCGCCGACCGACTTGTTGACCGCGGCGGCGACCAGGTCGTTGGACACGGCCGCGGTCGGGTTGACGCCGAGGAAGATCAGCGCCGGCGTCATCAGCGCGCCGCCGCCCATGCCGGTCAGCCCGACCACGATGCCGATCAGGAACGAGGCCAGCAGCACCGAGCCGGCCGAGGCGGTGAGCAGTTCGCCCATCAGCCGATCCACCCGCCGGCGCGCAGTGTCGCCAACACCTCGTCCAGGACCTCCGCGATGGAGCGCCCGGTGGTGTCCACCCGCAGGTCGGCGTCATCGGGTTCCTCGTACGGCGAACTGATCCCGGTGAAGTCGGGGATCTCACCGGCCCGGGCCCGGGCGTACAGGCCCTTGCGGTCCCGCCGTTCGCACTCGGCCAGCGGCGTGGCGACGTGCACGAGCACGAATGCGCCGCCGGCGGCGGCAACCATTGCCCGGACCTGCTTGCGGGTCGCGTCGAAGGGCGCGATCGGCGAGCAGATCGCCACTCCGCCGTGCCGGCTGATCTCGGCGGCGACCCAGCCGATCCGGCGGATGTTGGTCTCGCGGTCCGCGCGGGAGAAGCCCAGCCCGGCGGACAGGTGCCGGCGCACGACGTCGCCGTCCAGGGAGGTGACGGTGCGCTGGCCCTGCTCCAGCAGCACGTCGTGCAGGGCTCGGGCCAGCGTGGACTTCCCCGAGCCGGACAGGCCGGTGAAGAACACCACCAGCCCCCGGTGGGCGGGGTCCGGCCGGTCGTGTCGAACGATCCGGGCGATCGGCTCCGGGAGGTGCTGGGCGGACACCGGGTCGCCGGCGCCCGGTTGTTCGAGCAGCAGCACCTCGTCGGCGTACGACTGCGCGACCAGTTCGCGGAAGGACTCGTCCACATGGGGGTCGTCGCGCCGGGCCGCCGCAACCGCCACGACCTCCGCGCGGCCGATCAGCTTCGCCGCCGCCAGCGTCGCGCGTACCAGGCCCGTCGGCGAGACACCGCGAGGGGAACCGTGGCCGACATAGGCGAGCAGCAGCGGCACGGCTCCGTCGGCGGCCTTGCTGATGGCTTCGATCGCCTCGTGGTCCAGCGGCGCGACCACCGGTACGGCCAGGGTGGCGGCCCCCGGTTGACGCTTGCGGACGTGTGCGGGGGAGAGGTGGTAGCGGCGGAACGGGCCGAAGGCCGCCGGTGCCAGCGACTGCACCGCGCCGACCAGGCCGATCCGGTCGTCGTTGTGCACCTCGGGTGCGGCCGGGGTGTGGTGGTCGGAGGGCTCCGGCAGCCAGGTGCCGCAGACCTGCATCCGGGCCAGCGGCAGGCCCTCGGGATCGGTCAGCTCCAGGGCCTCGCCCACCGGCGGGGCGGTTGCCGCGGGGACGATCAGCGTCACCGATCCGGTCGGACCCGGCTCGTCTCCGGGCCGGAACCCGTCGATGTCGTCCAGGGCGCCGTTGAGGAGCAGCTCGAGGTCGTCCAGCTCTCGCGGAGCGGGCGTCCATTGGGTCGGCACTCGCCAGATTGTGCCATCCGGGGAGGGGTAGGGTGCGCCGACGTGACCGCATCGCCGATCGTCGCCCACATCGTCCGCAACGGGTTCGTCGAGGGCCGCCACCACGGATCGGTGGTCGCCCTCGACCGCGACGGCAGCGTGGCTTGGTCGGTCGGCGAGGTCGACTCCCCGGTGCTCGCCCGCTCGTGCAACAAGCCGTTCCAGGCCGCCGGCATGGTGGGAGCGGGGCTGGACCTGCCCGGTGAGCTGCTGGCGCTGGTCGGCGCCTCGCACTCGGCGGAGAAGTTCCATCTGGACGGCGTCCGCTCCATCCTGTCCCGGGCCGGGCTGGACGAGTCGGCGCTGCAGACACCGGCCGCGATGCCGGTGGAGGAGTGGCGCCGCGACGAGATCGTCCGGGCCGGCGGCGGGCCGGAGCCGATCCTGATGAACTGCAGCGGCAAGCACGCCGGCATGCTCGCCACCTGTGTCGCCAACGCCTGGGACGTGGTCACGTATCGCGACCCGGATCACCCGTTGCAGCGCCGCCTGCGTGAGGTGCTGGCGTCGCTGACCGGTGTGCCGGTCGCCACGGTGGCGGTCGACGGGTGCGGCGCCCCGTTGTTCTCCACCACCCTGACCGGGCTGGCGCGCGGGTTCCGCCGCGTGGCGACGGCCGACCGAGAGACCCCGGAGGGCAGGGTCGCCGCCGCGTACACGGAGTTCCCGGAGTGGGTCTCGGGCACCCGGCGCGACGAGGTCCAGTTGCTCCGGGCGTTCCCCGGCATGGTGGGCAAGGCCGGGGCGGAGGGGTGCTATGCGGTGGCGCTGCCCGACGGGCGGGCGATCGCATTGAAGATCGACGACGGCGCCGCCCGCGCCCGGCCGGTCGTGATGGCGGCCGCGCTGCGCAGGTCGGGGCTGGAGCACCCGGTGCTGGACGAGATCGGGGTGGGCACGGTCCCCGTACTCGGCGGCGGGCAGCCCGTCGGCGCCGTCACCGCGACCCTCTGACCCCGATCCGCCCCGACCCACTGCCCCTTTCGCGCCGACCCCGCGCTCCGGTACACGTGGGCGTACCCCTGTTCGCGCCGACCCCGCGCTCCGGTACACGTGG
>CAZNCE010000253.1:0-3620 GCA_964571285.1 uncultured Nocardioidaceae bacterium | reverse complement strand
GATTGGTGGAGGGATCGTATTCAACTCGAGCCAGTCATTGAGGAGCACCGACGCAGCCCGCCCGTAGGATGACCTTTCGCGGTACCAGCTGGGAATAGCGCCGCGTTGCGGGACTCGTGCGGGCCTCATGGGAAGAGTCCGGGAGCTCGTCGCGAACGACGTCAAGTCGGGCCGGCTCGGTCTCTCGTCATTGCTGGAGTAGCGCGAGGAGTTCGTGTCTCTTTGTCTCGAGAACATTGAGATTCGATTGGAGGCGGCTTCGCTCACGCTGGCCGAGGCGATGGAGTTGGAGATCGAGCATGGCTGTGGCGGCAGTGCTGCTCACTTCGAACCGTCGGGCCAACGCGTGAGCGGCGTCTTCGCGTTCTTGCCGGCTGGCGACAATGTCAACAACCTCGTGCACGTGGTCCAGCGCGAGAGTGGCGGCGCGCAGGATTTCCAGTTGTTGCTCCAGATGGCGCAGGCGCTGCGCCGGATCGTCGTCGTTGTTTCGTCGCCGCGCACGCATGACCCGATGGTGTCACGTGATGGCCGTCGCTTCGTCAGGTCGGAGCGCGTGGGCCCGGTCGGCGATGTAGCCGGTCCAGTCGCGGGCGGCGAGCCGGGCCCAGTCGGCGGCGTTGTTGTCGCTGAGCCCGAGCAGCTCGGCCAGCACCGGGGCCGGCATCTGCGCGGCGAGCGCGAACAACGCGGCCTTGCGTGCCTCGTAGGGTTTGATGCCGATCGCGACGAGCTGGCCACGGATGTTCTCGGTTTCCAGGTGCCGGCCGGGTTTGCCGCCGGGGAACAGCCAGCCGGTGCCACGGGCGGCGTACAGACTCTTGCCCCGTCGGCACAGGTGGTCGGCGATGAGCCGGTCGACCAGGGCCGGCATCTGGATCGCGACCTTGTGGAAGGTGACGTCGACGCGGCCGTCGACGAGGGTGACCTGGTCGGTGCGCATGGCGACGATCCGGGTGAGGGGTTGGGCGAACAGCAGGGTGAACAGTCCGCCGATTCTGGTGTAGCCGCGCAACGTGTCGTCGTGCAGCAGCCGCTGGACGTGGTGCCACCGCTGCTGGTCCGACACCGTGACCGCGGGTGGGCCGGACGCGATATAGGGGACCCGCAGTCGGGTGTTGGTCCGGCTGGTTCGTAGCCAGGCGATGAAGGGCTGCTCCGACCACAGCATGCGGCCCCGGTCGGCCTGATAGCGCTCCAACTGGACTTGGGTGGCCGCCGCGGCGGTTGTCTGGTTCTGGTGCAGGAAGGCCAGCAGCCGGATGGCCGCGGAGATCTGTTCGCGCGCGTTGTCGATGATCGCCTTGGTCAGCCGGCCCTGGTCGGCGACCGTGCGCAGGTGCCGCAGCACCTGCCAGTGGGCGAACCGGCGCACCAGGTCGGCCTGGTCGGCCGGCACCGGTGCGAGCTTGGCCTCCAGCCAGGGCAGCATCCGTTCGATGCGGGGCTCGTAGGCAGGGAGCACGCCGACCGCGGCCAGCAGGTCCCGCACGTAGTTGTGCGCGCGGTCCGACGGCAGCGCGCGGAACGTGTCGTGGCTGATCGCCACCTCGCCGCGGGCCATCCGACCCAGCAGCCGGGGTCCGGTGCCGGGCCTCTTGCGCAGCCACCAGATCCCGGTCTGGGGGCGTTCGGAGCCGACGATCTCGTCGAACACCGGCCGCAGCCGGACATGGACCTGTCCCGTGGAAGGGTCGGTCAGCAGATCGGTCAGGCGTTCGCGCAGAATGCAACGGGCGCACCGGCGCGACCCGTAGGGATGATCCTCGCGCCCACACTCGGAGCAGGCGAACACCGACTCGGCCCCGGCACACGTGGCGCAGACCAGCCCTCCGTCGTCCCGGTCGACCAACCGGTATGCCAGCGGCCGGGTCACCCCGCAGCCCGGACACCGCTCCGGATGGTAGTGCCGCCGCCGGCGACAGCGGTGGCAGACCTGCCCGTGCGGGAGCCGGCTGCGGCGACTTGCCCGGCCGCAGTCGAAGCAGCCGCGACCTGTCACTGGCTGGGGCCGGGTCTGCGGACCTTGGCTCGGATCGGCCGCAGGTCCCCGATGCCCGGACCGCCATTGCCGACCGCGGGCGCCGGCCGCACCTGCTCGTGACGCACCTCGAGCAGATCGTTGGGGGTGCAGTCCAAGATGTCGCACAAAGCGGCGAGCAGATCCACGTTGATCCGCTGCGGGCTCTTGGTGACCACCCGGTGCACCATCTGCCGCGACATCTCCACCCCGCGCTGGCGCAGCGGCTCGACCAGGTCGGTGGTGGCGAACATGCCGTGTTCGGCCATCAGCTGGCGCAGGTTCCATCGGATCACCGCCCTGGTGTGTCCGCTCGACGTCATGCGTCCTCCCGCTCATCGGTGCCGTAGACCCGCTCGAGCGCTGCCTGCAAGGTCTTGGTCTTGAAGTCGTTGGAGACCGAGGTGTAGATCGCCGTGGTCGAGGCGTAGGAATGGCCGACCTGCTCGGTGACGAACCGCTCCGGGTAGCCGAACTCGACCAAATGGGTCACATAGGAGTGCCGCAGACAATGCAGTGTCAGGTCGGCCGGCAAGCCTGCCTGTTCGCGCAGAAACGCGAACCGTTTGTCCATCGTCTTCACCGACACCCGCGCCTTGCGTTCGGTCAACCACAGCTCGCCTCGTGGACCCGGGCGCAGCAGTGGGCGGGCCTGCTCGACCCACTGCCGCAGCCCGTCGATCGCCCAGTCGAACTCCGGCACCGCCAGCACCGTGCGGCGGCGCGGCGTGCTGCCGCGACTCGACTTGGCGTAGCGGACATGCACCGCGCCGAACGTGCCCCACTGCGGCATCCGCGGGTTCGGCCGCAGATCTGCCACGTCGAGGCAGCACAGCTCGCGCCGGCGCAGCCCGAACGCGTACGCCGTCTTGACCATCTGCGCGTCCCGCAACGCCGCCAACGCGCCCTTGCGGCCCGACCTGGCGATCAGCTCCACCCGGGCGTCGAGGAAGTCGAACAGCGTCTGCAGTTCCTCGTAGCTGAACGGCCGCCGACCCGGCCGGCCCTCATAGTCGACCAGGTGCCCGGCGGTGTTGTAGTCGTGGCACACCTGCGACGGGATCGCCCCGAACCGGTCCTCACACTGGCCCACCCAGCCATAGCGGCCGTCGAGCAGGTAGTCGCAAAACAGCCGCAACGTCAGGTGGTAGCCGCGGATCGTGGACGGGGCCAACCGGCCGTCTCCCGACATCAGGCTGGTCGTGAAGTCCTCCACGTCGGCCGCCGTCCACTGCCACGGATACGACTCGGTGAACTCGACGAAGCGGCGCACCAGCGACACCCGCGGCGCGATGGTGGCCTCCGCCAGCAGCCGTGAGGCCTGCTGCCTCGCCCACCCCGACACCATCGCGTCGAACACCGCCGACGGCTCATCCAGGTGAACCACACCCGGTGCCAGGACCAGGTGCGCAGACCCCGGAACACCCAATGTGAACCCCTAAGGCCGTCAACTCAGATAGGACAATGACAACCGCAAGTTACCAGGCTGCAAGCCTCCCTGCCTGACCAGCGAGGACCCGGCGCGCCGTATCCTCGCCGGGCAGCACTCGACCCCGCGCAAAAAGAGAATCGGTCAACTCTGAGTTGATTCGCGGCCCTT
>CAZNCE010000252.1:0-3631 GCA_964571285.1 uncultured Nocardioidaceae bacterium | reverse complement strand
GTGGACATCTGCACCCGCGACTCGCTGCGGGAGCTGGCCACGCCCGGCCTGCTGGCCATCATGGCCCCGATCGCCGTCGGCTTCGGACTGGGCACCGCCCCGCTCGGCGCGTACCTCGCGGGCGCGATCGGCGCCGGCACGCTGATGGCGGTGTTCCTGGCCAACTCCGGTGGGGCCTGGGACAACTCCAAGAAGCTGGTGGAGGACGGCTACCACGGCGGCAAGGGCTCGCCCGCCCACGAGGCGACGATCATCGGCGACACGGTGGGCGACCCGTTCAAGGACACCGCCGGCCCCGCCATCAACCCGCTGATCAAGGTGATGAACCTGGTGTCGCTGCTGATCGCGCCGGCTGTCGTCGCGCTGTCGGTCGGCCGGGACGAGAACGACCCGCTGCGGATCGCGATCGCGGTCGTGGCAGCGCTGGTGGTCGCCGCCGCCGTCTACATCTCCAAGCGGCGGCCGGTGGCGATCGAGGCCGGCGACGCCGAGGCCGGGGCGGCGGCCGAGGTCCCGGGCGTCTGAGGGACACCGGCCGTGACCGCCCGGCGAGCCGACCGAGGTGTCTACCTGCACATCGGCGTGCCGAAGACCGGCACGACCTATCTGCAGAACCTGCTGTGGGAGAACCGCAAGCGGCTGGAGCAGCAGGGTGTCCGCTACGCCGCTGACAGCCGGGGGCACCACTTCATGGCCGCTGTCGAGCTGGTCGGTGGGCAGTTCGCCGGCCAGCAGATAGAGGGCGTGGACGGAAGCTGGGCCAGGGTCCGGCAGTTGGTGGCGGACTGGCCCGGGCCGACAGTGGTCTCGCACGAGATGATGTGCGGGCTGCCGCCGGACCGGGTCGAGCACGTCTGCGGCTCCTTCGGCGACCGGCCTGTGCATGTGATCGTCACCGCGCGGGATCTGGCCCGGGTCATCCCGGCGGTCTGGCAGGAGCGGACGAAGAACCGCAACAACCAGACCTGGCCGGTGTTCATGGGCAAGGTCCGCGTGGGCAAGGGCGAGGGCAAGCGCGATCCGAGCTTCTGGCGGCAGCAGGACCTCACCCGGATCGTCACCAAGTACGCCGAGTGGGTGCCACCGGAGCGGATCCACGTGGTGACGGTCCCGCCGCCCGGGTCCTCGCGCACCCTGCTGGTGGAGCGGTTCTGCTCGGTGCTGGGTCTCGATCCGCAGCAGCTGGAACTCGACGTGAAGGTGGCCAACGAGTCCATCGGGGCCGCGGAGGTCGCGTTCCTGCAGCGGTTCAACCAGGCGGCCGAGGACCGGATCTCGTGGGCGCGCCATCACGACGTTGTCAAGCACCGGCTCGTGCCGCGGCTGCTCGCGACGAGGAAGTCCCCGCGGCTGGTCCTCTCGGACGAGGAGCTGCCCTGGCTGCGCCAGGAAACTGACCGCAACCGGGCCACCATCCGCGAGCAAGGCCTCGACGTGGTCGGAGACCTGGACGACCTTGGCCCGCGAACGGCCGGGGAGAGCTACGTGGACCCGACCGCGGTCGATGCCGACCAAGTGCTCGACGTCGCCGTCGACTTCGCCGTCGGGACTGTGCAGGCGCTGATCCGCGCCCAGCGCATGCAGAGCCCGGTGATCAACGCACTGCCGCAGTCCGGCCAGCGGCGGCTGACCTCGCTGGTCGAGCGGTCCCGCGACTGGGTCGTGCGGCATCCGACGGTACGGCGGCTGGCGCGGCGGCTGAGGGGTGACCGCGGGCGTTGACGGCCTTCGACGCGCAGCCGCTGGTGGAATCGGTGTTGCGCGGTCTGCGCGATCGGTTCAGCGCCGCGGACTACACCGTCGACGGGGTGGCTCGCCTGCTCGGGCCCGTCGCGCACGAGGCCCTGGGCCGCAACCAGACCGTGCCCGGCGCCGCGGCGACCGGGGACGGCTCGCCGCTTGCCACCCTGACTCGGCTGTGGCCGCTGCAGCGGTACGTTCCCGAGACCGACGCGGAGCGGGCGCTGGGTCCCGGGTTGGACCCGCTGTGCGCGGCCGGGGTGCTGAGCCGGTCCGGTGGCGAGGTCCGGGCCCTGCTGGACCTGCGGCCGTACGCGGACGACCGAAACGACTGGTGGCTGCTGTCCGATCTCACGACCGGGATGGACGGGACCACCGTCCGGGTGGGCGAGGACCACGTGCTGGGGGTCTCCGGGGCGTCCACGTCGCTGGCGGCGCTGACCGTGCGGCGCCCCGCCGACTCAGCGCTCGACCTGGGTACCGGGTGTGGAGTCCAGTCGCTGCACCTGAGCGCGCACTGCCGCCGGGTCGTGGGCACCGACGTCAACCGACGCGCGCTGGCCATGGCCGGGGTGAACGCCGCGCTGAACGAGGTGCGGGTCGACCTGCGGGACGGCAGCCTGTTCGCGCCCGTGCCGGGGGAGACCTTCGACCTGATCGTGAGCAACCCGCCGTTCGTCATCTCGCCGGGCGGGCCGGGGCTTGCGTACCGAGACTCCGGCTGGCCCGGGGACGAGGTGATGCGCCGGGTGCTCACCGGGGCGCCGCGGCACCTGGCGCCCGGCGGGTGGTGCCAGGTGCTGGGCAACTGGCCGCACCCGGTGGACGGGTCGTGGCAGGACCGGGTCACCGACTGGGTGGGCGACTCTGGCTGCGACGCCTGGGTGCTGCAGCGCGAGGTCGTCGACCCGGCGCAGTACGTGGAGATGTGGCTGGCCGATGAAGGGCTGCGCGGGACCGCGGACTACCTGCCCCGCTACGACGCCTGGCTGCGGTGGTTCGCCGACCGACGGATCGAGGCGATCGGGTTCGGCTGGGCCTGCCTGCGCCGCACCGAGCGGACCGATCCGCAACTGCGGGTCGAGGACTTCCCCTACGAGGTGGAACAGCCGCTCGGTCCGGCGGTGGCCGACTGGGCGCGGCGGGTCGACTGGCTGGCGCAGCGGCCCGAGGACGCCGATCTGCTGCCGGAGCGGCTGCGGATCGCGCCCGGCGTGGTGCAGGAGAGCAGCGGCGAGCCCGGGGCGGCGGACCCGGCCACGATCGTGCTCCGGGCACGGCACGGCGTGCGGCGTGCCCGGCGGGTGGACACGGTGGAGGCCGGGCTGGTCGGGGCGTGTGACGGTGACCTCACCGTGGACCAGATCTTGACCGCGCTGGCTACGCTGCTTGAGCGGGAGTCCGGTCTATTGCGCCGTGACTACCTGCCCCGGGTACGGTCCATGGTCAGCGACGGCCTGCTCGTACCCGATGAGTGGTAGGGGGGTCGCGGCCGGTTACCGTTGCGTCCCGGAGACCTGAGAGGCGAGGAGCCCGTACGTGACCACGCACACCCCGAACCGCCGCCGGCTGGTGATCGTCGAGTCGCCGGCCAAGGCGCGCACGATCGCCGGCTATCTCGGCCCGGGGTACGTCGTGGAGTCGTCGGTCGGCCACATCCGGGACCTGCCGAACAACGCCTCCGAAGTCCCGGCGAAGTTCAAGGGCGAGTCGTGGTCGCGGCTGGGCGTCAACGTGGACGGCGGTTTCGAGCCGATCTACGTGGTGCCGCGGGACAAGAAGCCGCAGGTGACCAAGCTGAAGAACCTGCTCAAGGATTCCGACGAGCTGTTCCTGGCCACCGATGAGGACCGCGAGGGCGAGGCCATCGCCTGGCACCTGCTGGAGGAGC
>CAZNCE010000251.1:0-3731 GCA_964571285.1 uncultured Nocardioidaceae bacterium | reverse complement strand
TCGACGCCGGCTTCGGGTCGGCGTACCTGGCCCGGCAGGTGGGGCAGAAGTTCGCCCGCGAGGTGTTCTTCCTCGGGGACGAGTACGACGCGGCGGCCGCGCACCGGATGGGCATGGTGAACGCGGTCGTACCCCATGCCGACCTGGAGCGCACCGCCCTGGAGTGGGCCGCCAAGGTCAACGGCAAGTCGCCGACCGCACAGCGGATGCTGAAGTTCGCGTTCAACCTGATCGACGACGGGCTGGTCGGCCAGCAGGTGTTCGCCGGCGAGACCACCCGGCTGGCGTACATGACCGACGAGGCGGTCGAGGGCCGCGACGCGTTCTTGGAGAAGCGGTCGCCGGACTGGTCCGCGTTTCCCCATTACTACTGAACCGCGGCGTTCGCTCGACTTGTCAGCCGATTGCCGGATGCGCCCGGCGGGCAGCGGCCTGACAACTCGCGCCGACCCCCCGGACGGCCGGGCGACGACGGTGCCATAGGTTCGCATCGTGAGACTGGCCGTCGTGAAGGAGAGCCGCCCCGGTGAGCGCCGGGTCGCCGCGGTGCCCGATCTGGTGCCCAAGCTCACGGCGCTCGGGTTCGACGTATGGGTGGAGCCGGGTGCCGGCGCGGAGGCCGGTCACCCCGATGCCGAGTACGCCGGCGCTGGAGCGACCGTGGACCCCGGCGCGCTGGACGGGGCCGCGGTCACGATCGCGGTGCAGCCGCTCGGCACCGACCAGGTCGCCCGGCTGGCCGACGGCGCCGCGGTGGTGTCCTTCCTGCCGGTCGAGACCCCGAACGGCACCCTGACGGCGCTGCGCGACGGCGGGGTCACCACGTTCGCCATGGAGTTGATCCCGCGGATCTCGCGGGCGCAGGCGATGGACGCGCTGTCCTCCCAGTCGCTGGTGACCGGCTACCGCTGCGCGATCATCGCCGCGGAGCGACTGCGCCGGTTCTTCCCGCTGTCCATGACCGCAGCCGGCACCGTGCCTCCCGCCCAGGTGGTGGTGCTCGGGGCCGGGGTCGCCGGCCTGCAGGCGATCGCCACCGCCCGGCGCCTCGGTGCCGTGGTCAAGGCGTACGACGTCCGGGCCGCGGCGGCCGAGGAGATCGCCTCGATGGGGGCGCAGCCGATCGAGCTGGACCTCGAGACGCTGGAGGGCGCCGGCGGCTACGCCCGCGAGATGACCGAGGACCGCGCGGCCCGGCAACGCGACCTGCTCACGCCGTACATCGCCGCCGCCGACGCGCTGATCACCACCGCCGCCGTGCCCGGCCGCCGGGCTCCGCTGCTGGTCACCCGGGACATGGTCGAGCGGATGCGAGCCGGTGCGGTCGTGGTGGACCTGGCCGCCGAGTCCGGCGGCAACGTGGAGGGCGCGGTCCCCGGCGAGGAGGTCATGGTCGGCAACGCGTTGCTCGTGGGGGGCCGCGACCTCGCCAGCCAGATGCCGGGCCCGGCCAGCCGCCTCTACGCGCAAAACATCGTCAACCTGCTCGGCCTGATGACCGCCGACGACACGTTCCGGCCCGACCTCGACGACGAGGTGGTCGCCGGCTGCTGTGTGACGCACGCCGGCGAGATCCGGCACCAGCCGACCCGCGAGCGGGTGGAGGGAGGAGCCGCATGACCACCGAGATCGCCCTGCTCACCGTCTTCGTGCTGAGCGTGTTCACCGGCGCCGAGGTGATCTCGAAGGTCTCGTCGACGCTGCACACCCCGCTGATGTCCGGCGCGAACGCCATCCACGGCGTGATCCTGGTCGGCGCGGTGATCGTCACCGGCTTCGCCGACACCACGGCCGAGCTGGTGGTCGGCCTGGTCGCGGTGGTGCTGGCGACGATGAACATGGTCGGCGGTTTCGTGGTCACCGACCGGATGCTGCACATGTTCACCGGCGGTCCGCGCAAGCCACGACAGGACGGCGGCGCATGATCCCGGTCTGGGCGCAACTCGGCTACCTGGTCGCGGCGATCTGCTTCATCCTGGCGCTGCGCGGGCTGTCCTCGCCGCGTACGGCCAGGAACGGCAACCTGGTCGGCGCCGCCGGCGCCGTACTCGCCTGCCTGGTGACCTTCCTCGCCTACGACGTGGGCAACCTGGGCTGGATCCTGGGCGCCATCGCGGTCGGCACGGTGGGAGGTGTGCTGCTGGCCCGTCAGGTGCGGATGACCCAGATGCCGCAGCTGGTGGCGCTGTTCAACGGTGTCGGCGGTGGCGCCGCGGCCCTGGTCGCCCTGCTCGAGCTGAACGAGGCCGCACCGTCGGCGTCCCCGGACCGGGTGGAGCTGGTGGCGACCGCGTTCACCATCCTGGTCGGCGCGACCAGCTTCTCCGGATCGATGGTGACGTTCGCCAAGCTGCAGGAGCTGATGACCACCCGGCCGGTGGTGTTCCCGGGGCTGCCGGTGCTGTTCGTCGGCGGCCTGCTCGCCGGCGTCGGTCTCTGGGTCGCGCTGGTGGTGAGTCCGGGCAACTGGATCGGCATCGTGCTGGCGCTGGTGGGGCTGCTGGTCGGTGTGCTGCTGGTGCTGCCGGTCGGCGGCGCCGACGTGCCGATCGTGATCTCGCTGCTGAACGCGTTTACCGGGCTGACCGTGGCCGCCGGTGGATACGTGCTGAACAACACGCTGCTGCTGGTCGCCGGCACCCTGGTCGGCGCCGCCGGCACCTACCTCACCATGCTGATGGCCGAGGCGATGGGCCGATCGCTGTTCCACACCCTGTTCGGCGCGCTCCAAGGCGGCTCGACGCTGGGCGCCGGCACCGCGAGTGACCGACCGGTGCGGTCGGCGGGGCCCGAGGACGTCGCGATCCTGCTGGGGTACGCGAGCCGGGTGATCGTGGTGCCGGGGTACGGGCTGGCGGTGGCGCAGGCGCAGCACACGCTGCGCGAGCTGGTGGACGAGCTGGGCGAGCGCGGGGTGCGCACCGACTACGCGATCCACCCGGTCGCGGGCCGGATGCCCGGGCACATGAACGTGCTGCTCGCCGAGGCGCAGGTGCCGTACGACCAGCTGCGTGAGATGGACGTGATCAACGGGGAGTTCAAGCAGACCGACGTGGTGCTGGTGGTCGGCGCGAACGACGTGGTGAACCCGGCCGCGAAGACGACCCCCGGTGCACCGATCTACGGAATGCCGATCCTGAACGCCGACGAGGCGCACCAGATCGTGTTCCTCAAGCGGTCGATGCGGCCCGGGTTCGCGGGGATCGAGAACGAACTGCTGTTCGACCCCAAGACCACGCTGTTGTTCGGGGACGCCAAGGAGTCGCTGACCAAGCTCGTGAGTGCGGTCAAGGCGCTCTAGGCGTGGCCGATAGTCAGTCCACCACGCCGTACAGCCGGTCGCCCGCGTCCCCGAGCCCGGGCACGATGTATCCCTTCTCGTTCAGCCGCTCGTCGATCGCCGCGGTCACGACGGTGAACGGCCGGCTGAAGTCGGCCAGCTCTCGCTCCAGCAGTGCCACGCCTTCGGGCGCGGCGAGCAGGCAGATCGCGGTGATGTGGTCGGCGCCGCGATCCACCAGGAAGTGTGCCGCGGCCGCCAGCGTCCCACCGGTGGCGAGCATCGGGTCCAGCACGTAGCACTGGCGCCCGGACAGGTCGTCGGGCAGCCGTTGGGCGTACGTCGACGCCTGCAGTGTCTGCTCGTCGCGGATCATGCCTACGAACCCCTCCTCGTCGGTCGGCAGCAGCCGCACCATCCCGTCCAGCATCCCCAGCCCCGCGCGCAGGAT
>CAZNCE010000250.1:1311-3753 GCA_964571285.1 uncultured Nocardioidaceae bacterium | reverse complement strand
GGTTCTCCACCACGGTGCGCTCGACGTCGAGGGTCTCGTGCTCCTGGGCGTAGTAGCCGAGCTTCAGCCCGTACCCCGGGGTCACCGCACCCGTGTCCGGGGAGTCCAGGCCGGACAGGATCCGCAGCAGGGTCGTCTTGCCGGCGCCGTTCAGACCCAGCACGACCACCCTGCTGCCCTTGTCCACAGCGAGGTCGACGTCGGTGAACACCTCGAGTGAGCCGTACGACTTGGACAGTCCGCTGGCGGTCAGCGGGGTCTTGCCGCAGGGTGCCGGGGCGGGGAAGCGGATCTTGGCCACCCGGTCCTGCCGCCGCTCCCCCTCCACGTCGGCCAGCATCCGCTCGGCCCGCCGCAGCATGTTCTGCGCCGCGGTGGCCTTGGTGGCTTTGGCGCGCATCTTGTTCGCCTGCTCGGTCAGCCGGGTCGCCTTCCGCTCGGCGTTCAGGCGCTCCCGGCGGCGGCGGCGCTCGTCGGTCTCGCGCTGGTTCAGGTACGCCTGCCAGCCCATGTTGTACTCGTCCAGCCGGGTCCGGTTGGCGTCCAGGTGCAGCACCCGGTTGACCGTGCGGTCGAGCAGCGCCACGTCGTGGCTGATCACCACCGTGCCGCCCTTGTAGGCATGCAGGAAGTCCCGCAGCCAGACGATCGAGTCGGCGTCCAGGTGGTTGGTGGGCTCGTCCAGCAGCAGCGTGTCCGAGCCGGAGAACAGGATCCGGGCCAGCTCCACGCGCCGCCGTTGCCCACCGGACAGCGTCCGCAGCTGCTGGCCGAGGACGCGGTCGGGCAGCCCGAGGCTGGCCGCGATCACCGCCGCCTCGGACTCGGCCGCATAGCCGCCGCCGGCGTGCAGCTCGGCGTCGGCGCGGGCATAGCTGCGCATCGCCCGGTCCCGCAGCCCGGTGTCGGCGCTGGCCATCTCCAGCTCCGCGCGGCGCAGCCGGCGTACCACCTCGGCCAGGCCGCGCGCGGACAGGATCCGCTCGCGGGCGGTGACCTCGAGGTCGCCGGTCCGGGGGTCCTGCGGCAGGTAGCCGACCGAGCCGCTGCGCTCCACCCGGCCGGCGGCCGGCTGGCCCTCACCGGCCAGCACCTTGGTCAGGGTGGTCTTGCCGGCACCGTTGCGGCCGACCAGGCCGATCTTGTCGCCGGGGCCGACGCGGAAGCTCGCCTCCGCCAGCAGCAGCCGGGCGCCGGCGCGCAGCTCCAGGTCGTGGGCGCTGATCATGGGAATGCTCCAGGAGGGTTGGGTTCGGGTGGGCTCAGCGGGTTGGGTGGCAGCAGCCACCTGCGCACCGAACACGTCCGGTGCGCACGCCGAGCCGACCTACTCCGTCCGTGGCAGCATGCGCAGTAGTCTAGCGCCCACCGTGCCCCGGTTCCTCCCGCTTTCCCAGGCTGACGGGGCCGCCCGCGGAAGGACGACCATGCGATTCAACCCTCGTGCCCGGTTGGACAGCTCGCAGGTGCGGACCTCGGGCGGCTCTGGTGGCGGCCGGCTCCCCGGGCGCATGCCGATGGCCGTACCCGGCGGCATCGGCGGCCTGCTGTTGCTGGTGGCGATCTTCCTCGCCACCCAGTATCTCGGCGGGAACGGCGGCGGTGCGCCGATGGCGGGCGCATCCCAGGTCCAGGGTGTCGACGTGTCGCACTGCCAGACCGGGGCGGACGCGAACCAGTACCCCGAGTGCGCAATGGTCGCGACCGTGAACACCATCCAGGGCTACTGGGGCCAGGCGCTGCCCGACCAGGCGGGGGTGTCGTACGCCGACAGCGACACGCACCTGTTCCGTGGTTCGGTCAGCACCGGTTGCGGCGGCGCCACCAGCCAGGTGGGTCCGTTCTACTGTCCGGTGGACGACACGGTCTACCTCGACACGACGTTCTTCGACGCGATGCTGGAGGGGCAGTTGGGCGCCGAGGGCGGGCCGTTCGCGGAGGCGTACGTGGTCGCGCACGAGTACGGCCATCACGTACAGGACCTGTTGGGAACCATGGAGCAGGTGCGCAGCCGGCAGGGCGCGTCCAGCGACGCCGTCCGGCTGGAGCTGCAGGCCGACTGCCTGGCCGGGATGTGGACCAGGTACGCCACCTCGGTGACGGACGAGTCCGGTGAGCCGTTTCTGGTGGACCTGACCCAGGACGACATCGACCGGGCGATCGACGCCGCGGAGGCGGTCGGGGACGATCGGATCCAGGCCCGGGCACAGGGTCAGGTCAACCCGGAGACGTGGACGCACGGCTCCGCGCAGATGCGCAAGCGCTGGTTCCGGGTCGGCCTGCAGGAAGGCACGCTGCGGGCCTGCGACACGTTCGCCGCCGACCGGTTGTGAACTCGTGAGCCGACCGCCGTCGCATCAAGATCCGACGTCAGGATCCGACGGTCGGCGGGCCGTCACCGCGTACGAGCACGATCCACTGTCGGATCGCACCGTCGGATCG
>CAZNCE010000250.1:0-1211 GCA_964571285.1 uncultured Nocardioidaceae bacterium | reverse complement strand
GCCAACAGCGGCTCGGGGGTCACGCCGGTCATCATCTGCTCGGCGAGCAGCCGGCCGGTGAGCGGGCCGAGCGACACGCCCCACATGCCATGCCCGCCGGCGATGAACACGTTCGGCGCATCGGCCGCGCCGACCAGCGGCAGCCCGTCTGCGGTCACCGGCCGCGACCCCACCCACTGGTCCTGCCGGTCGTCCAGGTTCACCCCGGTCACCAGCGGCCGGGCCGACTTCACGATCGCCTCGATCCGGTCCACGTCCAGCGGCGCGTCGGTGGGCCGGAACTCCATCGTCCCCGCCACGCGCAGCCGGCCGTTGATCGGCGTGCACGCCACCCGCTGCGCCGCGAAGTACACCGGGCACGGCACCGGCTTCTCGACCGACGCCGAGAAGGAGTAGCCCCGGCCGGCCCGAAGCGGCACCCGCACGCCGTACGGCCGGGCCAGCTCCGGCAGCCAGGCGCCGGTGGCCAGCACCACCGCGTCACCGTGCACCGGCTCCCCGCCGACCATCTCCACGGTGATCCCGTACGGGCCGTGCCGCAGCGCACCCACGTACGCGCCCAGCCGGATCTCCCCGCCGCGGGACCGCACCGAGTCGGCCAGCGACTCCACGTACGCACCGGGGTTGATGTGGCGCTGCCCGTCGATCCGGATCGCCCGCTCCACCTCCGGCGCCACGATCGGCACCTCGGCGCGCAGCGCGTCCCCGTCGATCACCGACGTCTGCAGGTCCAGCCCCGCCTCCCGGATGTGCTCGATCTCGGTCTCCAGCGGCTTGGCGTCCTCCGCCCGGCGGAAGGCGGCCATGATCGGCGCCTCGAGCGTCTCACCCTTCACGCCGCCGGCTGCCAACTCGTCGTAGGCGTCCAGGGCGAGCCGGTTCACCGGCACGTAGTGCGCCATCGTCCGCCGCCACTCCCGCATCGTGCAGCGGCGCGCGAACGACACCATGAACCGAATCAGCTGCGGATCGGGCCGCAACGGCACGTACAGCGGCGAGTCCGGGTTGAACAGCTCACGCAGGCCGTACTTCAAGATGCTGGGCTCGGCCAGCGGGATGCTCAACCCCGGCGACAACCAACCCGCATTGCCCCACGAGGAGCCAGCCGCGACACCGCTGCGCTCCACCACCTCGACCTGGGCGCCCCGCTCCTGCAGATACCAGGCCACCGACAACCCGACGATCCCGGCACCCACGACGACGACCCGCGG
>CAZNCE010000249.1:466-3768 GCA_964571285.1 uncultured Nocardioidaceae bacterium | reverse complement strand
GGCGCGTCCCTAAGCGTTGCCGCCGGCCGATCTCGCTGTGGCACGCTCCGCGTGCGATGGGGATGCGGAGTCCGCCCACAACCCGATCGGATCAGGGGACGGCCCGTGCGTCTCGTCGGCGGGCGACGTGAAGTACGGCGCCCCAACCGCGACGAACTGTCCCATCCACTCGCTCCCCAAGCCGGCGCCGGATCTCTGAGTACAGGCGGTCCCGCTGCCACGGCTCCATCGTGATGTGACCAGAGAAGGTGTCGAGCAGCCCTAGATACCCCTCCGCGTCGTACACGACGTCCCAGTCGAAGTGGCGCACCACGACGTCGTCGAACAGGCCGCTTCGCTCAATCTCCTCGCGCTCGTCGGGCAACTCGCCCGGCCGCGCGAAATCGGCACCCTCCGGCCGACCCTCGCCGATCTCGTCATAGACCTCCTGCAGCTCAGCGAAGAACGGATCGCCATCCTCGGGGATGACGTGGTCTCGCCCCAACGACCCCTTCCAGGAATGCGTTTGGCACCCGTCCCAGAAGGTGGCCCATGTTGTGAAAATCGCGGTGTTCGCGCGAGGGCCGTGGCCCTCGCGTCATGATCGATCAGTCATCGACTAATGGGACCTGGCGCACGGCTTCTACGCGCCGTCGCGGAGCGTGATGATTGGAGCATGAGCGACGAGCGCGGGCAACTGCGGACGAGTGTCAACGGACAGCGGGACTTCCCTGTGGGCGGACAGTTGATCTCCCTGCTGGCGGACACGTGATCTCCCTGTCCGCGGACAACTGATCTCCCTGCGGCTGTTAGGTCAAGGGCATCACTCCTCGTCCGGCGGTGGCTTCGGACAGGCGCAGTGAGGTGCCTTCGGTCAGGACGACGTGGGCGTGGTGCAGGAGCCGGTCGACGGTCGCGGTGGCCAGGGTCTTGGGCATGATCGTGTCGAACCCCGAGGGGTGCAGGTTCGAGGTGACGGCGATGGAGCGGCGTTCGTAGGCGGCGTCCACGACGCGGTAGAACGCTTCGCCGGCAGCCTGCCCAGCCGGGAGCATGCCAATGTCATCAATCACGATGAGCTCGGCTCTGGTGATCCGGGTGATGGTCTTGGCGACTGACCCGTCCACGGTGGCTCTCCCGATCGCGGCGGTCAGCGACTCCAGGGTGAACCAGGAGACCCGCATCCCGTCATCGATGACCTTGTGCGCGAGGGCTTCGACGAAGTGCGTCTTGCCGGTGCCGGAGGGTCCGGCGATCGCGAGGTTCTCCGCGCGGCCGACCCACTCCAAGGTGGCCAGTCCGGTCTGGGTGCCGGGTGGGATCGAGGAATCCTGCTCGCGCCAGGACTCGAAGGTCTTCCCGGCTGGGAGCCCGGCGGCTTTGCGGCGCATCCGGCGGGTGGCGTCGTCGCGGCCGCGGATCTCCTCACTGATGAGCACCCGCAGCACCTCGGCGGGGTCCCAGCGTTGCGCCCTGGCGGTGGCCAGCACCTCGGGGGCTGCGTCGCGCAGATAGGGGAGCCGCATCCGCTTGAGCACCGCGAGCAGATCCTCGGGCAGCGCGGGTGCCGTGGTGGTGGTGGCCGGCTTGGGACCTCGCGCGGCGGTCGTGGTCATCAGGACTCCTCACCGTCGAGTTCAGCACGGGTGCCGAAGCTGGCCCAAGAGCTGGTGCCCGGTTGGGCCGAGTGGTCCTCGTCGGCGACCACCAAGGACGCGACCGAGGCACCGTTGGCGCGGTGGTGCACGATCGCGAGCAGGTCACCCTCGGCGAACCGTCCCGCCGCGGCCGCAACACCCAGCGCGGCATCAACGGGTTCAGCCCCGACCAGGGCGGCCAGCTCGAGCGCGGCGGTCATCTTCGACCGGACCCGTTGCGCGCCGACCGCAGCGGCCTCGACCAGCCACGAGTGCGCACCCGGCCCGAGCGCGAGGAACGCCTTCTCCTCGGCGTTGCGGCCCTTGGGCCGTGGCGGCTTCGGTGACCCGTCGGGCTGCTGGGGATGGTCAGGGTAGTGCGACAGGTCGATCCTGGGGTTCCCCGGCGTGGACAGCCGGTGACGTGCCACCTCGGTCAGCCCAGCGTCGAGGTTCGCGGTGATGACGAGTTCGTCGCCGTCGGCGCGGACCCAGACCTCCCGGCCGACCAAGCCCGACGGGGTGGAGTAGCGCACCGACCCGAACCGGACGGTCTGGTCGACGTTGACACTGCGGGTCTCTCCCAGCGCCGCGGTGAACGGCGCCTCCGGGATCGGATGCAGCCGTGCCTGCTCGACCACAAGCGCCTCGGCCGGGACCCGGTTGGTCTCGCGATGGACCCGGTTGTTGACCTTCTCGCCGAACCCATCGCAGGCCTCGGCCAGCTCGGCGAATGAGTTGTAGCCACTGCGCAGATTCGCCTTCGTCGGGACCAGGTCGGCCTTCGCGATCCGCACCGTGGACTCCGACCCGCCCTTGGACTCGGGATCGAACCGAACACAGGTGTGCACGGTGAGCCCGTAGTGCCGACCCGCCGCGACGATCATCGGATGCCGCACCGGGATCCCCGCGACGTGCTCGACGGTCACGGTCTTCTCGTTGTCGGTCAACCCATAGGTCGGCGCCCCACCGACCTGGCGCAGCATCGTGTCCAGGCACGTCAACACGGTGCCCAGCTTGCGGTCCCAGGTCGGGATCACCACCCGGAACCGCGACCACGCCAGCCAGGCACAGAACAGCAACGTCGGCCGCGGACGACCATCAGGTCCGAACACGATCGGGCCGACGCCCCAGTCGAACTGCAGCCACAACCCTGGCTCGGTGATCCACGGCCGATAGCGACGACGATGCCCCTCGGCATAGCCGGCCTTCACGCTAGCGACCGCACGACGAGTGGTCCGCTCGTCCCCGGTGAACCCCATCGCCACCAGCCGCTCATGCACCACGTCGGCACGCACGACGCCCTCGGAGGTCTCGACCAACTCCTCGATCTTGGGCAGGAACGGGTCGATCAGCTTGGGCCGCTGCACCCGCTCATCGACCGGCTCCCCGGCCTCTCTCTTGGCGACGTACCGCCGCACCGTCTTCGGGTCCACCCCCGCCAACTCGGCGGCCGAGTTGGCACAGCCGGTGGCGTCATACGCTTCCAAAATCTCCATGATCTCCCTGTCAGACTTCTTCACAGTCCCTCCGGTGAGGCAGCCCGAGCGTGGTTAGAGACCTCGAGCGTTGCCCCGGAGGGACCCTTCACTTCGGACCGACACGACCGGTCCTGATGTCCGTGGAAAGGGAGATCAGCTGTCCGCGGAGAGGGAGATGACGTGTCCGCCTACAGGGATCTTGGAC
>CAZNCE010000249.1:0-456 GCA_964571285.1 uncultured Nocardioidaceae bacterium | reverse complement strand
CCGCTGTCAGGATCTTCGACCATCGAGCAACATCGTGTGCGTCTGGCGGTGCCCCAGTTGCGGCAACCAATACGAGGCGAGTCCTGCGGCCAGGACCGGCGGTCGTAGGTGCCCAGACTGCGCGTCAGACAGGGCGGGCGACACGCGCAGTCGCCGTGAGTCGGCCAACGGCAACAGCCTCGCCGAGCTGTTCCCGTCGATCGCCGCCGAGTTCGTCGAGCTGGTCGAGCATCCCCACCGGCAGCCAGCCGACATCCCACCGGGTTCCAACCACCGTGCCAGGTGGCGCTGCCGCGAGTGCAGCCACGAGTGGTCGACGACGGTGGCATCACGAGCACTGACCGGTACCGGGTGCCCAGCGTGCGGCCGGTTGCGGACCGCGCAAGCTCGGTCAGCGCCCGGACCCGGAAAGGCTCTGGCGGACCTACATCCTCAGATCGCCTCTGAACTCATCGA
>CAZNCE010000248.1:0-3829 GCA_964571285.1 uncultured Nocardioidaceae bacterium | reverse complement strand
GCCGGGGTCCTCAAGCACCGCAAGCGCAAGGAGAAGGCGCTGCGCAAGCTGGACGCCACCGAGGCCAACCTGCACCGGCTCGGCGACCTGCTCACCGAGATCCGTCGCCAGCTCAAGCCGCTGGGCCGCCAGGCGGAGGTGGCGCGCCGCGCCGTGGCGATCCAGTCCGACGTGCGCGACGCCCGGGCCCGGCTGCTCGCCGACGACGTCGTCCAGGCACAGCAGGTGCTGGAGCGCGAGCTGGCCGATGAGACCGCCGTGCGCGAACGGCACGCGGCGCTGGAGTCCGAGCTGGCGCAGTTGCGCGACCTCGAGGCGGAGGTGGAGCAGAGCCTGCGCGCCGACGCCCCCCAGCTGGCCACCGCGCAGCAGGCCTGGTTCGAGCTGTCCGGCCTGCGCGAGCGGCTTCGCGGCACGTACGGGCTGGCCCGGGAGCGCGTCCGCAACCTCGGTGACGAACCGGAGCAGGAACGCCGCGGCCGCGACCCGGAGGAGCTGGAGCAGGAGGCGCAGCGGGTCGCCGCCCAGGAGGAGGCGATCCGGCACCAGGTCGAGGCCGACCAAGAGGCGCTGGACCGGGCCATCGAGGCCCGGCAGCGGGCCGAGGGCGAGCACGAGCAGGAGGAGCGTCGCGTCGCCGGGCTGCTGCGCGCCGCCGCCGACCGCCGGGAGGGGCTGGCCCGGCTGGGCGGCAAGGTCAACGCGCTGAAGAGCCGGGCCGCCGCGGCGGACGACGAGATCGAGCGGCTGACCCAGGCGCGGGCCGATGCCGAGCGCCGCGCGGAGCGTGCCCAGCGCGACTTCACCGCGCTGGAGACGCGGGTGGCGGGGCTGGACGCGGGTGAGCAGGGCCTGGACGCCGAGCACGAGGGCGCCGCCTCGGCGCTGGCCGACGTCAGCGAGCGACTGGCCAAGGCCCGGGAGGAGGCGCAGACCGCGGAGCGGGAGCGGGCCGCGCTCGCCGCCCGCCGCGAGGCGCTCGAGCTCGGGCTGACCCGCAAGGACGGCGCCGGGGCGCTGCTGGCGGCCGACGAGCAGGTGTCCGGCCTGCTCGGCTCGGTGGCGGCGCTGCTGACCGTGCGCACCGGGTACGAGGCAGCGGTCGCAGCGGCCCTCGGCAGCGCGGCGGACGCGGTGGCGGTCACCGACGTGAACAGCGCGGTGGCCGCGATCGGGCGGCTCAAGGACGACGACCTCGGTCGAGCCGGCATGCTGCTCGGCCAGCCGTCCGACGCCGGCGACGCGGCGACGGGCGGCTCGGCCGCTGGGAGCAGGGCCGACCGCGGTCGTCCGCAGCTGCCTGCGGACGCGACCTACGCGCTGGACGTCGTGCAGGCCCCCGACCAGCTTTGGGGCGCGCTGAGCCGCGTGCTCGGCGACGTGGCCGTGGTGCGGGACCTGGCGGACGCCCGGCGGCTGGTCGACCAGCGTCCCGACCTGGTTGCGGTGACCCGGGACGGCGACCTGCTGGGTGCCCACGTCGCGGCCGGCGGGTCCGCCTCCGGGCCGTCGCTGCTGGAGGTGCAGGCGGCGCTGGACGACGCCGGCGAGCAGCTGGCCGAGGCAACGCACCGATGCGAGCGACTGCGCTTCGACATCGGCTCGTTGGAGGCCGAGCGGGAGGACGCCGCGAGCCGGGCGGACGTCGCGCTGGCCCGGCTGCACGAATCCGACGCCGCGTTGGCCGCGGTGGCGGAGGAGCTCGGGCGGCACGGCTCGGTGGTGCGGTCGGCCCGCGCCGAGGCGGAGCGGGTGGACCAGGCCATCGCCGCCGCCGAGGAGGCACGGGCGCGCGACCTGGCCGGGCTGTCCGACCTGGAGCATCGGTTGGCTGCCGTCCAGGACACGCCGGAGGAGGAGCCCGACACCGCGCGGCGCGACGAGCTGGCCGACCTGGCGCGGGCCGCCCGGGCCCGCGAGACCGAGGCCCGGCTGACCCTGCGTACCGCCGAGGAGCGGGCCCGGGCGATGCACGGCCGCGCCGACGACCTGCGGGCCGCTGCGGAGCGGGAGCGGCGAGCCCGCGCGGCGGCCGCGGAGCGCCGGGAGCGTCGCCGCCGCCAGTCCGCGGTGGCAGCCGCGGTGGCCGCCGGCGCCGGAGTGGTCCTCGACCGGCTGGAGCACTCGCTGCAGCGGGCCGACGACGACCGTCGTCGGTTGGAGCGCGGCCGCGCGGACCGTGAACAGCGGCTGACCGCGACCCGTACCCGGTTGCGGGAGGCCGACAGCGAGCTGGCGGCGCTGACCGACACCGTGCACCGGGAGGAGATGGCGCGCACCGAGCACCGGCTGCGGGTCGAGCAGCTCACCGAGCGCGCGATGGAGGAGCTGGGTCTGGACCTGGCGTCGTTGGTGGCGGAGTACGGCCCCGACCAGCTGGTCCCCCCGTCCCCGCCGGCACAGGGCGAGGAGCGCGAGGTGGAGCCGGACCCCGTGCCGTTCGTGCGCGCCGAGCAGGAGAAGCGGCTGAAGGCCGCCGAGCGGGCGCTGAACCAGCTCGGCCGGATCAACCCGCTCGCGCTGGAGGAGTTCTCCGCGCTGGAGGAACGGCACAAGTTCTTGTCCGAGCAGCTGGAGGACCTGCGCAAGACCCGGCGGGACCTGATGGACATCGTCCGCGAGGTGGACGAGCGGGTGGAGCAGGTGTTCGCCGAGGCCTACGAGGACGTGGCCCGCGAGTTCGCCGACGTGTTCGCCCGGCTGTTCCCCGGCGGTGAGGGCCGGCTGGTGCTGACCGATCCGTCCGACCTGCTGACCACCGGCGTCGACGTCGAGGCCCGGCCGCCGGGCAAGAAGGTGAAGCGGCTGTCGCTGCTGTCCGGCGGGGAGCGGTCCCTGGTCGCGGTCGCGTTCCTGGTCGCGCTGTTCAAGGCCCGCCCCTCACCGTTCTACATCCTGGACGAGGTCGAGGCCGCGCTGGACGACACCAACCTGGGCCGGCTGCTGGAGATCTACGAGGAGCTGCGCGACGACAGCCAGCTCGTCGTGATTACCCACCAGAAGCGGACCATGGAGGTCGGCGATGCGCTCTACGGCGTGTCGATGCGCGGCGACGGCGTCTCCGCGGTGATCAGCCAGCGGCTCCGCGAGGCCGAGTCCGCCTGAGTCGTCCGCCCGAGTCGTTCCGCCGGTGGAAGGGCTCGGCGCGGGTAGGGCTCGGTGCCGGAACGATCGGCCCCCGTCGCCCGTTATCCGAAAGGGGGGATGTCCCCGGCTTTCGTCAGCGGGACGGGGGAACGGCCGGGTGGTCGAGCACACGCGCGTGTGGCGTTGCCCACAGGGGACGAAAATCCGATCGGCGCGGCCCGGTCGCGTGCAACCATGAGGAACGGCGCGGATGCGCGCCACGGAGCGGAGAAACCCGGGGGTAGGTCTGGTGCTGGTGCTGGTGATGGTCTTCCTGGCGCTGCTGGTGATTCTGGCGCTGGCGGCACTGGTCGTCCTCTACGTCGCCTACACCGCGCGGGGCCGCTCGATCCCGCGGGCCGACTGGCTGTCCGAGCGGATGGCCCACTTCTCCGAGCGGATCTCGGACTATCTCGACGGGACCGCCGCGCCGCACCACGGCCAGCGCCGCTGAGCCGTCTCTCCCGGCCGTACCGGCGGCCCCCACACCGGTGGCTCCGAAGGGGGAGCCGCCCAGTGGTCTGAGAGGATGGACCACCGTGACTGACTTCGTCTACCTGATCATCGCCGTGGTCGTTGTCGCGGTGATTACCGCGGCCGCCTTCCTGTTGGCGCCTCGCGGCCGCACGTCCCAGCGGCCCGGCCGGACCGGCACCGCCGAAGCACCACCCACCGCGGAGTCACCCACAACCGAGTCACCCAC
>CAZNCE010000247.1:0-3865 GCA_964571285.1 uncultured Nocardioidaceae bacterium | reverse complement strand
TCTGGTGAAACACGTGCGGCCCGAGCCGCGCTGGGGTTCGCCGCTCAGCACGAACGCGCCACGCAGCGGCCGCCCCGGGGCCCGCATGCGCCGCACCGAAAACGGTTCGTGACCGTCAGAGGCAGAAAGTAGGCTGTCTCTTACTGCCCCGTGTCCACCCCGTGCCCGAGGAGCGGCCCCCTCCCCATGTCGTCAGCCGATCAGCCCACCGGGCCTCACCGGCAGCGCCCGACGGGTATCCGGTCCCTGCTGCGACTAGCCCACTACCTGCGGCCGTACCGGCTGAGCTGGGCGATCATGCTCCTCGCCGCGGTCACCGGGGTTGCCGTCAGCATGGCGATCCCGCTGGTGATCAAGGCGATCATCGACGGCCCGATCGAGCAGCGCGAGCTGTCCGGGATCCTGCCGCTGGCACTGCTCGCACTCGGCCTCGGCGTGCTCGAGGCGGTGCTGGTGTTCTGGCGCCGCTGGGTGCAGTCCAACGCGGTGCTCGGCATGGAGACCGCGATCCGCAACGACCTCTACGCCCACCTGCAGTCGCTGCCGATGGCCTTCCACAGCCACTGGCAGAGCGGGCAGTTGCTGTCCCGGGCCACCACCGACCTGTCGTACATCCGCCGGTTCATGGGGTTCGGGCTGTTGTTCCTGATCATCAACGTGGTCCAGCTCGCGGTCACGGTCGCGCTGATGATCCACCTGTACGCCCCGCTCGGCGCGGTGGTCGCCGTCCTCGCCGTACCCATCATCTGGCTGTCGCTGCGGTTCGAGCGCTCGTACGTCGTGATGTCCCGGCGGCTGCAGGACCAGCAGGGCGACCTGGCCACGCAGGTGGAGGAGTCGGCGGTCGGCATCCGGGTGGTGAAGTCGTTCGGCCGCCGCCGATACGTCTACGACGCGTTCGACGCCGGCGCCCGGGACGTCTACGACACCTCGATCGAGAAGGTCCGGCTGGCCTCGAAGTTCTGGACGCTGCTGGAGGTGGTGCCCAACTTCGGGCTGGTCGTCGTGCTGCTGATGGGCGCGCTGGCGGTGGGCGACGGCGCGCTGACCGCCGGGGCCCTGGTCGCGTTCATCACGCTGATGCTGCAGCTGGTCTGGCCGGTCGAGTCGCTCGGCTTCATCCTCGCGATGGCCCAGGAGGCGATGACCGCGGCCGACCGGGTGATGGAGATCTTCGACACCAGCCCGGCGATCACCGACGGCCCGCGTGAGGTCACCGCGCAGCAGGTCAGCGGGCGGCTGCGGTTCGAGGACGTGCGGTTCGCCTTCGACACGGTCGAGCAGCCCGTGCTCCGGGGCGTCAACCTGGACGTCGCACCGGGCGAGACGGTCGCGGTGGTCGGGGCCACCGGGGCCGGCAAGACCGTGCTCACCGCGCTGGTGCCGCGGCTGTACGACGTGACCGGCGGGCGGATCACGATCGACGGCATCGACATCCGCGAACTGCGGCTGTCCTCGCTGCGTTCGCTGGTGGCGACCGCGTTCGAGGAGCCGACGCTGTTCTCGATGAGTGCCCGGGAGAACCTCACGCTGGGCCGCCCGGAGGCCACCGACGACGAGGTACGGGCTGCGCTGGAGGTGGCTCAGGCCACGTTCGTGCACGAGCTGCCGTGGGGCCTGAACACCCGGATCGGCGAGCAGGGGTTGTCGCTGTCCGGCGGCCAGCGGCAGCGGCTCGCCTTGGCCCGCGCGGTGTTGGCCCGGCCGAAGGTGCTGGTGCTCGACGACACGCTGTCCGCGTTGGACGTGCACACCGAGGCGCTGGTCGAGGAGGCGCTGCGCCGGGTGCTGCGCGACACGACCGCGATCGTGGTCGCGCACCGGGCGTCGACCGTGTTGCTCGCCGACCGGGTCGCGCTGCTGCACGACGGCCGGATCACGCAGGTCGGCAGCCACGAGCAGTTGCTGCGCGAGGTCCCGGAGTACCACGAGCTGCTCGGTCAGGACGCGGCGCTGGACGCACCCGCGGACCGGGCGGAGGCCGCGTCATGACCTCCACCGCGGGTACGCCCCAAAAGGCGACCGACAGTTGGCGGGGCGTCGGCCCCGACGACCAGAGCGACCTGTCGGAGTCGATGTCGCTGCGGCTGCGGGACCGGTCCCGGCGGCTGTTCGTCGACCTGCTCCGCCCGCATCGCCGTACCCTCTGGGTGGTCCTGGGGATCGTGCTGGTCGAGAACGCCTCGCGGCTGGCGATCCCTTACCTGGTGAAGGTCGGCATCGACGCCGGCATCCCGCCGATGCGGACGGGTGAGGGGCCCGCGGTGCTGCTCACCGTCGTCGGCGTGGTGCTGGTGCTGGCGTTGACGCAGGCGCTGACCCGGCAGGCGTTCCTGATGATGTCCGGCCGGATCGGCGAGCAGATCCTGCTGCACCTGCGCCGCCGGGTGTTCGACCACTTCCAGCGGCTGTCGACCTCGTTCCACGAGCGGTACACGTCCGGGCGGGTGATCTCCCGGCTGACCTCGGACATCGAGGCGATCTACGAACTGCTGAACACCGGGTTCGACGGGCTGGTCACCGCGGCGCTGACGCTGGTGGGCACCGCGGTGCTACTGCTGTTCCTCGACCTGCACCTCGGCCTGGTCGCGCTCGGCTGCTTCCCGCTGCTGCTGTTGCTGACCCGGTGGTTCAGCCGCGAGTCGACCAAGGCGTACCGCCGTACCCGGGAGACCGTGGCCGTGGTCATCGTGTCGTTCGTCGAGTCGATGGGCGGCATCCGCGCAGTGCAGGCGTTCCGGCGCGAGCCCCGGAACCAGCACATCTTCGAGCAGGTCAACGACGACTACCGGCGGGCCAACCTGCGGTCGTTCCGGCTGGTCGCGGTGTTCATGCCGGGGATCAAGCTGATCGGCAACGTGACGATCGCGGTGGTGCTGGGGTACGGCGCCTACCTGGCCTACCAAGGCGAGGTGTCGGTCGGGGTGCTGGCCGCGTTCCTGCTCTACCTGCGCCAGTTCTTCGAGCCGATGCAGGAGATCTCGCAGTTCTACAACTCGTTCCAGGCAGCGAGTGCGGCGCTGGAGAAGCTGTCCGGGGTGCTGGAGGAGGAGCCCGAGGTAGCCGAGCCGGAGCATCCGGTGCCGCTGCCGGCCGCCGAGGGACGGGTGCGCTTCGACAGCGTGCGGTTCGGGTACGTCGCCGACCGGCCGGTGCTGCGGGGGCTGGACTTGGCCATTCCGGCCGGGCAGACCGTGGCGCTGGTGGGGACCACCGGGGCGGGCAAGACCACGATCGCCAAGCTGATGTCGCGGTTCTACGACCCCAGCTCGGGCCGCATCCTGCTGGACGGGGTGGATCTGCGCGACCTCGACGAGACGACCCTTCGGCGCGCCGTGGTGATGGTGACCCAGGAGAGCTACGTGTTCACCGGCACCGTGGCCGACAACATCCGGTTCGGGCGACCCGAGGCCACCCAGGCCGAGATCGAGGCGGCCGCCCGGGCGATCGGCGCGCACGAGTTCATCGAGGGGCTGCCGGACGGCTACCAGACCACGGTGAGCAACGGCAGCGGCCGGCTGTCGGCCGGCCAGCGGCAACTCGTCGCGTTCGCCCGGGCCTTCCTGGCCGATCCCGCGGTGCTGATCCTGGACGAGGCCACGTCGTCGCTGGACGTGCCGTCCGAGCGCATGGTGCAGCGGGCGCTGCGCACGATCCTGGCCGACCGGACCGCGCTGATCATCGCGCACCGACTGTCCACCGTGGAGATCGCCGACCGGGTGCTGGTGCTCGAGCACGGCGAGGTGGTGGAGGACGGCGCCCCCGCGGACCTGATCGCCGGCGGCATCGGCAGATTCTCCGGGCTGCACCAGGCCTGGGTCGAGTCGCTGGCGTAGCACATCCCTGTTCGTGCCGAGCCCGCGCT
>CAZNCE010000246.1:0-3894 GCA_964571285.1 uncultured Nocardioidaceae bacterium | reverse complement strand
CCGACAGCCTGCTCAACCCGCCACCGTGCACCCGACAGCCTGCTCAACCCGCCACGGTGCACCCGCCAGCCTGCTCAACGCGCCACGGTGGACCTAGCCACCAACCGGAACGCGCCACGCAAACAGCCGCAGGCTAGGACAGCGCCAGCGCGCGGCGCACCGTGTCGGCCAGCGACGCCGCCACCTGCTCGGCCCGCTCGGCGGACTCGGCCTCGACCATCACCCGCACCAGCGGCTCGGTGCCGGACGGGCGGAGCAGCACCCGGCCGGACGAGCCCAGCTCCTGCTCGGCGGCCCGCACCGCGGCCGCCACGTCGGCATCGCTGTCCACCCGGGACTTGTCCACGCCGGCGACGTTCACCAGCGTCTGCGGCAGCCGGGTCATCACCGCGGCCAGCTCGGCCAGCGGCTTGCCGGTCTCGGCGACCCGGGCGGCCAGTTGCAGCGCGGTGAGCACGCCGTCACCGGTGGTGGCGTGGTCGGCCATGATCACGTGCCCCGACTGCTCACCACCGAGCGCGTACGACCCGGCGTGCATCGCCTCCAGGACGTACCGGTCCCCTACCTTGGTCTGCTTGACCGCGATCTGCTCACGCAGCATCGCCTGCACGAACCCCAGGTTGCTCATCACGGTGCCCACCACGGTCTGGCCGCGCAACAGGCTGCGGTCGCGCAGCGCGAGCGCCAGCACCGCCAGGATCTGATCGCCGTCGACGACCTGTCCGGCGGCGTCCACGGCCAGGCAGCGGTCCGCGTCGCCGTCGAACGCGACGCCCAGGTCCGCGCCCGCCTCGAGCACCGCGGCCTGCAGCGGCGCCAGGTGCGTGGAACCACAGTCGTTGTTGATGTTCAACCCGTCGGGGGTGCAGTTGATCGCGGTCACGGTGGCACCGGCCGCCCGGAACGCGGCAGGGCCTACTCGGGAGGCAGCGCCGTTGGCGCCGTCGACCACGACCCGGATCCGGTCCAGCCGGGCCGGCAGGGTGCCGAGCAGGTGCTCCACATAGCGGGCTCCCGCCTCCGGAGCATCCCGCACCCGGCCGACCTCGGCGCCGATCGGGCGCTCCCAGGGCGCCCGCAGCCGCTGCTCCACGCTGTCCTCGAGCGCATCGCCGAGCTTGTGGCCACCGCGGGCGAAGAACTTGATCCCGTTGTCTGGCATCGGGTTGTGACTCGCGGACAGCACCACGCCGAGGTCGGCACCGAGATCGGCGGTCAGGTACGCCACCGCGGGAGTCGGCAGCACGCCGAGCCGGGAAACCTCAACACCCGCCGAAGCCAGGCCGGCGACCACGGCCGCCTCCAGGAACTCTCCGGACGCACGGGGATCGCGACCCACCACGGCCATCGGTCGATGGCCCTGGAACTCACCCGCCTCGGCGAGCACATGGGCGGCGGCGACGGACAGGTCCAGCGCCAGCTCGGCGGTGAGGTCGCGGTTGGCGAGGCCGCGCACTCCATCGGTGCCGAACAGCCGGCCCATGCCGCGACCGGTCAGCGCTTGGAGTACTGCGGAGCCTTGCGGGCCTTCTTGAGTCCCGCCTTCTTGCGCTCCTTAACCCGGGCGTCCCGGGTGAGCATGCCGGCCGACTTCAGCGCCGGGCGGTTGCCCTCGGCGTCGACCTCGTTCAGCGCACGTGCCACGCCCAGCTGCAGCGCACCCGCCTGTCCGGTGGGACCGCCACCCTGCACCCGGGCGATCACGTCGTACGCGCCGACAGCGTTGGTCAGCACGAACGGCTCGTTGACCTGCTGCTGGTGCACCTTGTTGGGGAAGTACGCGTCGAGCGGGCGGCCGTTGACGGTCCACTGGCCGGAGCCCGGCACGAGCCGGACCCGGGCGATGGCCTGCTTGCGTCGGCCGGTCGCGCTGCCGGGCCCGATGATCGCCGAGCGGGCCGCGGTGTCGGTCGGGCCGGCGCTCTCGGAGCTGTAGGCGACGGTGCTCGTCTCGCCCGCGCTGGGCGGGGTGCTGGCAACCGTGCTCTCGGGGCCGGTGGTCTCGGCGGTGGGCTCAGCCACAGATGATCCTCACTTCACGAAAATGGCGCTTCGGTGCCGCGCTGGCCGACGGGCCGATCCGCCGGCTCACTGCTGGGCGACCTGGGTGATCTCGAACGTCTTGGGCTGCTGCGCCTGATGAGGGTGCTCAGGTCCGGCGTACACCTTCAGCTTGCGCATCATCTGGCGGCCGAGCTTGTTCTTGGGCAGCATCCCCCAGACGGCCTTCTCGATGGCGCGCCGCGGGTCCTTCTCCAGCAGTGCGCCGATGCTGATGGACTTGAGGCCGCCCGGGTAACCGGAGTGCCGGTAGGCCAGCTTGTCCGCACGCTTGTTGCCCGACAGCGACACCTTGTCGGCGTTGACCACGATGACGAAGTCGCCGCAGTCCACGTGCGGGGCGAACGTGGGCTTGTGCTTCCCGCGAAGCAGCGTGGCGACCTGGACGGCGAGCCGTCCCAGGACGACGTCACGGGCGTCGATGACATGCCACTCACGCTGGATGTCGCCGGCCTTCGGGCTGTACGTGCGCACGGTCTGCGGACCTCGTTCGTCGATCGGTGTCGGGAGGACGCGGGACGTCGGACGTACCCGCTGGTCGCGGCGTCGACGCGGCGGCCCGAGGGCCGTCCCGCGTTCAGGCGCAGCGACCCTCAAGAGTACCCGCGCGGGTGTCCGAGGGTCAAAACGGTGCACACCCGGATTCCCACGTCGGGCGCGCAGGGCTTAAGTTGGGGCAGAGTCTACCCACCACCGTGAGGAGCCGACGTGTCCGAAGAGACGGCGAACGCCGCTGCAGGAGCCGAGACTCTCACCGTACGGGACAACCGGACGGGACAGGAGTACGAAGTACCGATCGTCGACGGGACGGTCCGGGCAGCGGAATTCGGCAAGATTCGGACCACGGAGGACGAACCGGGCTTGGCGGTGTACGACCCGGGGTTCATCAACACCGCGTCGTGTCGCAGCGCGATCACCTATATCGACGGCGAACGGGGCATTCTCGAGTACCGCGGCTACCCCATCGAGCAGTTGGCCGAGCACTCGGACTACCTGGAGGTGGCCTACCTCCTCATCCACGGTGAGCTTCCCACCAAAGAGCAGTACGACGCGTGGACGCACGAGATCACCTACCACACGTTCGTGCACGAGAACATCAAGACGTTCATGCAGGGGTTCCGCTACGACGCGCACCCGATGGGCATGCTGCTGGCGGCCGTCGGCGCGCTGTCCACGTTCTACCCCGAGTCCCGCAACATCCGGGACCCGGAGAACCGGCACATGCAGCTGGTGCGGCTGATCGCGAAGATGCCCACGCTCGGCGCGTTCGCGTTCCGGCACGCGCAGGGCAAGCCCTACGTCTACCCCGAGAACGAACTCTCGTACACGCAGAACTTCCTTGCGATGCTGTTCAAGATGAGCGAGCGGCGCTTCGACGCCGACGAGCGGGTCAGCCGGGCGCTGGAAGTGCTGTTCATCCTGCACGCCGACCATGAGCAGAACTGCTCCACCAACGCGGTCCGCTCGGTGGGCTCCAGCGAGGTCGACCCGTACTCCGCGATCGCGGCGGGCATCGGAGCGCTGTTCGGGCCGCTGCACGGTGGTGCGAACGAGGCGGTGCTGCGGATGCTGCGCCGGATCGGCTCCGTGGACCAGATCCCCGACTTCATCGAGGGTGTGAAAGCCGGCAAGGAACGGTTGATGGGCTTCGGTCACCGGGTCTACAAGAACTACGACCCGCGGGCCAAGATCATCAAGAAGGCGACCGATGACGTGTTCGAGGTCACCGGCGTCAACCCGCTGCTCAAGATCGCCCAGGAGCTGGAGAAGATCGCGCTGGAGGACGACTACTTCGTCTCGCGCAAGCTCTACCCCAACGTCGACTTCTACTCC